>NZ_CADFEO010000009.1:0-311490 GCF_902833075.1 Burkholderia sp. BCC0405
CAGCCCCGATTCCACGCGCTTGAGCGCGTCCATGATCTGGCTGTCCGTGAATCTCGATTTCTTCATTCCGTAGAACTCCCTCAACAAGAAAATTCTACTTCTGATCACACCGGTTTTTCGGGGGGATTACCGGATGAAAGCGCAATCGAGCGCTGAACTTCGCAAACCGAGCGGGAAGGTGCGCTGCGATCCAGGACTTGATCGTTTGCCGTCGACGCTGCTTGTCTACAAGCGGATGCAACTTGATTGATAGGTCGCCGACGAAACGCACTGGGGATTCAACATAAAGCGTGTACGGCCGAATGAAGCGACAGCGACTGCAACGGCAGAGAAATGGCCGTGCCGCGCCGCGTCGACGAATCATTCGTGGCAGACGGTGCTTACAACGCGGTCGTGATGGCGTCTCGAACCTGTTCGCTCAATCGCGGCTCGCGCCGCGCTCGGCGGCCGAAAGGTGGTAACGCCAAGTGGACCGCGAACGCATGGCAGACGTGATTGCGCTTGTTGTCGCGCTGGGTGACAGCGGACGAAATCACGTATCGGAAGCGGAGTTTCTTCTCCGGGAAAATTCCGGGCTCGGACGAACGGTACTGTCTGGCGCGACATCGTCCCGATCCCCGGCGAGCGCCTTATCGTGACGCGAGCAAACCGGGAGGGCGGGGAATCGTCCTACAGCGGTAATGCGGTCAGGTGAAGTGCCTCAGAAGCGTCGCGCAGAAAGTGACAACCGCTGCATGGCGGTTGCGCCCACGCTTCTACAATCCGTCGACATCGGTCTTCACGACCGCATGATTCTTCACCGCGCAGCGCGCGTGTCACGCATGGACCGCAAGCACCGGAAACACCGGCCCGGCACTGGCCGCGCCCTGCGCAAGCGGCGCAACCTGCTTGCGCCGCTCCCTCGTCGGCGCGACGCCGAATGCGTCGCGATAGCTCTTGCTGAAGTGGCAAGCCGACTGGAAGCCGCAGGCCATCGTGATGTGCATGATCGACATGTCGGTCTGCAGCAGCAGCTCGCGCGCGCGGCGCAGCCGCAGCGTCAGGTAGTAGTGAGTGGGCGTCATGCCGAGATGTTCGCGGAACAGGCGCTGCAGTTGCCGCTGCGACATGTTCGCGAGCCGCGCGAGCTCCTCGCGCGACAGCGGTTCCTCGATGTTGTTCTCCATCAGCGAGATCACTTCGAACAGCGACTTGTTCGCGGAGCCGAGGCGCGCGACGAGCGGCATGCGTTGCTGCGCGCTCGTATCGCGCACGTGTTCGACGATGAACTGCTCGGCGATCTGCGTGACGCGCGCGGTGCCCACGCGCGCGGCGATCAGGTTCAGCATCATGTCGAGCGGCGCGACGCCGCCCGTGCACGTGATGCGGTCGCGGTCGATCACGAACAGTTCCTTCAGGAAGCGCGTGTCCGGAAACTCTTCCTTCAGTGCCGACATGTTCTCCCAGTGGATCGCGCACGCGTAGCCCGCAAGCAGACCCGATTTCGCGAGCGCATAGGTGCCCGTGCACAGGCTGCCGAGCGGGATGCCTGCGCGCGCGAAGCGGCGCAGCGTCGACAGATGGGCGGGCGTGGTCGCGCGCTGCACGTCGACGCCGCCGCACACGAACACGATGTCGGGCTGCCCGACGCATTCGGCCGGACCGGTATCGACCGTCAGGCCGTTGCTTGCGGTGACCGGGCCGCCATCCGGGCTGATGATCGACCAGCGGTAGAGCGGCTGGCCGCTCAGGTAGTTCGCCATCCGAAGCACCTCGATCGCATTGGTGAACGCGATCATCGTGAAGTTCGGTAATGGCATGAACGCGAAGTGGGACAGCGACGCTGTGCGGTCGGGCGACATGGGGAGCGTTCCTTGAATCTCTAATAGCTTTTCGCCCGGGGGGCACGGGTCGGGCTGCGGTATTGTGTGAGCCAGCGCAACAAGCGTGCCATACGGCTAAACCCTAGCTCCATACGTTGTCTGGCTGAAAGCCGCATGTTGCACTGCACCGAATTCGTGATGCGCTGCACCCCGACCGGGCGACAATCGCACCGCCGGCGTGCCTGTTCATAGGTGAACTGCCGGGGGCCGTTTGCTGGGCCATCTAAAAAAGCACGACCGGTTACTTGTATAAAACGGACGTGCATGGCGGAAAAGGCAAAGAACGCGTCTAAATTCATCAATCCGCCGAAAATCCGAACGACAAGAATAGAGCCGTCGGCAGCCTTGTACGGGACGAGCGGGAAACCCAGGCAGGGCGGGCCTTGAGCTTCGGTTTCAGCCCCTTATTCTTCGTCACGGACGCACTATGTCGAACACCCAGCCTTTCTTCTCGCAGCCCCTTGCCGAGCGCGACGCGCCGGTGCGCAGCGCCATCCTGAAGGAACTCGAGCGCCAGCAGTCGCAGGTCGAACTGATCGCGTCGGAAAACATCGTGTCGCGCGCCGTGCTCGAGGCGCAGGGCTCGGTGCTGACCAACAAGTACGCGGAAGGCTATCCCGGCAAGCGCTACTACGGCGGCTGCGAGTTCGCGGATGAAGTCGAGGCGCTGGCGATCGAGCGCGTGAAGCAGATCTTCAACGCCGGCTATGCGAACGTGCAGCCGCACTCGGGCGCGCAGGCGAACGGCTCGGTGATGCTCGCGCTGGCCAAACCGGGCGACACGGTGCTGGGCATGTCGCTCGACGCGGGCGGCCACCTGACGCACGGCGCGAAGCCGGCGCTGTCGGGCAAGTGGTTCAACGCGGTTCAGTACGGCGTGAACCGCGACACGATGCTGATCGACTACGACCAGGTCGAAGCACTGGCGCACGAGCACAAGCCGAATCTGATCATCGCCGGCTTCTCGGCGTACCCGCGTGCGCTCGACTTCGCGCGCTTCCGTGCGATCGCCGACAGCGTCGGCGCGAAGCTGATGGTCGACATGGCGCACATCGCCGGCGTGATCGCCGCGGGCCGCCATGCGAATCCGGTCGAGCATGCGCACGTCGTCACGTCGACCACTCACAAGACGCTGCGCGGCCCGCGCGGCGGCTTCGTGCTGACCAACGACGAGGAGATCGCGAAGAAGATCAACTCGGCCGTGTTCCCCGGCCTGCAGGGCGGCCCGCTGATGCACGTGATCGCCGGCAAGGCCGTCGCGTTCGGCGAAGTGCTGCATGCGGACTTCAAGACCTACATCGACAACGTGCTCGCGAACGCGCAGGCGCTTGGCGAAGTGCTGAAGGCGGGCGGCGTCGATCTCGTCACGGGCGGCACCGACAACCACCTGCTGCTGGTCGACCTGCGCCCGAAGGGCCTGAAGGGCGCGCCGGTCGAACAGGCGCTGGAGCGTGCGGGCATCACCTGCAACAAGAACGGTATTCCGTTCGACACCGAGAAGCCGACCGTCACGTCGGGCATCCGCCTCGGCACGCCGGCCGGCACGACGCGCGGCTTTGGCGTCGCGGAGTTCCGCGAGGTGGGCCGCCTGATCCTGGAAGTGTTCGATGCGCTGCGCGCGAACCCGGAAGGCGACCCGGCGACCGAACAGCGTGTGCGCCGCGAGATCTTCGCATTGTGCGAACGCTTCCCGATCTATTGATCCCACCGACCCGACAATACTGGAGCAACACATGAGCACGCTGCATCAAGACAGCATCATCATCGACGGGCTGAACATCTCGAAGTTCGAGAAGCCGGTGTTCGAAGACATGCGCAAGGGCGGCATCACGGCCGCGAACTGCACGGTGTCGGTGTGGGAGAACTTCACGAAGACCGTCGACAACATCGGCGTGATGAAGAAGAAGATCCGCGACAACAGCGAACTGCTGACGCTGGTGCGCACGACGGAAGACATCTTCCGCGCGAAGAAGGAAGACAAGACGGGCGTGATCCTCGGTTTCCAGAACGCGCACGCGTTCGAGGACAACCTCGGCTACATCGAGGCGTTCCACGACATGGGCGTGCGCGTCGTGCAACTCTGCTACAACACGCAGAACCTGGTCGGCACCGGTTGCTACGAGCGCGACGGCGGGCTGTCGGACTTCGGCCGCGAAGTGATCACCGAGATGAACCGTGTGGGCATCATGGTCGACCTGTCGCACGTGGGCGGCAACACGTCGTCGGAAGCGATCGCGTTCTCGAAGAAGCCGGTGTGCTATTCGCACTGCCTGCCGTCGGGCCTGAAAGAGCATCCGCGCAACAAGAGCGACGAACAGCTGAAGGAGATCGCCGATGCGGGCGGCTTCGTCGGCGTGACGATGTTCGCGCCGTTCCTCAAGCGCGGGATCGAGGCGAACATCGACGACTACATCGAGGCGATCGACTACGTCGTGAACCTGATCGGCGAGGATGCGGTCGGCATCGGCACGGATTTCACGCAGGATTTCGCGAAGGAATTCTTCGACATGCTGACGCATGACAAGGGCCGCTATCGCCAGCTGACGAACTTCGGCAAGGTGATCAACCCGGACGGCATCCGCACGATCGGCGAATTCCCGAACCTGACGGCCGCGATGGAACGCCACGGCTGGAAGGAGTCGCGCATCCGCAAGATCATGGGCGAGAACTGGGTGCGCGTGTTCAAGGACGTGTGGGGCGCATAAGCGCCGCGAACGCCGAACCGCCGCCAGCGATTCAACATTACAAGAAATCGGGACGTGCCCGCGCAAGCCGCGCGGGCACGCGGACGATGTCGCGCCTGCGCGCCGAGACGCGCGGCCAATTTCCTCACGGAGTCACCACGATGCAACCGCAACTGCCGATCGACGTCGATCCCGATACCGGCGTCTGGACCACCGACGCGCTGCCGATGCTGTACGTGCCGCGTCACTTCTTCACGAACAACCACGTCGCCGTCGAGGAAGCGCTCGGCGTCGAAGCGTATGCCGAGATTCTCTACAAGGCCGGCTACAAGTCCGCGTACCACTGGTGCGACAAGGAAGCGAAGCTGCACGGCCTGACCGGCATGGCCGTGTTCGAGCATTACCTGAAGCGCCTGTCGCAGCGCGGTTGGGGCCTGTTCTCGATCATCGAGGCCGATCCCGCCGGCGCGCGCGCCAGGATCGAGTTGCGCCACTCGTCGTTCGTGCTTCAGCAGCCGGGGAAGGAAGGCAAGCTCTGCTACATGTTCGCGGGCTGGTTCGCCGGCGCGATGGACTGGGTCAACGACACGACGCCGGAAGGCAAGGGCGCGCCGCGCGCGCAATCGAAGGAAGTGCAGTGCGCGGCCGAGCATCACGACCACTGCGTCTTCGAAGTGTCGCCGATCGCGCACTGATGCACTGATTCACCGCTACACCACAACACCCGCAACACGAGACATTCGAACGCCAGAGGTCGCCAGCGATGCGTTATCCCCACCTGTTCAAACCCATGCAGCTGAACCAGCTGACGCTGCGCAACCGGATCGTCAGCACCGCGCATGCGGAGGTGTATGCCGAGCCGGGCGGCCTGCCGGGCGACCGCTATATCCGCTACTACGAAGAAAAGGCGAAGGGCGGCGTGGGCCTCGCGATCTGCGGCGGGTCGAGCCCGGTGTCGATCGACAGCCCGCAGGGCTGGTGGAAATCGGTGAACCTGTCGACCGACAAGATCATCGATCCGCTCACGCGCCTCGCCGACACGATGCACAAGCACGGCGCGAAGATCATGATCCAGGCGACCCACATGGGCCGTCGCTCGTCGTTCCACGGCGAGCACTGGCCGCACCTGATGTCGCCGTCGGGCGTGCGTGAACCGGTGCACCGCGGCAACGCGAAGATCATCGAGATCGAGGAAATCCGCCGCATCATCGGCGATTTCGCGGCGGCCGCGAAGCGCGTGAAAGCGGCCGGCATGGACGGCATCGAAATCTCGGCCGCGCACCAGCACCTGATCGACCAGTTCTGGAGCAAGCGTTCGAACCACCGCACCGACGAATGGGGCGGCAGCCTGGAGAACCGGCTGCGCTTCGGCATCGAGGTGCTGACGGCCGTGCGCGAGGCGGTCGGCAAGGATTTCTGCGTCGGCCTGCGCATGTGCGGCGACGAGTTCCACGAGGACGGCCTCGATCACGAAGCGCTGAAGGAAATCGCGCAGGCGATGTCGGAGACGGGCCTGATCGACTACCTGAGCGTGGTCGGCTCGGGGGGCGACACGCACAACACGATCGCCAACTGCATGCCGCCGATGGCACTGCCGCCGGAGCCGTTCGTGCACCTCGCGGCGGGCATCAAGTCGGTCGTGAAGATTCCGGTGATGCACGCGCAGAGCATTCGCGATGCGGGCCAGGCCGAGCGCCTGCTCGCGACCGGCATGATCGACCTGGTCGGCATGACGCGCGCGCAGATCGCCGATCCGCACATGGTGATCAAGATCCGCGACGGCCGCGAGGATGAAATCAAGCAGTGCGTCGGCGCGAACTACTGCATCGACCGCCAGTACAACGGCCTCGACGTGCTGTGCATCCAGAACGCGGCGACCTCGCGCGAAGCGACGATGCCGCACATCATCGAGAAGTCGCGCGGCCCGAAGCGCAAGGTGGTGGTGGTCGGCGCCGGCCCCGCGGGCCTCGAGGCGGCGCGTGTCGCGAAGCTGCGCGGCCACGACGTGGTGCTGTTCGAGAAGAACGCCGAAGTGGGTGGCCAGGTGATGATCGCCGCGAAGGCGCCGCAGCGCGAACAGATGTCGGGGATCATCCGCTGGTTCGACATGGAAACGAAGCGCCTGGGCGTGGACCGCCGCCTCGGCGTGGCCGCCGACGAGAAGACGATCATGGCCGAGAAGCCGGACATCGTCGTGCTCGCGACGGGCGGTTCGAGCTTCACGTGGCAGGTGCCGGGCTGGGGCGTGGCCGAGGGGCTGGCCGTCAGCTCGTGGGACATCCTGACCGGCAAGGTCGAGCCGAAGCAGAACGTGCTGCTGTTCGACGGCGTGAGCACGCATGCGGGCGCCGGCGTGGCCGACTTCATGGCGAGCCGCGGCTCGAAGGTCGAGGTCGTCACGCCGGACGTGAAGGTGGCCGACGATTGCGGCGGCACGACGTTCCCGATCTTCTATCGCCGCCTGTACGCATTCGGCGTGATCCCGACGCCGAACACGATGCTCGATCGCGTCTATGAAGAGGACGGCAAGCTGATCGCCGTGCTGCGCAACGAGTACACGGAAGAACTGGAAGAACGCGCGGTCGACCAGGTGGTGATCGAGAACGGCTCGTCGCCGAACGACGAGCTGTACTGGAAGCTCAAGCCGGAATCGGTGAACCGCGGCCAGATCGATCCGCACACGCTGTTCGCGGCCGAGCCGCAGCCGTGCCTGTCGGAAGAACTCGGCAACGGCCGTTTCCTGCTGTTTCGTGTCGGCGATTGCATCTCGATGCACAACGTCCACGGCGCGATCTACGACTCGCTGCGTCTCGTGAAGGATTTCTAAACGATGAATCCGTCCTTCCTCATTACCGCGCTGTTGTGGCTGTCGGTGGCGGGGCTCGCGTTCGCGGTCGCGAAGCGCTCGTCCTACTGGCGTCTCGGCCGGGCCACCGCGCCCGGCACGTTTGGCGTCGCGAACCTGTTCGCGATCCCGAAGCGCTACTTCGTCGACCTGCACCATGTGGTCGCCCGTGATCCGTATATCGCGAAGACGCACGTCGCGACGGCGGGCGGCGCGATCGGCGCACTCGCGCTGGTGTTCGTCAACTACGGCCTCGCGATCTATTCGCCGTGGCTCGACAAGCTGATCTTCCTGGCGGCGCTCGCGATGCTGGTCGGCGCGGTGTTCGTGTGGCGCCGGCGTGCGGCCAGGGATGTGCCGGCCCGCCTGTCGCGCGGCCCGTGGAATACGCTGCCCTGGCTGCTCGGCTCGTTCGCGCTCGGCCTCGTGCTGTTCATGCTGGTGCCGACCGGCGCGATGTCGGGTGCGTTCGCGGTGCTCTGCGCAGTGCTGATCGGTGTCGGTGCATTCACGATGACGGTCGGCGCTGCCAAGGGCGGCCCGATGAAGCATGCGATCGCCGGCCTGCTGCACCTGGCATTCCACCCGCGCCAGGAGCGCTTCGCGGCCACCCGCGAATCGTTCACGGGCAACGGCACGGCCACGCCGCCGACCGCGCTGAAACTGCCGGACATCGAGCATCAGGAGTACGGCGTCGAGAAGCCGGTGGAATTCCGCTGGAACCAGCTGCTGAGCTTCGACGCATGCGTGCAGTGCGGCAAGTGTGAAGCCGCGTGCCCCGCGTTCGCGTCGGGCCAGCCGTTGAACCCGAAGAAGCTGATCCAGGATCTCGTCGTCGGGATGGCGGGCGGCACCGACGCGGCGTACGCGGGCAGCCCGTCGCCGGGCCTCGCGGTCGGCCAGCATCGCGGCGAGCCGAACGGCCGGATCGTGTCGGGCCTGATTGAAGAGCAGACGCTGTGGTCGTGCACGACCTGCCGCGCGTGCGTGCAGGAATGCCCGATGCTGATCGAGCACGTCGACGCGATCGTCGACATGCGCCGCAACCGCACGCTCGTGCATGGCTCGGTGCCGGGCAAGGGCCAGGAAGTGCTCGCGAACCTGCGCGAGACGGGCACGATGGGCGGCTACGACACGGCTGCGCGCTACGACTGGTCGGTCGACCTGAGCGCGCCCGTCGCGCAGCCCGGCAAGCCGGTCGACGTGCTGTTCGTCGCGGGCGAAGGCGCGTTCGACATGCGCTACCAGCGCACGCTGCGCGCGTTCGTCAAGGTGCTGAACAAGGCGGGCGTCGACTATGCGGTGCTCGGCTCGACCGAAACCGATACGGGCGACGTTGCACGCCGGCTCGGCGACGAAGCAACGTTCCAGCAGATGGCGAAGCGCCTGATCGGCACGCTCGGCACGCTGTCGTACCGGCAGATCGTGACGGCCGATCCGCACGTGATGCACAGCCTGCGCAACGAATACCGCGCGCTCGGGCTGCGCGTGACGGTCAAGCACCACACGACCTACCTCGCCGAACTGGCCGACAGCGGCAAGATCGCGCCGAAGGCCGTCGAAGCGCTGCGCGAGAAGCGCACCACGTATCACGACCCGTGCTATCTCGGCCGCTACAACGGCGAGACGGAAGCGCCGCGCAAGCTGCTGAAGACGATCGGCATCCAGGTCGTCGAGATGGAGCGCAACGGCATGCGCGGCCGCTGCTGCGGTGGTGGCGGCGGCGCGCCGCTGACCGACATCCCTGGCAAGCAGCGCATTCCCGACATCCGCATCGCGGACGCACGCACGATCGGTGCGGACGTGGTCGCGGTGGCCTGCCCGAACTGCACGGCGATGCTCGAAGGTGTCGTGGGCCCGCGCCCCGACGTGCTCGACGTGGCCGAACTCGTCGCCGCCTCGCTGGAGTGAATCGATGAATACGATCAAACGAATCGATCCGCGCCGGCCGTTCATCATCACGGCCGCCGGCCTGAAGCGCATCACGCTCGGCGAGGAAGGCAGCGCCGATGCGAACGCCGTGCACGGGTTCGCGCATGGTCATGGCGCAGCGGCTGCGAAGCCGCGCCGCGCGGTGCAGGATCCGAAGCACGTGATGCTGGTGGTCGCGCACAGTGAACGTGGCGCGCTCGACGATCATTCGCGGCAGGCGATCGCTGCCGCCGCATTGCTCGCCGATGCGCAGACCGAAGTCGCGCTGCTCGCGTTCGGCGAGCTGAAGGACGACGTGGCCGAACTGGGCGTCGACAAGCTGCTTGAACTCGCCGGTTTCGACCGGCGCGCGTTCGATCCTGAAAGCGAATTGCAAGCGCTGCAGGCCTGCGTTGCCGCACTCGCACCGAAACACGTGTTCGCGCCCGACAACGCGACGGGCGACGGCGATCTCGGCCGGCGTTACGCGGCGGCCGCCGGCGCGAGCGTCGCGACGCACGTCGTCGAGATCGACGCGAAGCATGTCGGCGCGTATGCGCAGGCCGGGCGCGCGTTTGCCACCCGTGCGCTGCCCGACGTGATCCTGCTCGCGCAGAACGCGGTCGACGCGAAGCTGCCGTTCGTCGGCGCGGGCGAACGCCTGGCCGCCGACTTCATCCGTCCGGCGCATGACGCCGCGCAGCCGTACCGCGATCTCGGTCTCGACGAGATCGACGCGGCCCAGGTCGCGCTCGAGGAAGCCGATTTCATCGTGTCGGCCGGCAACGGCGTGTCCGACATCGGCGCGTTCGAGCGGCTGGCCGGCGCGTTCGGCGCGGCGATCGGCGCGAGCCGCGTCGCGGTCGACAACGGCCACTTCACGCGCGACAAGCAGGTCGGTGCGACCGGCAAGACGGTCGAGGCGAGCGTGTACATCGCGTTCGGCATCTCGGGCGCGGTGCAGCACCTGCAGGGGATCAAGGATTGCCGTCACGTGATCGCCGTGAACCTCGACGGCAGTGCGCCGATCGCGAAGCGCGCGAACCTGACGGTCGTCGGCGACGCGCAGGGCACGATCGCCGCGCTGATCGAACAGGTGCAGGCCGCGCGCGCCGCGCGTGGCGAATCGCCGGCCGCGGTCGGCACCCGTGAACCGGAAGGAGTTGCCGCATGAACGCCCCCCGCCCGTTGCAACGCATTGCGGTGCTCGTGTCCGTCGGCTGCCATCCGGTCAGCGGCGTCGCGCGCTATAGCCGCAACGACGCCGCCGCGCTCGAAACCGGCCGTCAGCTCGCGGAGCGGCATCGCGCGCAGCTCGACGTGATCCATGCGGGCGACCCCGCGAATGCGGCGCTTGCCGAATATCTGGCGCTCGGCGCACGAGAGGTCGAGGTGCTGGCCTGCCGAGACGGCGACGATGCCGTGCATGCGCTCGCCACACGCGTCGAAGACTACGACCTCGTGCTGACCGGCACGCGCGCCGAAGGCGCGTACGACACCGGCATGCTGCCGTATCGCGTCGCCGCGACGCTCGGCTATCCGCTGGTCGGCTCGGCCGTCGACGTGACGGTCGAAGGCGGCCGCGTGGCCGTCCGGCAATTCTTGCCGAAAGGACTGCGGCGGCGCGTCGACGCGGCGCTGCCGGCCGTCGTCGCCGTTCATCCGCTCGCCAATGCCGAGCCGCGCTATGCGTATGCGCGACTGCGTGCCGGCGCGATCCGGCCGGCGCTTGCGGCACCCGGCACGGACGCCGACGCGGCCGCGTGGACGGTCGGCCCGGTCGAGCGTAAACCCGTAAAACTGGTCGCCGCCGAGAAGCGCTCCGGGCATGCCCGGATGCTGTCCGCGACGACGACCGAGAGTCGTGGCGGCAACGTCGTAAATGAAGGGAGTTCGGTCGAAAAAGCACAAGTGATCCTCGCGTATTTGCGCGAGCATCAGCTCATCGACTACTGATTTTGATGCCTGTCGGCAAGAACCCAGGGATGCAAGGAATCCGGAGCAAACGATGAAAGTATCGGCAGACATTCGTGCATTGATCGAGCGGCGCAAGGAAGGGTACAGCCTCGAAGCGCCGTTCTACACGAGCGAGGACATCTTCGCGCTCGACATGGAGGCGATTTTCCGCCAGCACTGGATCCAGGTGGCGATCGAGCCGGACATTCCGGAGCCGGGCGACTACGTGACCGTGGAACTGGGGAGCGATTCGATCCTGATCGTGCGCGACGACGACATGGCGATCCGCGCGTTCCACAACGTGTGCCGTCACCGCGGCGCGCGCCTGTGCAACGAAGACAAGGGCTCGGTCGGCAACATCGTGTGCCCGTACCACAGCTGGACCTACAACCTGACGGGCCAGCTGATGTTCGCCGAGCACATGGGCGAGAAGTTCGACCGCTGCAAGCACAGTCTGAAGTCGGTGCACGTCGAGAACCTGGCGGGCCTGATCTTCATCTGCCTCGCCGACGAGCCGCCCGCCGACTTCGCGCAGCTGCGCGCCGAGATGGAGCCGTACCTGCTGCCGCACGATCTGCCGAACACGAAGATCGCCGCGCAGATCGACATCATCGAGGAAGGCAACTGGAAGCTCACGATGGAGAACAACCGCGAGTGCTATCACTGCGTCGCGAACCATCCGGAGCTCACCATCTCGCTGTACGAATACGGCTTCGGCTACCAGCGTTCCGACGCCAACGCCGAAGGCATGGACGCGTTCGCGGAAACATGCGTGCGGCGCGGCAAGGAGTGGGCCGAAATGGGCCTGCCGTCCGCCGAGATCGAGAAGCTGCTCGACGTGACGGGTTTCCGTACGCAGCGCCTGCCGCTCGATCGCCATGGCGAATCGCAGACGCTCGATGCGAAGGTCGCGTCGAAGAAGCTGCTCGGCGGTTTCGACAAGGCCGATCTCGGCGGGCTGTCGTTCTGGACGCAGCCGAACTCGTGGCATCACTTCATGAGCGATCACATCGTGACGTTCTCGGTGATCCCGCTGTCGGCCGGCAAGACGCTCGTGCGCACGAAGTGGCTCGTGAACAAGGATGCGAAGGAAGGCATCGACTACGACGTGAAGAACCTCACGGCCGTGTGGAACGCGACCAACGACCAGGATCGCGCGCTCGTCGAATTCTCGCAGCGCGGCGCGACCAGCAGCGCGTACGAGCCGGGCCCGTATTCGCCGTACACGGAAGGTCTCGTCGAAAAATTCTCGGCCTGGTACATCGGCCGGCTCGCCGAAAAAACCGGCGCGTAGTCGTCAGCGGAACAGCAAGCGGAGTTACACATGATGCGAGATGCGGCCCAATTCGAGCCGGTGGACAGCCGGGTCACGCGCCCGGCGTTCTGGAACGCCCTTCCCGAGCGCTGGACGAGCGACGTCGAGGAAACGCTGGTGTGCTGCCACGTGCGGCAGGAAACGCACGACGTGAAGAGTTTCTTCTTCCGTTCGCCTCAGGGCCGCTCGTTCTCGTTCGAACCCGGGCAGTTCCTGACGCTCGAGCTCGACATCGACGGCGAGACGATCAACCGCTGCTACACGATCTCGTCGTCGCCCGCGCGGCCGCACACGGTGTCGATCACGGTCAAGCGCGTGCCGGGCGGCAAGGTGTCGAACTGGCTGCACGACAACCTGCAGCCGGGCGCATCGGTGCGCGTGCTCGGCCCGGCCGGCGAATTCACCTGCGCGCGGCATCCGGCGCGCAAGTACCTGTTCCTGTCGGCCGGCTCGGGCGTCACGCCGCTGATGTCGATGAGCCGCGCGCACCATGATCTCGCCGAGGATCGCGACATCCTGTTCGTGCACAGCGCGCGCACGCCGGACGACATCATCTTCGCGCGTGAGCTCGACCTGATCGCGTCGAACCACACGAATTTCCGCACGTCGTTCGTCGTCGAGCGCGTCGGCGCGCGCACCAACTGGCCGGGCGTCACGGGCTTCCTGACGCTGCCGCTGCTGAAGCTGATCGCACCGGATTTCATGGAGCGCGAAATCTTCACGTGCGGCCCCGCGCCGTACATGAAGGCCGTGCGCGACCTGCTCGACGAAGCCGGCTTCGATCGCAAGCAGTATCACGAGGAGAGCTTCTCGTTCGAAACGCTCGCGCAGACCGCGAGCGACGAGCTGCTCGCCGATCTCGCGCCGCCGGCCGAAGGTACGGACACCGGCACGAAGCAGTACACGGTCAGCTTCGCAAAGAGCAATCGCGAGATTTCATGCGGCTCGGAGCAGCACGTGCTGGATGCGGCGCGCCAGTCGGGCGTGCGGCTGCCGGCCTCGTGCACGCAGGGCATGTGCGGCACCTGCAAGGTGAAGCTCATGTCGGGGCAGGTTGATATGAAGCACAACGGCGGCATCCGCCAGCGCGAGATCGACCAGGGGATGGTGCTGCTGTGCTGCAGCAAGCCGCTGTCCGATCTCGTGATCGACAAGTAGTCGAATCGCGCCATCGGCTGTCCGGGCGCGTCGCGTCCGGACAAGCATCCGTCGGAAAACAACGATACCGCGGATTTGTGGTTGAAGAACCTAGAGAGGCAACGCGCGCAGGCGCATATCAAGGAGATCGACCATGAAGCTGTTCGGAAACGTGCTGTGTGCCGGCGCACTGTCGGCAATGATGGCGCTGAGCGCGTCGGCGCTCGCCGATACGAAGCCCACGCTGAAGATCGGTTACGTCGAAGGCTGGGACGATAGCGTGGCGACGTCGAACGTCGCGGCGCGCGTGATCGAGAAGAAGCTCGGTTACCAGGTTCAGCTCGTGCCGGTGGCCGCCGGGATCATGTGGCAGGGCGTTGCGCGCGGCGATCTCGATGCAACGCTGTCCGCGTGGCTGCCGGTCACGCACGGCTCGTACTGGGACGAGTACAAGGCCAAGGTCGTCGACCTCGGTGCCAATTTTCCCGATGCGAAGATCGGCCTGATCGTGCCCGCGTACGTGAAGGCGAAGAGCATCGACGACCTGAACGCGGAGAAGGGCAGCTTCGGCGGCCGGATCGTCGGCATCGATGCCGGCGCCGGCGTGATGCGCAAGACCGACGACGCGATCAAGAGCTACGGGCTGAACTACACGCTGATGCCGAGCTCGGGCAGCGCGATGACGGCCGAACTGTCGCGTTCGGTCAATGCGAACAAGCCGGTCATCGTGACGGGCTGGGCGCCGCACTGGATGTTCGCGAAGTGGAAGCTGCGCTTCCTCGACGATCCGAAGAAAGTGTTCGGCGGTGCGGAGCACGTGGACAGCGTCGTGAATCCGGGGCTCGAAACGAAGGCGAAGCCGGTTGTCGCATTCCTGAAGAAATTCCAGTGGAAGCCGGGTGAAATCGACAGCGTGATGCTGGCGATCCAGAACGGCTCGAAGCCCGACGCGGCCGCCGATGCATGGATTGCGGCGCACGCGGATCGCGTGAATGCGTGGACGGAAGGCGTGCAATAAGCTGCGACGATACGACGCAATAAAACAACGACGAGACAGTCCGGGATTGATCTGAAGGATGCCGAAATAATCGCACTGCGATGCGGTCATATCCCGGAATTATTTTTTTGATTCTGCAGAAAACCCCGTAAATTGTTACACTACGGCCCTTGTGCGGAATCATCTGCTTTGCATCGGACCAGAGTCAGCGCTGAAGCGCTCACGCTGATCGAGAGGAGGAATTGGATGAGTCAGGCAGGACTGCGTGCGAACAGCACCAGTGACGTGGAAGCAACCATCTCACATGATTCGACAGGCCACACGCTGCATCGTGGCCTGACTTGGAAAGACGCTTTTTGGGTGACGAGCGGCGTGCCGGCAGGCGTGCTGTTCACGATCGGTGGCGTATGCGCGACGATCGGCCAGCCCGCGTGGGCGATCTGGATCGCCGCGATCACGATGGGGCTGATTCAAAGCGCGACTTATGCGGAAATATCCGGGCTATTTCCCCATAAATCGGGCGGCGCGTCGGTGTACGGCGCGATTGGCTGGGTTCGTTACAGCAAGCTGATTGCCCCGGTTTCCGTGTGGTGCAACTGGCTCGCGTGGTCGCCGATGCTCGCGCTCGGCTGCGGCCTCGCGGCGAGCTATGCGCTCACGAGTCTCTTTCCCGCCGACGCGGCGGTGCTGCACTGGCAGCTCAAGGTTGCGGATCTCGGGTTCATCAAGCCGGGTCTATCCCTGCGGATCAATGCGACGTTCATCATCGCGACGATCCTGCTTCTCATTACCTTCAAGCTTCAGCACAGCGGTGCATCGAAGGCTGCGCGCACGCAGCGCATTCTCGGCATCGCGTCGCTCACGCCACTGTTGATCGTCGGCATCGTGCCGTTCGTCTTCGGCGACGTGCCGATGTCGAACCTGCTCCCGCTGCTGCCGCTCGGTCACGACGCGCACGGCAATCTCACGGCCGCGACGTTCGGTTCGTGGAACGGCCAGGGCGTCACGATGGCGCTCGGCGCGATGTTCATGGCCGGTTGGGCGTCGTACGGCTTCGAGACGGCCGTCTGCTACACGCGCGAATTCCGCGATCCGCGCCGCGACACCGCTAAGGCGATCTTCTGGTCGGGCGCGCTCTGTCTCGTCGTGATGACGCTCGTGCCGCTGGCGTTCCAGGGTGCGCTCGGCACGCAGGCGATGCTCGATCCGGCGATCGGCGACGGCACCGGCGTCGCGGCCGCGATGGCGAAGATCGTCGGCGGCGGTGCGTGGGTCGCGAATGCGGTCGTCGTGATGCTGATGCTGTCGATCCTGCTGATCGTGATGACGTCGATGATGGGCTCGTCGCGCACGCTGTACCAGGCATCGGTGGACGGCTGGCTGCCGAAGTACCTGTCGCACGTGAACGAGCACGGCTCGCCCACGCGCGCGATGTGGACCGATCTCGGCTTCAACCTCGTGTTGCTGATGATGTCGGACTACATGACGGTGCTGTCGATCTCGAACGTCTGCTACATGCTGTTCGTATTCCTGAATCTTCAGTCGGGCTGGATCCACCGGATGGATCGCGGCAACTGGGATCGGCCGTTCCGCTGCCCGACGTGGCTGCTCGTCGGCGGCGCGATCTGCGGCTACGCGAACCTCGTCTATGTCGGCGCGGGTGCGAACCTGCAGGGCGAAGGCACGCTGCGCAACGGGCTGATCGCGATGCTGCTGATCGTGCCGGTGTTCCTCTATCGTCATTACTGGCAGGATCGCGGCCGGTTCCCGGCGCAGATGCAGCGCGACATGGAGCTCGAGGTGCCGAAGCGCGCGATGTGGCTGAACCTGATGCCTTACGCGGCGCTGATCGGCGCGGGGTTGACGATCTGGCTGTCGCATTACTTTGCCTGGGTGAAGTGACGCGCCAGGCCGTGTAACGGCGCGCAGCGTCCGGAAACCGCACACGGACGCCGCGATCGATGTCACGGCACGCGATGAAGAAAGCCCGACCGGCTGGCAAGCGGTCGGGCTTTCTTCATTCATGCCGGCGTGCGCGACGCATTCACGGAGCGCGCCCGCTTGATTTTGAGAATGATCGGTTCTAATATCGGCATCCATGAGCCCGACTTCGACATCTTCCGGCGCCCGTGACAGGGGGCGCCCACGTGAATTCGACACCGCCGAGGTGATCGACGCCGCTGCACGCGTGTTCTGGGAGCAGGGGTATCACGCGACGTCGATCGACGCGTTGTGCGAGGCCACCGGCGTTTTCCGCGGCAGCCTGTACCGCACGTTCGGCGACAAGCATGGGCTGCTGGTCGCTGCGTTCGACCGCTATGCGGAAGGCGCGATCGCACGGCTCAAGGAGCGGCTCTCGGCCGATCTGCCGCCGCGGCAGGCACTCCGGGAGGCGCTCCTGTACTACACGGAAATCGGTGCGCGGCTGTCGGAGCGACGCGGCTGCTTCATCACGAATTCAGCCGTCGAACTCCTGCCCGGCGACGACGCACTGCGCCCGTACATCGAATCGACGCTGCTGCGCATCGGCACGCAATTCAGCCTGGCCGTCGCGCGCGGCCAGCAGGCCGGCGATTTCGACCGGCATCTCGATCCGGAAGAGGTCGGCCGATTCCTGCTGTGCCTGATCCAGGGCATGCGCGTGCTGGGCAAGTCGAGTGCGTCGGAGGCGGAGCTGGCATCGATCGTCGATATCGCGATGCGGGCGCTGACCTGATTTTTTTGACAATTTTGAGAATGATCGGTTTCAAATGTGGGGTATTCCGAATGCTCGCATTGCAACCGTGAAGGGCAGGCAAGGACAGCAAGACAGTTGACGCGACACTGCCGCTGCGCGCAGCCGCACCGGCATCATTTTTCAATTAATTTGGGAATGATTAGTCATGAATAACGCAACTCTCGCAGTGCCCGGCGCGAACGCGTACGGGAAAGGCGTCGTGGCCTGTATGGCCGCGACGATCCTGATGGGCGTGATGTTTCCGGTGATGACCGATGCGTTGCGGTACATCGATCCCTTTACGTTCACGTCGCTGCGCTATCTGATTGCGGGCACGGGCTTCATCGCGTTGCTGCGGATCGTCGAAGGGCCTGGTGCGTTCCGTTCGGGCGGCGAGCCGGTGGCGCTCGCGTGGCTGCTCGGGTCGATCGGCTTTTGCGGATTCGGATCGTTCGTATTCCTGGGGCAGCAACTGGCCGGCGACGAAGGCGCGCTGACCGCGTCGATCATGATGGCCACGCAGCCGATGATGGGGCTCCTGCTCAATGCCCTGTTGCGGCGCGTCGCGCCCGCGCCGGTGTCGATCCTGTTCGTCGTGCTGTCCTTTACCGGCGTGGCCCTCGTCATCACGCGCGGCGACGTGATCGCCGCGCTGCACGAACCGCGGCACTATGCGGCCAACGCGCTGATCGTCGTCGGCGCGTTGTGCTGGGTCGTCTATACGTTCGGCGCGGCGCGCTTTACCCGCTGGTCGGCGCTGAAATACACGACCTTCACGACGTGGCTCGGACTGACCACGATCGTCGCGGTCAACGTGGTGCTGATCGTCACGCACCGGATCGCGGCGCCGTCACTGGCCGCCGTGCACGCGGTGCTGCCGCATCTCGTGTACATGGGGCCGGTGGCCGGTTTCGGCGCGATCCTGCTCTGGATGACGGGCAACCGGATTCTCGGGCCGATGAACGGCGTGCTGTTCATGGACATCGTGCCCATCACGGCCTTCGCCGTTTCCGCATTCACGGGCGTCGTGCCCAATCGTGCGCAGATCGCAGGCGCCGCGCTGACGGGCACGGCGCTGATCCTGAACAACCTGTGCCTGCGGCGCAGGGCGCGTCGCATCGGCACGACGCCCGCGCGCGTGCCGTCGGTTACCCCATGAGCGTCGCGTCCTTCGCGCGTTACGAAAACACCACCGTCCGATCCCCGTTCAGAAACACCCGCCGCTCGATGAACGCCTTCACCGCGCGCGCGAGCGTGAGCGATTCGACGTCGCGCCCCACCGCGAGCAGTTGCTCGGGGCGCAGCGCATGATCGACGCGCTCGACCACTTGCTCGATGATCGGGCCTTCGTCGAGATCGTCGGTGACGAAGTGCGCGGTCGCGCCGATCAGCTTCACGCCGCGCGCATGCGCCTGGTGGTACGGTTTCGCGCCCTTGAAGCCGGGCAGGAACGAGTGATGGATGTTGATCGCGCGGTTCGCGAGCTTCGCGCTCGTCTCCTGCGACAGCACCTGCATGTAGCGCGCGAGGATCACGAGCTCGGCGCCGCTCGATTCGAAGAAGTCGAGCCACTGCGCTTCCTGCTGGGCCTTCGTGTCGGCCGTGATCGGGAAGTGGCGGAACGGCAGCCCGTGCTGCGCGGCGAGCGGCTCGAAGTCGGGATGGTTCGACACGATGCCGACGATGTCCATCTTCAGTTCGCCCATCCGCCAGCGGAACAGCAGGTCCGCGAGGCAGTGCTCGAGCTTCGACACCATGATCAGCACCTTGGGCCGTGCGTTCACGTCGTGGATGGCCCACTGCATGTCGCCCTGCCCGCCGCCGAGACTGGCCGCGATCGGCGCGAATTCGTGGCGCAGCGCATCGATCTGCAGCGTCTCATCCGTCGGATGAAAGACGCAGCGCACGAAGAAGCGGTTGCTGAGATCGTCGTCGAACACGCTCAGCGCATCGACGTAGCAGCGATGGCGGTCGAGAAAGCCGACGACGGCGGCGACCTGGCCGGCCGCGCTCGGGCACGACAGTGTCAGGACGAATTGATCGGGGCGGTGCTCGGCGGTCATGAGACTCCTCGGGTGGCATGGGCGTACGACCGTGCGGCGGCGCACGAAAGCGCCGCGCCGCGCGGGTAGCGGGAGGCTCAAGTAAATCAGGACGATTTCGGGGCGGATAGAACCAACGCGCCGTGTGGCTGGTATCGGCGCGCCAGCGCGCGGGGGCGGGCACGGCCCGTCAGGCGCTTGCGCACGCGTCGAGCAGCCAGCGCCGGAACACGTGGGTTGCGTCCGGCTCGGGCCGCTGCGGCGGCCGCACCAGGAAGTAGCCGCGCGACGTGACGACCGGCGCGTCGACGAGCTTCACGAGCTGCCCGGACGCGACGAGTTCGTCGACGAGCGGCGACCAGCCGAGCGCGACGCCTTCGCCGAGCAGCGCCGCATGGATCACGAGCGCGTAGCTGTTGAAGGTCACGCCGCGCGCGGCCGCCGCCGTATCGAGGCCGTGCGCGTCGAACCAGCCGGACCACGACAGCCAGCGCTCGGGGCGCGTCGGCTGCACGTGCAGCAGCGGCAGGGCGAGCAGCTGCTCGGCCCGCGCGACCTGCGGGTGCGCGTCGCGGAACGCGGGTGAGCACACGGGCGTGACCGATTCCGGAAAGAGCCTTGCGGCGGTGCACGACGGCCAGTGGCCGTCGCCGAACAGGATTGCGATGTCGCCATGGTCGCGCTGCGCGTCGTAATCCTGTGACGTGACGACACGCACGTCGACATCCGGCATCACGCGCTTCAGCCCGGCCAGGCGCGGCATCAGCCAGTAAGTCGCGAAGCCGAAGTCGGTGACGATCGTGAGTGCGCCGTGCTCGCGGCGCGCACGCAGGGTCGCGGTCGCGCCGCGCAGCGTGTCGAGGCTCAGCCGCACGGCTTCGTACAGGCACTGGCCGTCGGCCGTCAGCGTGACGCCGCGCGGGCTGCGTTCGAACAGCGGCACGCCCAGTTCGGCTTCGAGCTGGAACACCTGCTGGCTCACGGCCGGCTGGGTGGAGCCGAGCTCGCGCGCGGCGGCCGTGAAGCTCGCGAGCCGGGCGGCCGATTCGAACGCGCGCAGCGCCTGCATCGACGGTAACGGTTCGGATTTCGACATAAGTCTCTCTAATGGCCCCATAAGGGCCGGACGCCTACCCGCGCGAATTCGGGCGGGCGATAGTGCTTCGGACGGTGCGGCATGCGTGCTTCACGGCCCGCTTTGCAGCCCGCTTCACGGCCCGCTTTGCAGCCCGCTGCACGGGCGGCACGCAACGCATTCCGCGATTCTAGCCAGCGCGGCCCGCCCGTGCGGCACTTTCGTCGAACCGCTTCCGTCATGCCGGACGCCTCGCCGCGCGAGCGGCGAGACGTTCCAATCGAACACCGTTTTCCCCACGACCGCCGATGACGAACCCGACACCCAACATCCTGATCCTGATGGCCGACCAGCTCACGCCGTTCGCGCTGCCGGCCTACGGCAATCGCGTCGCGCGCACGCCGACGCTGGACCGTCTCGCCGCGCAAGGCGTCGTATTCGACGCCGCATACTGCGCGAGCCCGCTGTGCGCGCCGTCGCGTTTCTCGCTGCTGACGGGCAAGCTGCCGTCGGGGATCGGCGCCTACGATAACGCCGCCGAATTGCCGGCGCAAACGCTGACGTTCGCGCACTACCTGCGCGCGGGCGGCTACCGGACGATGCTGTCCGGCAAGATGCATTTCTGCGGGCCTGACCAGCTGCACGGCTTCGAGGAGCGGCTCACGACCGACATCTATCCGGCCGATTTCGGTTGGGTGCCCGACTGGGACAGCCCGGCCGAGCGGCCGAGCTGGTATCACAACATGAGTTCGGTGCTGGAGGCCGGCCATTGCGTGCGTACGAACCAGCTCGATTTCGATGACGAAGTCACGTTCGCGGCGAAGCAGAAGCTGTACGACGTCGCGCGCGAGCGGGCGGCCGGGCACGATGCGCGGCCGTTCTGCATGGTCGTGTCGCTGACCCATCCGCACGACCCGTATGCGATTACCCGGGAATACTGGGATCAATACAGCGACGACGAGATCGACATGCCGGCCGTGCGGCTCGATGCAGCCGACAGCGACCCGCATTCGCAGCGGCTGCGCTTCGTCTGCGAGAACGACCGCACGCCGCCGGCCGACGCGCAGATCCGCGCCGCGCGCCGCGCCTACTACGGTGCGACGTC
Organism: Burkholderia sp. BCC0405; assembly: GCF_902833075.1. Lineage (NCBI taxonomy): Bacteria > Pseudomonadati > Pseudomonadota > Betaproteobacteria > Burkholderiales > Burkholderiaceae > Burkholderia > Burkholderia sp. BCC0405. Next base: position 21,646 of record NZ_CADFEO010000009.1, read on the forward strand.
CTACGTCGATGCGCAGTTCGGCAGCGTGCTGGCCGCGCTCGAACAGTGCGGATTCGCCGACGATACGATCGTGATCGTCACGTCCGACCACGGCGACATGCTTGGCGAACGCGGGCTCTGGTACAAGATGACGTTCTTCGAAGGCGGCTGCCGCGTGCCGCTGATCGTCCATGCGCCGGGCCGCTTCGGCGCCGCACGCGTGCGCGGGCCCGTGTCGCACGTCGACCTGCTGCCGACGCTCGTCGATCTGGCCGGCGCCGCGCCGGCCGGCGGCTGGCCCGACCCGGTCGATGGCGCGAGCCTCGTGCCGCACCTGCACGGCACGCCGGCGCACGACGTCGCGCTCGGCGAATACCTCGCGGAAGGCGCGGTTGCGCCGGTCGTGATGATCCGCAGCGGCGACTGGAAGTACGTGCATTGCCCGGCCGATCCCGACCAGCTCTACCACCTCTCCGACGACCCGCGCGAGCTGACGAACCTCGCCGGCACGCCGGAAGCGGCCGACGTGCTCGCCGCGTTTCGCGCGCAAGCCGCGCAGCGCTGGAACCTGCCCGAGCTGGACCGGCAGGTGCGCGCGAGCCAGCGGCGCCGGCGCTTCCATTACGCGGCGACGACACAGGGCCGTATCCAGGCGTGGGACTGGCAGCCGTTCACCGACGCGAGCCAGCGCTACATGCGCAATCACATCGAACTCGACACGCTCGAGGCGATGGCGCGTTTTCCGCGCGTCGGGCGCTGAGCGTCCCGCATCGCGATCACTGACGAAAGACGGAGGAAGCGGACGATGGAACGGCAATGCAATGCAGCAATCCGGATCGGCGCGGCGCTCGCCGCAGCCGCGTGCCTGATGACGACGCAGGCCGCGCACGCGGCCGACCCGCAGACGTGCAGCGACGTGAAGATGGCGGCGCCCGGCTGGACCGACATCGATGCGACGAACGCGATGGCGGGCGTCGTGCTGAAGGCGCTCGGCTACCGGCAGGACGTGGCGAACCTGTCGGTGCCGATCACGTACCAGGGGCTCAGGAAAGGGCAGGTCGACGTGTTCCTCGGCAACTGGATGCCCGCTCAGGCGCCGCTCGTGAAGCCGTTCGTCGACGAGAAATCGATCGATGTGCTGCACGCGAACCTGAGCGGCGCGAAGTTCACGCTCGCGGTGCCCGATTACGTGGCGGCCGCCGGCGTGCATACGTTCGCCGATCTCGGGCGCTACGCGGACCGCTTCGGCGGCAAGATCTACGGGATCGAGCCCGGCGCGCCCGCGAACCAGAACATCAAGCGGCTGCTGTCCGACCATGCGCTCGGCCCGGCGAACTGGTCGCTGGTCGAGTCGAGCGAGACGGGCATGCTCACGCAGGTCGAGCGAGCGGTGCGCGACAAGCGCTGGATCGTGTTCCTCGCATGGGAGCCGCACCTGATGAACACGAAGTTCCACCTGACCTACCTGTCGGGCGGTGATGCGTATTTCGGCCCGAACTACGGCGGCGCGACGGTCAACACCGTCACGCGCGCCGGATTCGCCGGCCAGTGCGCGAACCTCGCGCGGCTGTTCCGGCAGATGACGTTCTCCGTCGACGTCGAAAACCGGATGATCGCCGACATGCTCGACCACAAGACATCGCCCGCGCTCGCGGCGCAGCATGCGCTGAAGGCCGACCCGGCGCTGGTTGCCGGCTGGCTGGACGGCGTGACGACGGCGGCCGGCGCACCGGGCCTGCCGGCCGTGCGCGCGGCCCTCGACGGTCACTGATTCGCTCCCTCCGGGCGGCCGGTTTTTACCGCGCCGCCGTCTACGTGTTTTCCCGACCGGTCGCATCATGACCATTTGGTGTCGCCTTCAGACGGGTGACGCGAAATATGGGTTTGTATTTTTCGCCAATGGCTGCGTTATTGCGGAAAACGAAATTCCGAAGCCATCAGGCGTACCGAATTCGAATCCACCGGCGCATCGCGGCGCGCGCCGGAACGAGGTTCGTTCCATCGAACGGTTCAGGGAGGGTGGTCGATAATGAAGCATACGAAAGTTGCCGTAGCCGCCGCGCTTGCATGCGCGGCCTGTGTACCCGCCATCGGGCATGCGCAGAGCAGTGTGACGCTGTACGGGATTCTCGACGCGGGCATCACGTACGTGAACAACACGGGCGGCTCGCACGTGGTCAAGTTCGACGACGGCGTCGCGTACGGAAACCGTTTCGGCCTCAAGGGCACGGAAGATCTCGGCGGCGGCCTGAAGGCCGTGTTCACCCTCGAGAGTGGTTTCCACCTCGGCAACGGGCAGCTCGGCTTCGGCGGCGCGGAGTTCGGCCGGCAGGCGTATGTCGGCCTGCAGAACGACTGGGGCACGCTGTCGTTCGGCAACCAGCTCGACATCACGAACGAACTCGTGTCGATCTACAACATCTCCGCGTGGGGCAGCGGCTATGCGATCCACCAGGGCGACTTCGACCGCTTCAACGGCGACCGCCTGCCGAACTCGGTGAAGTTCCTGTCGAACGACCTGAGCGGCTTCAAGTTCGGCGCGATGTACTCGTTCGGCAACGTCGCGGGCAACTTCCATCGCAACAGCGCATGGAGCGCGGGCGCGAGCTTCACGAAGGGCGACTTCTCGATCGGCGCCGCGTACACGCGCCTGAACAACCCGAACGGCATCTATGCGTTCGACCCGTACGCGATGATCGGCACGCACACGTTCCTCGGCCAGCAGACCGTCACCGTCGATCCGGCGACCGGCGCACGCACCGACCTGTTCGCGAACACGCCGATGGACGTCGACAGCCAGGGCACGTTCGGCATCGGTTCGAGCTACACGATCGGCAAGCTGACGCTCGACGGCAACTTCTCGTACACGACGATCAAGGGCTTCGGCCAGTCGTCGCACATGCAGGTCTATGAAGGCGGCGGCTCGTACCAGTTCACGCCGGCGTTGAGCCTGATTGCCGGCTACCAGCACACGCGCTTCGAAGGCCACCACTGGAACCAGGGTACGGCGGGCCTGCATTACCTGCTGTCGAAGCGCACGGACGTGTACATCTCCGGCGACTACCTGCGCGCGTCGCAAGGCGTCGATGCGGTGATCGGCTACAGCTTCACGCCGTCGACGACGCAGACGCAGGCCGACGTGCGGATCGGGATGCGGCATTCGTTCTGAGCGGGGGTGCGGGACAGCGATATCTTCAGCGAGAGGTCTCTCTTTGGCGCGAACCGAGGTTCGCGCTTTTTTTTTGACGGGTGTAATCGGGCATCGGATCCGCGTGGGTCAGCGCCGGCCGCGTGGCTATGCCCCGGGATCGTCACCGGGAACGGCTGTCCGATGGTATTGACCGTTGCCGTCCATAGACGTTAGCATCGTCCGCATGCTTGATCGCGCCCTTTCCCCCTCCTCGCTTGTCCGCGCATGTTGTCAGAACGTGCCAGGGGGACATTGCGTCCAGCGAACTCGCTGAACGTTCAAGCAATCGCCTTCCGGCCGCCTGTGATGCAAAACAGGCGGCCTTTTTGTTTTTGGGCCGACACTTTCGGGACGGAGCAACTCGATGCCGCTTGCGCTGTATGACACCTGGTCGCGTACCGTGCGCCCCTTCACGCCAATTCGGGCCGGGCAGGTCGGCATGTACTGCTGCGGCCCCACGGTCTACGACGACGCCCACATCGGCAATCTGAGAACCTACGTGTTCGAGGACCTCCTGCGCCGCGTCCTGGAGCGCAACGGATACGCGGTCCGGCACGTCGTCAACATCACCGACGTCGGCCACCTGACTTCGGATGCGGACGAAGGCGAAGACAAGATGGAGAAGGGGAGCCGTCGGACCGGCGAGTCGGCGTGGGCCATCGCCCGGCGCTACACCGAGGCTTTCGTCCGGGACTGGCGCGCGCTCCACCTGCTCGAGCCGACGGTCTGGTGCCGCGCCACCGATCACATCGCCGAGCAGATCGCGTTCATCGATACGCTCGACCGGGCCGGCTACGTCTATCGGACGGCCGACGGCCTCTACTTCGACACCAGCCGGCAGGACGACTACGGTTATCTTGCGCGGCTGGATCGCGCGGGGTTGCAGGCGGGCAAGCGCGTGGCGCTGGGGGAGAAGCGGAGTATCACGGATTTTGCGTTGTGGAAGTTCAGCCCGGCCGGCGTCAAGCGGCAAATGGAATGGGACAGCCCGTGGGGGCGCGGCTTTCCGGGCTGGCATATCGAATGCTCGGCGATGTCGGCGAAGTATCTCGGGACCTTGTTCGATATCCATTGCGGCGGCGAGGATCATATCGCCGTGCATCACAGCAACGAGATTGCGCAGACGCGGGCGGCTCACGGCACGCACCTCGCGAACTACTGGATGCACGGGCACTTCCTCACGCTCGACGCCGATACGAAGATGTCGAAGTCGAGCGGCGATTTCGTCCGTCTGCAGACCTTGCAGAGCCGCAATGTCGATCCGCTCGCGTACCGCTACCTGTGCCTGACAGCCCACTACCGAAGCAAGCTGCATTTCACGTGGGCGTCGCTCGACGCGGCGCACACCGCGCTGAATCGACTGCGGCACCTCTATGCCGGCTGGCCCGACGGCGGGCGCGTCGATGCGGATTTCGTCGCGCGATTCGACGCCGAAGTGAACGACGACCTGAACCTGCCCAGGGCGCTTGCGGTGCTGTGGGATCTGGTCAGGAGCAACCTGCCGCCCGCGACCCTGAAAGCGACCGTGGACAGCTTCGACACCGTGCTTGGCCTCGATTTGCGCGAATGGAGGCCGGTTGCGCTCGACGTTCCGGAATATGTTCGCGCGTGGCTCGGTGAGCGTGAGCGCGCGAGGGCGGACAAGGATTGGGCGCAAGCCGACCGGATCCGGGAAGCGTTGAGCACCGAGGGTTGGAGGGTCGAGGACACGCCGGAAGGTCAGCGTCTGTTCGGCGTCGCAACGGGCTCGAGCGATAGCGGCGTTCCGACGCGATGACGTTCGCGGGCCGCCTGCATCGGAAGATCCTGTAACCGGGCCGCCGGGTGGTGGCCCGGCGGCCGCGGTCGACGCGGCGGCCGGAATCGTCGGTAACCGCGCCCACGGCCCGTTTTCCGCGGTTGGCGATATCATCGCGCTTTGGCCGCGTCTGCACCGTTGGCGCGCGCACGCAGCGGCGTGCGCGGTCGTTTCCCGAACGGTACCGGCGCGCAGCGCTGCTCGCCGAGACCTCGATGACCGACTCCGTGCCCGACTCCAGCCCCTTGTCCCCGTTACCCGCGAACCTGTTCCGCCACGCCCCGTTCCAGCGCTTCTGGGGCACGCGCGTGATGTCTTCCCTGGCTTTCCAGATCCTGTCGGTCGCCGTCGGCTGGTATGTCTACGCGCTCACGCATAGCGCGTTCGCACTCGGGCTCGTCGGCCTCGCGCAGTTCGTGCCGATGTTCGCGCTGACGCTCGTCGTCGGGCAGGTGGCCGACCGCTACGATCGCCGGCGCATCGCGACGATCTGCCAGAGCGTCGAGGCGCTGGCCGCCGGCGTGTTCCTGCTCGGCGCTGCGCAAGGATGGCTGGCCGCGCCGGCCGTGTATGCGCTCGCCGCGATCGTCGGCACGGCCCGCGCGTTCGAGTCGCCGTCGGTGTCGTCGCTGCTGCCGGCTGTCGTGCCGCGCACCGACCTGCCGCGTGCGACCGCGCTGTCGACGTCCGCCAACCAGGCCGCGCAGATCCTCGGGCCTGCGTTCGGCGGGCTGCTCTATGGTGTCGGTGCGCCCGCCGCGTTCGGCACGAGCGTCGCGGCGTTCGCGATCGCGGCGATGCTGAGCGGCACGATTCCGCTGCGCAGCGCGCCGCCCGCCCGCGAGCCGGTCACGCTGCGCTCGGTATTCTCCGGGATCGCGTTCATCCGGCGCGAACCGGCGATCCTTGGCGCACTGTCGCTCGACCTGTTCGCGGTGCTGTTCGGCGGCGCAACGGCGCTGCTGCCGATCTACGCGCGCGATATCCTGCAGGTCGGCCCGTGGGGGCTCGGCGCGCTGCGCGCGGCGCCCGCGGTCGGCGCGCTCGCGGGCACGCTGTGGCTCACGCATTTTCCGCTGAAAGGGCGGCCGGGCCGTGCGATGTTCGGCGGCGTGATCGCGTTCGGCATCGCGACGATCGTGTTCGGCGTGTCGCGGCACTTCGCGCTGTCGCTCGTGGCGCTGGCCGCGCTTGGCGCGTCGGACGTGGTCAGCGTCGTCGTGCGCCTGTCGCTCGTGCAGCTTCGCACGCCCGACGACATGCTCGGACGCGTGAGCGCGGTCAATTCGCTGTTCATCGGCACGTCGAATCAGCTCGGCGAATTCGAATCGGGCGTGACGGCCGCGTGGTGGGGCGCGCCGACGGCGATCGTCGTCGGCGGCGCCGCGACGATCGCGGTTGCGCTCGCCTGGATGCGGCTGTTTCCGCAGCTCACGAACATGAAGTCGCTCGAGCGCGACGTCTGACGCGCATCAGGCGTCACGCGTCCTGCGTCACGCGCACGGCCGTGCCGTAGCAGATGACTTCCGTCACGCCCGCGCCGATCTCGGTCGAGTCGTAGCGCATCGCGACGATCGCGTTCGCGCCGAGCTTGCGCGCATCGTCGAGCATCTTGTCGAATGCCTGCTGGCGAGCCTTCTCGCACAGCGACGTATACAGCGTGATGTTGCCGCCGAAGATCGTTTGCAGCGATGCGCCAAACGAGCCGACGATCGAGCGCGAGCGCACGACGATGCCCTGTGCGACGCCGAGCGAGCGAACGGTCGTATGGCCGGGCAGGTCGAAGGCGGTCGTGACGCGAGCGGGCGACAGGTCGTCGATGGAGCGGGAGGTGTCGGTCATGGCGGGAGGCGTGTAGCGGAGTGGTCGAGTGACGATTCTATCCGGATGCGCGTGCGTGTCCGGTTCGATCGAGTCGAACGCGCGGCACGTTACGCGCCATGAAGCTTCCGTAGCGGTCGTTTTTGCATGCGTCTCCACGAGGCGCCGACCGACATCATCGGGAAGGAAGCGTGTGCGAACGACGCGCACGCGCTTCCTTCATTTCCGCATGGATCGACGGACGAACGAGCGGCAACGCGCCGTCAGGGTTTCGCGATCGTACCGCCGTTCCCGCCGAGATCGACCGCATAGGCGAGCGCCAGCTTGCCGAACTTCAGCGCATGGTTCGCCTGGCGATCCGAATTCTCCAGCGTGTCGTTCACGGTATGGATATACGGGCTGTCGTTCTGGTCGGCCTCGAACGGGAACGACGCCGGATACCCTTGCGCATTCCACGACGCGTGATCCGAGCATGCATAGCCGCACTGCGACGTGCCGATCGCGAGTTCAGGCAGGTAGGTCTTCGCCAGATTCGTCAGGTAGGTGTTCTGCGCCGCGTTCGTGTAGTCGGTGATCAGGTAGATGTCCTTCGGATCGCCCTTGTAGTTCGTCATGTCGAGCTGCAGCACGCCAGCCACGTTCGCATTCTGCGCGCGGAACTGCTTCGCGATCGCCTTCGAGCCGAGCAGCCCGGCTTCCTCGGCCGCGTATCCGACGAACTTGATCGTCCGCTTCGGCTTGTAGTTGTTCGCCAGCAGCACGCGCAGCGCTTCGGTCAGGCTCGCGATACCCGATGCATCGTCATCCGCACCGGGCGAGCGCGTGTTCTCCGTCGTGCGGCCGACCGTCGAGTCGAGGTGGCCGCCCAGCACGACGGTGCCCGCGGCCGGATCGCTGCCACGGATCGTCAGGATCACGGATTTCTGCGGAAAGCCCGTGTGCGCGAACTGCTCGACGGTGATGTCGGCGCGCGAACCCGCCAGCTGCTTCCACTGCAATGCGAGCCAGTCCGATGCGGCGACACCGTGCGACGTCGTGTAGTAGCGGTTCGTGAAGCCGGACAGCGACGTGATCGTGCCGACGATGTTGCTGGCTTGCAGCTGCTGGATCCACGTGCCGATTTGCGGTGCGTTCGATACCTTGTACACGGCGGCGGTGGCCTGTTTCGCGAGCGTCGGCGGCAACGGCTGCAATGCCTGGCGCGCTTCGTCGAACGACGCATGCACGACATAGCCTGGCCCGTGGCCGCGCGTATGGTGAACGGCGTGGGCGAGCTCGCCAAGCCGTGAATCGTCGATTTCGACGACGTGAACGGTTTCGCGGCGCGCCGCGCCGTCAGCCGTCTTGCCGGCGTCGACGGTCGTGCTGTACTGCGCGGCGGCGCCGGCGTCGATCCGTTGCAGCTGGCGGAACGCGGCGTCACCGAGTGTGATCCACACCGGCGTCGCATGCGCGGCGGCGGTCAGCAGCATGCCGCCCAGTGCGACGCTCAGGCGGCTCAGTTTCAGAGTAGGCATGTTCGATCTCGTGAGGATGGCGATGTCGGGGAAGAGGGCGTGCCGCAGGCCGTGCGATGCGCCCCCGCCTGCTGCGGAATTACGACTTCTTCGGTACGGTCACGCCGTACGTGCAACTCTGGTTGTACGCATTGCCGATCGCGGTGAGTTGCGCATTGCTGTAGCCGAGCGCGGATGCGGCGGTCAGCACGGCCTGCGCGGCGGCCTTCTGGTTGGTCGAGCTGTTGGTCATCGACAACCCTTTCAGGAACGCCTTGTCCATCGCCTGCGCACCGATCGCGTCGCGCGCGACGAGGTTGCACGAGGCCCAGTACTGGCCGGCCGTATGGATCTCCGCGCCGCGCGCCTGCGCATAGGTGCGCCCGACGTTCCAGTTGGTCACGCGGCCGCCCCAGAACTCGTTGTGGCCGTCCCAGTTGTAGACCCAGTAGTACTGCGCATCCGACGGGCTCCACTGGTTGAAGTCGCGGCTGTATGCGGCGGCGAGATAGTCGCCGGTGCCTTCGGACAACCCTTCCTGCTGCGACAGGCCGCCGTTCGTCACCCAGTCGTGGATGCCGTGGCCGAGCTCGTGGATCACGACGTCCGCATCCTCCGCATCGTCGACGCCGCCTTGACCGAAGGTCAGCCGGCCGCTGCTCGACGAGTACGACGAGTTGTCGTCGCCCGATTCGCCGTGCGGGTCGTACTGCACACCGCCCGTGTACTGGTACGGCAGCGCCTTGATACCGAGCGTCTGGTTCACGTAACGCAGGAACGTGTCGATGTGGTAGTACGCGTTCACGGCCTCGAAATACAGGTTGCCGCGCGTGAACTCGAACGCGGGCGTCGACTGCACGGGGCACGCCTTGTCGAGCGGCGCATCGAAATCGACGCATACCGCGTATGGGCCCGACAGCGAGTAGCGCGCGCCCGACTGCGCGAGATCCTTCAGCGTCACGCGTACGCGTGCAGCGGTGAGCTGCGACGAATCGGCGTCGTTGCTGTCCTTGTAGCCCGTGCCGCCGTAGCTGCTCCTGGTCGGCGACAGCGGATCGGGCCGGAACACGAAGCCCGTGCCGTCGGTCGCGTAGAACGCCTTGTCCTCGGCGCGCAGCACTTCGCCGCTGCCCGAGTCGATCAGCAGTTCCCAGTCGCCTTTCGGACCGTCGTTCGGGCGGCCGCGCACCTTCCACGCGGTATGCGTGCCCATCTTGTCGACGAACGCGACGAGCTGCGCATCGAGGTTCGTGAAGCCGCTCACGCCGAGATACGCGCGTGCGCGGTCGAGCGCCTGCTGCTGGTCGACGGCCTGCGACTTGCGCGACGTCGCCACCACGCCGTTGATCGTGTTGCTCGCGACGTACAGGATGCGGCCATCCTTCGCGACCGTCACCGCGATGTCGCTGCCGTACACGGGCAATCCGGCCGCCTGCTGCTGCAGGCGCACGACGGTGAAGTCGGCATCGTTGCGCTCCGACGTGACGACGAGGCTCGCGAGCGCGGTTGCGTCGAGCCCGAGCTGCGTGGCCTGCGACGCGACGAAGTCGCGCGCGGTGGCGGCAGGCGTCGTGGCGGCTTTCTTCGCGCGATACGCGGGGTTGTACAGCGTGACGGCGACGCCGTCCGGGCGGAACTGCCCGGCGGCCGTATCGGCCTTGGCGGCCGGTGGCGCGACGCCGCGCGTCAGGCTTTCGCGCAGGCTCGTTGCTTGCGGATTCGAGACTTTCGTATCGGCCGCCGTGCCGCCGACGATGCCGAAACCGAGCGCGAGACCCAGGGCGAGCGGCAGTGCTTTGCGTGATGTCTGCATACGTGATCCTCATCTCAACGGTTGGACACGCCCGCGCGTTCGGGGCGCGCAGGCACGACACGGCCCGCGCGCCGATTCGATGGAACCGGCGCGGCGCAGCGGTGTTGGGGGTGTCGACTGACTAAGGAACCCTAAATGTCAGGTCGAAAAGAAACAGGCGGGCGAAGGGCGGGGGGAGCGGACGAAGAAGCGAACGGCAGGCAGGTGCGGCGACGGCGAATCGAGCATCGTCATGTCATACCCCTCGGATCGGATCGATATCGGTCGATAGCCCGCGTAGTGCGATGCGCGTCTGGACGCAGCACGCATGTCGTTAGGCTACCTATCTAACTTTTTTTGGTATGTTACAGAATATTTTCAGCGACATTCCAATTTATTTTCGATGACCACTTCGGTTCGTCGATCAATCGCCTGAATTGTTCAGCGAGCGGCGGGAAACGCTGCCGGAACGTGCAATACCGCGCTGGATTGTGCTTGAAACCGGCGGCAATCAGCGTGTCGCGCGCCGGTCGTTGCGCGGGCTCAACCCGAATCGCGTGCGATACGTGCGCGAGAAATGCGACGGCGATTCGAAGCCGCACGCGACGCACACCGATGTGATGCTCATGTCGGTCTGCTGCAGCAGTTCGCGTGCGCGATCGAGGCGCAGGTTCAGGTAGAAATGCGTCGGCGTGTCGTTCAGCGTCGCGCTGAACAGCCGTTCGAGCTGGCGGCGCGTAATCGATACCTCTTGCGCGAGCGCATCGGAGCCGAGCGGGTTTTCCATGTGCCGCTGCATCGTGCCGATCACCTGGATCAGCTTGCGGTTGTGCACGCCGTAGCGCGCGGCGATCTCGAGCCGCTGGCTGTCGGAGCGCTGCCGGATCCGGCTGACGACGAACTGCTCGGAGATCGCTGCCGCGAGATCGGCGCCGTGCCGCCGCCCGATCAGGTCGAGCATCATGTCGATCGACGCGGTGCCGCCCGCGCACGTGATGCGCCGGTCGTCGATCTCGAACAGCTCCTGCGTCGCGTTCAGGCCGGGGTAGCGTTCGCGGAACGCGGCCAGCGCTTCCCAGTGCAGCGTGAGCGGTTGCGACGCGTCGAACAGCCCGGCTTCCGCGAGCACGAAGCTGCCCGTGTCGATGCCGCCGAGCGTTGCACCATGACGGTGCTGGCGGCGCAGCCAGTCGCCGATCGCGCGCGTGTAGCACACGAGCGGATCGAAGCCCGCGACGACGAACACCGTATCGACGTTGCCGACCTCCGCGCACGCGGCTTCGGCGGCGACCGGAATGCCATTGCTCGCGGCGACGGGCGCGCCGTCGGCGCTGATCACGTGCCAGCGATAGAGCTCGGCGCGAAAGCGGTTCGCGACGCGCAGCGGTTCGACCGCGGACATGAAGCCGAGCGCGGAGAAGCCGGGCAGCAGCAGGAAGTGGAAATCCTCGGGCATCGGGGCAGGGGATGGGTTCCGGTGGTCGTCGCGTCTGGCACGCGATGGCGAACCGACGGGCACGCGCCGCGGCCGGCTCGCAGGCGCCGAACGGTCGGCGTCAGCGGCGGATTATCGCGGGTTTTGCGCGTCGACGGCGTGTTTTCGCGGCGCGCCCGGCCCGGCGCGCGGTGGCCGACGGCGGTTCGTCGGCACGACTCGCCGGACAAAAAAAACGCCAACCCGGCCGGGTTGGCGTTTCGCGTGGCGATGACCGGTATCAGAACTGGTTCATCGTGTTGTCCTTGCCTGCCGCCTTCAGCGCTGCTTCGCCGCTGAAGTATTCCTTGTGATCGTCACCGATGTCCGAGCCGGACATGTTCTGGTGCTTCACGCAGGCGATACCCTGACGGATTTCCTTGCGCTGCACGCCGGCCACGTAGCCCAGCATGCCCTGGTCGCCGAAGTATTCCTTGGCCAGGTTGTCGGTCGACAGCGCGGCGGTGTGGTACGTCGGCAGCGTGATCAGGTGATGGAAGATGCCTGCTTCACGCGATGCGTCGGCCTGGAACGTGCGGATCTTCTCGTCGGCCAGCTTGGCCAGTTCCGTCTCGTCGTATTCCACGCTCATCAGCTGCGCACGGTCGTAGGCCGACACGTCCTTGCCCTCGGCCTTCATCGCGTCGTACGCCTGCTGACGGAAGTTCAGCGTCCAGTTGAACGACGGGCTGTTGTTGTACACCAGCTTCGCGTTCGGGATGACCTTGCGGATCTCGCTGACCATGCCGCCGATCTGCGCGATATGCGGTTTTTCGGTTTCGATCCACAGCAGGTCGGCGCCGTTTTGCAGCGCGGTGACGCAATCCAGCACGCAGCGCGCTTCGCCCGTGCCGGCGCGGAACTGGAACAGGTTGCTCGGCAGGCGCTTCGGACGCAGCAGCTTGCCGTCGCGCTTGATGACGACGTCACCGTTGCCCAGTTGGGCGGCCGACAGTTCTTCGCAATCGAGGAACGAGTTGTACTGGTCGCCCAGGTCGCCCGGCGTGTGGGTCACGGCGATCTGCTTGGTCAGGCCGGCGCCCAGCGAGTCGGTACGGGCCACGATGATGCCGTCGTCCACGCCGAGTTCCAGGAACGCGTAGCGGATCGCGCGGATCTTCGCGAGGAAGTCCTCGTGCGGCACGGTGACCTTGCCGTCCTGGTGGCCGCACTGCTTCTCGTCGGACACCTGGTTTTCGATCTGGATGCAGCATGCGCCCGCTTCGATGAACTGCTTGGCCAGCAGGTACGTGGCTTCCGCGTTGCCGAAACCGGCGTCGATGTCGGCGATGATCGGCACGACGTGCGTGACGTGGTTGTCGATCTTGTCCTGGATCGCGGCCTTCGCCGCCGCATCCTTGGCGGCGTCCAGCTCGCGGAACAGGCCGCCCAGTTCACGGGCGTCGGCCTGGCGCAGGAACGTGTACAGCTCGCGGATCAGCGCGCTGACCGAGGTCTTTTCGTGCATCGACTGGTCCGGCAGCGGGCCGAACTCCGAGCGCAGCGCGGCAACCATCCAGCCGGACAGGTACAGGTAGCGGCGTTCGGTGCTGTTGAAGTGCTTCTTGATCGAGATCATCTTCTGCTGGCCGATGAAGCCGTGCCAGCAACCCAGCGACTGCGTGTACTTGGTCGGGTCGGCGTCGTAGGCGGCCATGTCGGCGCGCATGATCTTCGCGGTGTACTTGGCGATGTCCAGGCCCGTCTTGAACTTGTTCTGGGCACGCATGCGGGCGGCGTACTCGGGGTTGATCGCATTCCACGCGCTGCCGTGGTTTTCTTTCAAACCGGCAACTGCCTTGATGTCGTCTTGATACTGGGCCATGTCAATCTCCTGGGAGCAAAGCGCGTTTGAGTAACTGGTTGAGCGTGCCCGCTGCGTCTGTCGAAGCGAACTGCATGGACAAATAGTAACGCCGCCCGTCGAGCTTTTGGCGATGTCTTATATAAGACATAAGACATTATTTTTCTTGTTTTTCAATGAGATACGTTGCAGTTTTTGCGATGTAAAACATGTTTTCAAGCGACGAAAAGACAACGGCGTGAGAATCCGGCGTGGATTCCGCAATGCGAAATGCCCTTTCGGCTGCTGGAGACCGGGCCAGCTTCACATGTGCCCGTGGCACCTGTTCGTCGGAGCGGCGCGAGCGCCGCGGGGCCGAAGCCGCCCGGCCCGCCGTTTCGTCCGGGCCGAGTCGAACATATCGCGCCGCATGTGGACAAGCTGAATCCATCTGTCATTCCCGCGAAAACCCCGCCCACCAAGTCTCTTGGGAAACCTAGTGGTTTCCACTCATAGTCGCAAACAGTCAAGAACAGGTCGCCGCCGGTCTTCTCGCGGCCAATATGGCTCGTTACTTTTACTCCCACGATGCAGGCCGGGCACACCCCGCGCACCGGCTGCCGCGAGTCCCACCGGGAGGAAACGAACCATGAAGTCGACGAAGATCGCCGCGCTTGCCGCGGCCGTGCTGGCGACCGGCGCGTTCACACACGCCGCGCTTGCCGAAACGGATGCCGCGACCTGCCGCACCGTGCGTTTCGCGGATATCGGCTGGACCGACATCACGTCGACCACGGCGCTCGCGTCGACCGTGTTCGAGGCGCTCGGCTACAAGCCGACCACGACGATCGCGTCGGTGCCGATCTCGTTCGCCGGCCTGAAGAGCAAGCAGCTCGACGTGTCGCTCGGCTACTGGTGGCCCGTGCAGCAGAAGCAACTCCAGCCGTTCCTCGACAGCAAGTCGATCAACGTCGTCGAACCGCCGAACCTGTCGGGCGCGAAGGCGACGCTCGCGGTGCCGAGCTACGAATACCAGGCCGGCCTGAAGACCTTCGAGGACATCGCGAAGCACCGCGCGGAACTCGACGGCAAGATCTACGGGATCGAGCCGGGCAGCAGCGCGAACGCGACGATCCAGAAGATGATCGACACGAACCAGTACGGGCTCGGCGGCTTCAAGCTCGTCGAATCGAGCGAGGCCGGGATGCTGGTGACGGTCGAGCGCGCGATCCGCGAGAAGAAGTGGGTGGTCTTCCTCGGCTGGGAACCGCATCCGATGAACATCCAGCTCAGCATGAACTATCTCTCCGGCGGCGATGCGTCGTTCGGGCCCAACTACGGCGAGGCGCGCGTGTACACGCTCACCGCGCCCGACTTCATTTCACGCTGTCCGAATGCGGGCAAGCTCGTCACGAACCTGCGCTTCTCGACGCAGCTCGAGAACCAGCTGATGCAGTCGGTGATGAACAAGACGAAGCCGGCCGAAGCCGCGAAGGCGTACCTGAAGAAGAACCCGCAGGTGCTCGATCCGTGGCTCGCGGGCGTCAAGACGTTCGACGGCAAGGACGGGCTGCCGGCCGTGAAGGCATATCTCGGCCTGTGACGGCCCGCGCGCATCCACCGGTGCGCCCCGACGAACCCCCCGCAATGCGACACAACCCGATTCAAGCGAGGCAACCAGCATGAACCACGAAGTCATCATCACCTGCGCCGTCACCGGCGCGGGCGATACGGTCGGCAAGCATCCGGCGATTCCGGTCACGCCGAAGGAGATCGCGGCCGCCGCGATCGAGGCCGCGAAGGCCGGTGCGACGGTGGCGCACTGCCACGTGCGCGATCCGCAGACGGGGCGCGGCAGCCGCGACCCGAACCTGTACCGCGAAGTGGTCGACCGCATCCGCTCGGCCGACGTCGACGTGATCATCAACCTGACGGCCGGCATGGGCGGCGATCTCGAGATCGGCCCCGGCGAGGACCCGATGCGTTTCGGCAAGGGCACCGACCTGGTCGGCGGCCTCACGCGCCTCGCGCACGTCGAGGAACTGCTGCCCGAAATCTGCACGCTCGACTGCGGCACGCTGAATTTCGGCGATGGCGACTACATCTACGTGTCGACGCCCGCGCAGTTGCGCGCCGGCGCGAAGCGCATCCAGGAGCTTGGCGTGAAGCCGGAGCTGGAGATCTTCGACACGGGCCATCTGTGGTTCGCGAAGCAGTTGCTGAAGGAAGGGCTGCTCGACGATCCGCCGCTGTTCCAGCTGTGCCTCGGCATTCCGTGGGGCGCGCCGGCCGACACGGGCACGATGAAGGCGATGGTCGACAACCTGCCGCCGGGCGCGCACTGGGCCGGCTTCGGGATCGGCCGCATGCAGATGCCGATGGTCGCGCAGGCGATGCTGCTCGGCGGCCACGTGCGCGTCGGCCTCGAAGACAACATCTGGCTCGATCGCGGCGTGCATGCGACCAACGGCACGCTCGTCGAACGCGCGCGAGAGATCGTCGAGCGGCTCGGCGCCCGCGTGCTGACGCCGGCCGAAGGCCGCCGCAAGCTCGGCTTGCCCGCACGCGGCGAGCGTCCGCTCGAACGCCGTGCGCTCGCCGAGTTTGCGTGAGTTCTTCCCCGACTGATTGATACGACGCGGCGGCACGCACAGGCGCGGCCGCCCGCCGATTTCCCCTGATTTGAAGGATGCATTGACATGGCTGTGAAGACCGACATCAAGACGTTCGCCGCGATCGGCACCGGCGTGATCGGCAGCGGATGGATTTCCCGCGCGCTCGCGCACGGTCTCGACGTGGTCGTGTGGGACCCCGCGCCGGGTGCGGAAGAACGGTTGCGCGCGAACGTCGCGAACGCGTGGCCTGCGCTCGAACGCGTCGGCCTCGCGCCGGGCGCCGATCCCGCGCGGCTGCGTTTCGTGGCGACGATCGAGGCATGCGTCGCCGATGCGGATTTCATCCAGGAAAGTGCGCCCGAGCGCGAGGCGCTGAAGCTCGAACTGCACGAGCAGATCAGCCGCGCGGCGAAGCCCGACGCGATCATCGCGTCGTCGACGTCGGGGCTGCTGCCGACGGATTTCTACGCGCGGGCGACGCATCCGGAGCGCTGCGTGGTCGGCCATCCGTTCAATCCCGTCTACCTCCTGCCGCTCGTCGAGGTGCTCGGCGGCGCGCGCACGTCGCCGGAAGCGGTCGAAGGCGCGATGGAGATCTATCGCACGCTCGGCATGCGGCCGCTGCACGTGCGCAAGGAAGTGCCGGGCTTCATCGCCGACCGGCTGCTCGAAGCGTTGTGGCGCGAAGCGCTGCACCTCGTCAACGAAGGCGTTGCGACAACCGGCGAGATCGACGACGCGATCCGCTTCGGCGCGGGCATCCGCTGGTCGTTCATGGGCACGTTCCTGACCTACACGCTCGCGGGCGGCGACGCGGGCATGCGACACTTCATGCAGCAGTTCGGCCCCGCGCTCGAATTGCCGTGGACGAAGCTGGTTGCGCCTACGCTGACCGATGCGCTGATCGACAGCGTCGTCGAAGGCACGACCGAACAGCAGGGCACGCGCAGCATCAAGGAACTCGAACGCTATCGCGACGAGTGCATCACCGAGGTGCTGAAGTCGATCGCCGCGGTGAAGGCGCGGCACGGGATGCGATTCGAAGACTGAGGACGAGAGACGATGACCGGCGATACCCCGCTGACGATTTACCGGGACGCGGTGCGGCCCGAATGGGTCGACTACAACGGCCACCTGCGCGATGCGTTCTATCTGCTGATCTTCAGCTTCGCGACCGATGCGCTGCTGGATCGCATCGGCCTCGATGACGCCGCGCGCCGCGCGCGGGGCCGCTCGGTCTATACGCTCGAAGCGCACGTGAACTACCTGCACGAGATCAAGGAGGGCACGCAGGTGCGCGTCGACGCGCGCGTGCTCGCGCACGACGCGAAGCGGCTGCACCTGTATCTCGAGCTGTTCGCGGCCGGGCATGACGATGCGGTCGCGGCGAGCGAGCAGATGCTGCTGCACGTCGATACGCGCGATGGCGCGAAATCGGCGCCGTTCGACGACAACGTGGCTGCGCGCGTGGCCGGGCTGCATGCGTTGCAGCGCGATTGCGCGGCGCCCGCGTACGCGGGCCGCGTGATCGCGCTGCCGCCGCGCCGCTAGCCGGCGCGAATCTTCCATCACGGAGCGCACACGATGCTCGAACCGGAAATCGCGACGTTCGTTGCAGCCGTCGACGCGTGGTATCCGGCCGATGCGGCCGCGCGCTCGCCCGGCGAGCAGCGCCGCCTGTACGACCGCTTCGCGGCCGAATGGACCCCGGCTGCGCTGCCGGCCGGCATCGTGCAGCAGGACGCCGTCTGGCAGGCGCCCGACGGCCGCGCGATCGGGTTGCGGCGCTACACGTCCGCGCACGGCGCGCCGCGCGGCACGGTGCTGTTCTTTCATGGCGGCGGCTTCGTCGTCGGCTCGCTCGACAGTCACGCGCTGATCACCGCGCAACTTGCGGCCGATACGGGGCTCGACGTGATCGCGGTCGACTACCGGCTCGCGCCCGAGCATCGCGCACCGGCCGCGCTTGAAGATTGCCTGGAGGTCACGCGCGCCGCGCGCGACGCGCGCTGGCCGTTCGGGCCGTGCGTGCATCCGCTGACGCTCGCGGGCGACAGCGCGGGCGGCATGCTTGCGGCGGCCGCGGCCACCGCGTTGCGCGATGCGGGCGAAGGCGGTGTCGACGGTATCGCGCTCGTCTATCCGATGCTCGGGTTCGAACCGCAATCGCCCGCGCGCGAAACGGAAGCGCACGCGCCGATGCTGACGCTCGACGACGTCCATCGCTATCGCGCGCTGTACTGGGACGGCGTCCTGTCCGATGCGCTGGGAGACGGCAACCCGCTGCTGCGCGCATCGGTGCCGCTCGCGGCTTCGCGTTTCGACGGCCTGCCGCCCGTGCTCGCGATCGGCGCGGAACACGATCCGCTGCGTGACGATGCGCGCGTGTACGCCGAACGGATTCGCGCGGCCGGCGGCGTCGCGCACTACTGGATGGGAGAGGGGCTGGTGCACGGCTGCTGGCGCGCGCTCGGGACGAGTCCGCAGGCGGCGCGGCTGCACCGGACGGTCGGCGGGTTTCTGCTCGCACCACACGCGTAGCGGGCGTTTCCGGGAGGCAACGATGCAGGCAGCGCAACAGCGTATCGAGGACTGGCGGACGTTTTCGGCGGACGCGGCCATTGCGGCGGCGACGATTGGCGACGGCGCGGTGGACATCGAATGGAGCGACGCGCGACGATCGCCGTTTCATTTCGACTGGCTGCGCGACAACTGCGCGTGTTCCGCGTGCGTGCATGCCGTCACGCGTGAACAGGTGTTCGAGATCGCCGATGCGCGCGACGATCTCGCCGCGCTCGCGGTGCACGTCGAAACCGACGGCGCGCTGCATGTCGAGTGGAACGACGGACATCGCAGCGCGTGGTCGCCGGGCTGGTTGCGCGCGCATGCGTACGACGACGCGTCGCGCGCGGAGCGCCAGGCCGCGCACGGTCGGCACGTGTGGGCCGGCGACGATGCGACGGCCATCGGCGTGTTCGCGTGGCGCGACGTGATGGAGGACGACGACGCATTGCTCGCGTGGCTTGCCGCGTTGCAACGCACGGGGCTGACGCTCGTCGAAGGCGTGCCGGCCGAGCGTGGCCGTGTCGACCCGATCGCGCGCCGTGTCGGCCTGATCCGGGAGAGCAATTTCGGCGTGCTGTTCGACGTCGAATCGAAGCCGCGTCCGGACAGCAATGCGTATACGTCGCTGAACCTGCCGCCGCATACCGATCTGCCGACCCGCGAATTGCAGCCGGGCGTGCAGTTCCTGCATTGCCTCGCGAACGACGCCACCGGCGGCGACAGCGTGTTCCTCGACGGCTTCGCGCTTGCCGATGCGTTGCGGCGCGAGCATCCGGACGATTTTGAACAACTCGCATCGACGCCGTTCGAGTTCTGGAACAAGAGCGCGAACAGCGACTACCGCTGCTCGGCGCCGGTGATCGGGCTCGATGCGCGCGGCAATGTCACCGAGGTGCGCGTCGCGAACTTCCTGCGCGGGCCGCTCGATGCGCCGGCCGGCTCGGTCGCGGCCGTCTATCGCGCGTACCGGCGGTTCCTCGCGCTGGCGCGCGAGCCGCGCTTTCGCGTGCAGCGCCGGCTGCGGGCGGGCGACATGTGGGCGTTCGACAACCGGCGCGTGCTGCATGCGCGTACCGAGTTCGATCCGTCGACGGGCCGCCGGCACCTGCAGGGCTGTTACGTCGATCGCGACGAACTGCTGTCGCGGTGGCGGGTGTTGTCGCGGTCGGTGCCTGCCGTCGCTGTGCCGCGCTGACGGGCGGGCCCGGCTTCAACATGCCCGCCCGCCTGCCTCGCAGATGAAAAAGCGCCCGGACGCAAGGCGCCCGGGCGAAGCCACCCGTTGCCGGGCGGCGGAGGTATGCGTTTCATAAAAAAGGACGAGCCCCGCAAGGGGGCTCGTCCGGACTTTCCTGCTTCATCGCGCGACGCGCGGCGCCCGTCGAGGGCGCATCGGCTTACTGGCCGAAGAAGATCGAATCGCGAGCGTTCGACGACGCTGCCGGGGCGCCCGAGTGGACGGCCGGGGCCGGTTGCGCGCCGTAGCCGCTGGTGTCGGCACCATGAACACGCGCTTCTGCGCTCTGGATGTCGTTCGGGTAGTACGGGCTCGACAGGCCCGGCTTGTAGCCGGCTTGTTCGAGCTGGACCAGTTCGTTCTTCACTTGCGCGCGGGTCACGGTGCTTTGGGCGAATGCGCCAAACGAAGCGGACAGGGCGGCAGCGGCAACGACTGCGGAAACGAGCGATTTCATGATGACCTCCGGTGTTTTATTGAGTTCGCTCTCGACACCATGTCTTAAGCGATTGATCAAATGTTAGTCATCAGAAGGTTCAGGGTAAACGCTGATTTTGGCGATAGATTGTTTCCTGGGTGGTAACAGTAGCGCGCCGAATCAGTCTTTCAACCAGCTTTCTTTTCGGTTGATGCAACAAGCGTGAAGCGTATTGCGGACGGCGATGCGCGGTTCAGCGCGCCTCGGCCGCCGCGTCGAACGGCCGGCCCGGCGAGCGTCCGGCCGGCGCGCCCGAACTGAGGAAGCGCACGCCTGTCGCGGCTTCCGATGCTTCCCACAGCAGTGCCGCCGAGGCCACGTCGCGCGCCGCACGCGGCACGCTCGCGGGCGACGGCAGCCCGCGCGACTCGAACCAGCCGGACGGCCCGATATAGGCGCCGCCGGCGAGATCGGGCGAGGTCGCGGCATGGATCGCGGGCAGCGCGCCCTGGTCGGCCGGCTGCGCGAGATAACGGTTCGCGGCACGCATCAGCGCGGCACGGGCGGGCGAGCCGTCCATCGCCGGGCCGGCGAACTGCAGGTTGGTCGCCGCGTAGCCCGGGTGCGCGGCGACGCTGATCCCGGCGAACGCTGCGCGCTCGAAACGGCGCTGCAGTTCGATCGCGAATACGAGATTCGCAAGCTTGCTGTCGCAATAGGCGAGATAACGGTTGTAGCGGTGCTCGGCGCGCAGGTCGTCGACGCGGATCCGGCCGACGCGGCTGAGGCCGCTCGACATCGTCACGACACGCGCCCGGCGCGCAGCGCGCAGCGCGGGCAGCAGGTGGCCGGTCAGTGCGAAATGGCCGAGGTGATTGGTGCCGAACTGCATCTCGAAGCCGTCGTGCGTATGGCGCAGCGGCAGGAACATCACGCCGGCGTTGTTGCAGAGGATATCGACGCGGCCATGGCGTTCGGCCACCTCGGCCGCGAAGCGTGCGATCGACGCGAGATCGGCGAGGTCGAGCGCGTCGACTTCGACGCGGGCATCGGGATGGCGCTGGCGGATCGCGTCGGCTGCCGGTGCGGCGCGGGCCGCATCGCGGCAGCCCATCACGACCGTCGCGCCTTTCGCGGCCAGCGTTTCCGCCAGCTGCCAGCCGAGCCCGCTGTTGGCGCCGGTCACGACCGCGACCTTGCCGCCTTGCGCCGGGACGTGGCGCGCGCTCCATGCATGCATGTCTGCCTCCATCGGCGCGACCGGGCGGCCGCGGCGCGTAATCATTACATCGAGTGGTGTAACGATAGTGCGCGCAGGCGTGGCAGACAAGCGGGGGAATCAGGCCGGCGCTTCTAGGGCCGACGCATCGTGTGGCGGCGCGTGCCATGACGCGCCGCGGCAGGATTTACCTGCCGCCGGCCAGCGCGAGCACTTCGGCGGCGGAGATCATCGCGGCTGCGTTCGCGGGCGCCGGGCGTTCGGCCGGGCGGAAGACTTCGTCGCCGCGGTGGATGACCTGGCGCGACAGCGCGCAGGTGCCGGTGCGTTGCGCGAAGCGGCGGCGCCAGCGCTGTTCACCGTAGTGACAGCGGCCAGGTTCGACCCAGCGGACGACGAGCAGCGTATCGGACTGTTCGAGGATTTCGACGTGGACGTCGGCGGGATCGAGCGCAGGCAGGGATTTGGAGGCCTTCATTTGCCGTTTCCTAAAGCTCGTGCGGTTTCGGCCTTGGCAGTGGATGTCACTACCCGATGGCGAATCCGTAGCGGTTTCCATGAGTGGTGCGCTAAATGTAAGCGTCTGTGACCGGAAAAAACATCCTGTCTGGCTCAAATTACCTTTTGCCGATTTAGAAACAATCCACGCTTATTTTCTTGGAAACCACAGACAAAAACGCCCCGGACGCGAAGTCCGGGGCGGGAAATCGGCCCGCGCGCCGTGTCTGCTCGCCCAGTCACGGAGCCCATCGCCGGGGGACGGAGGTGCCCGCAGGGATCGGACGCGGGCGGGGTGGCGATGGACCGGAAGCGCAGTCCGGTCGCCATGATGGCGCGCGCATCCCGTTGAGACCCTGACGTGAACATGACTTTTTTGTCAGTTTGACGAGGTGCCGCGCCCGGATGCGTGCGCTAAACCGGCCGGAAGGGCCGCCGGTATTGAGGCTGCGCGGGTTGCTGGACATGCTCCCTGGCGCCATCGAGCACCGAATCCTGGCTCAACCGCCCGATTTCGCCGCCCGGGTAAATACTGAATCCCGATTCCGTGACAAACGCGCCACCTCTTCCTATGATTGGTTGGACCTTTGGTCCTTTGTGCCAATCGGCCGACGGGTGGCCGGATTTTTCGGGAGGTGCTCATGAGATTGCAGGGCAAACGCGCGCTGGTGACGGCGGCCGGGCAGGGCATCGGCCGCGCGACCGCGCTGCGGTTCGCGAGCGAGGGCGCCGACGTGCTGGCGACCGACATCAACGAAGCCGCGCTCGTGCGGTTGGCGGCCGACGCCGAGCGCGCGGGCGGCCGGCTCGCCACGCGGCGGCTCGACGTCACCGATGCGCAGGACGTCGCGGCGCTCGCCGCGCGCGAGCGTGCGTTCGACGTGCTGTTCAACTGCGCGGGCTTCGTGCACCACGGCTCGATCCTCGACTGCGACGACGAAGCCTGGGCGTTCTCGCTGAACCTGAACGTCACGTCGATGTACCGGCTGATCCGCGCGCTGTTGCCCGCGATGCTCGAGGCCGGCGGCGCGTCGATCATCAACATGGCCTCGGCCGCGTCGAGCGTGAAGGGCGTGCCCAACCGCTTCGTCTACGGCACGACCAAGGCGGCCGTGATCGGGCTGACCAAGGCGGTGGCCGCCGATTTCGTCGAGCGGGGCATCCGCTGCAACGCGATCTGCCCGGGCACGATCGAATCGCCTTCACTGGAGCAGCGGATCGCGGACCAGGCGCGCACGCGCCACGTGTCGACCGACGAGGTGCGCCAGGCGTTCGTCGCGCGCCAGCCGATCGGCCGCATCGGCCGCGCGGAAGAAGTGGCCGCGCTCGCGCTGTACCTCGCGTCCGACGAAGCGTCGTTTACGACCGGCGCGATTCACCTGATCGACGGCGGCTGGTCGAACTGACCGCGCGTTCCCCTTCACTTTCCGTTTCCGCTCAAGACGACATGAAACTGCTGAGATTTGGCGACAAGCACCATGAAAAGCCGGGCCTGCTCGATGCGCAGGGCCACATTCGCGACCTGTCCGGCGTGATCGACGATATCGCCGGCGATGTGCTGGCGCCGGCGTCGCTCGCGCGGCTGCGCGACATTCCGCCGTCGTCGCTGCCGCTCGTCGAAGGCACGCCGCGGCTTGGCGCGTGCGTCGGTCGCGTCGGCAAGTTCATCTGCATCGGGCTCAACTACTCCGACCACGCGGCCGAATCGGGGATGGAGGTGCCGAAGGAGCCCGTCGTGTTCGGCAAGTGGACCAGTGCGATCTCGGGGCCGAACGACGACGTCGAGATTCCGCGCGGCTCGGAGAAGACCGACTGGGAAGTCGAGCTCGGCGTGGTGATCGGCGAGGGCGGCCGCTATATCGCGGAAGCCGATGCGCTGTCGCACGTGGCCGGCTACTGCGTCGTGAACGACGTGTCGGAGCGCGAATTCCAGCTCGAACGCGGCGGCACGTGGGACAAGGGCAAGGGCAACGACACGTTCGGGCCGCTCGGCCCGTGGCTCGTGACGGCAGACGAAGTGCCCGATCCGCATGCGCTGCGGCTGTGGCTCGACGTCGACGGCCATCGCTACCAGAACGGCACGACCGCGACGATGGTGTTCCGCGTGCCGCACCTGATCAGCTACCTGAGCCGTTTCATGAGCCTGCAGCCGGGCGACGTGATCTCGACCGGCACGCCGCCGGGTGTCGGTCTCGGGCAGAAACCGCCCGTTTATCTGCGCGCCGGGCAGGTGATCACGCTCGGCATCGACGGGCTCGGCGAGCAACGCCAGCGCACCGTGCAGGCCTGATTTCCTTTCGCGGACGATTCGTCATGCCTATCATTCGATCGATGCGCGTCCTCGACGTGCGCTTCCCGACCTCGCGCCAGCTCGACGGCTCCGATGCGATGAATCCGGACCCCGATTATTCGGCAGCCTATGTCGTGCTCGAAACCGACCGCGACGGGCTCGAAGGTCACGGGCTCACGTTCACCATCGGGCGCGGCAACGAGATCTGCTGCGCGGCGATCGACGCGATGCGTCACCTCGTCGTCGGCCTCGACCTCGACTGGATTCGCGCCGACATGGGCCGCTTCTGGCGGCACGTCACGTCGGACAGCCAGTTGCGCTGGATCGGCCCCGACAAGGGCGCGATCCACCTGGCGACGGGGGCCGTCGTCAATGCGGTATGGGATCTGTGGGCGAAAGCCGAACGCAAGCCGTTGTGGCGGCTCGTCGCCGACATGCGCCCGGAGGAACTGGTGCGATCGATCGACTTCCGCTACCTGACCGACTGCCTGACGCCGGATGAAGCGCTCGACCTGCTGCGCCGGCAGGCGCCCGGCAAGGCGGAACGGATCGCGCTGCTCGAGCGCGACGGCTACCCGTGCTACACGACGTCAGCCGGCTGGCTCGGCTACAGCGACGACAAGCTGCGGCGGCTGTGCCGCGAAGCCGTCGAGGCCGGGTTCGAGTACGTGAAGCTGAAGGTCGGCGCGAACCTGGAAGACGACATCCGCCGCGTGACGATCGCGCGCGAGGTGATCGGCCCGGACCGCCAGTTGATGATCGATGCGAACCAGGTGTGGGAAGTCGACGAGGCGATCGACTGGGTGCGCGAGCTGGCGTTCGCGCGGCCGTGGTTCATCGAGGAGCCGACGAGCCCCGACGACGTCGAAGGGCATCGCAAGATCCGCGAGGCGATCGCGCCCGTGCAGGTCGCGACCGGCGAGATGTGCCAGAACCGCGTGCTGTTCAAGCAGTTCATCGCGCGCGGCGCGATCGACGTCGTGCAGATCGATGCGTGCCGGCTCGGCGGCGTGAACGAGATTCTCGCGGTGATGCTGATGGCCGCGAAGTACGGGTTGCCCGTGTGCCCGCATGCGGGCGGCGTCGGGTTGTGCGAGTACGTGCAGCATCTGTCGATGATCGACTACATCTGCATTGCCGGCACGAAGGAAGGGCGCGTGACCGAGTACGTCGATCACCTGCACGAGCATTTCGTCGAACCGTGCGTCGTGCGCGGCGCGGCGTACATGCCGCCGACGGCGCCCGGTTTCTCGATCGAGATGAAGCCCGAATCGCTGGAGCAATACCGGTTCCGCGGCTGACACGCGTCGAGCGTGCCGACAACATGAACGACGGAGACGCGAAGTGGATTTGAATCTGCAACACAAGGTCGTGATCGTGACCGGCGGCGCGTCGGGCATCGGCGCCGCGATTTCGATGCGGCTTGCCGAAGAAGGCGCGATTCCGGTGGTGTTCGCGCGCCACGCGCCCGACGATGCGTTCTGGCGCGCACTCGTGCGCAAGCAGTCGCGTGCCGCGCACATCTCGGTCGAATTGCAGGACGATGCGCAATGCCGCGACGCAGTTGCGGAAACGATCGCGCGCTTCGGCCGACTCGACGGCCTGGTCAACAACGCGGGCGTCAACGACAGCATCGGCCTCGATGCCGGTCGCGACGCGTTCGTCGCGTCGCTCGAACGCAACCTGATCCACTACTACGTGATGGCGCACTACTGCGTGCCGCACCTGAAGGCGGCGCGCGGCGCGATCGTCAACATTGCGTCGAAGACGGCAGTCACCGGGCAGGGCAACACGAGCGGCTATTGCGCGTCGAAGGGCGCGCAGCTCGCCTTGACACGCGAATGGGCCGTCGCGCTGCGCGACGACGGCGTACGCGTGAACGCGGTGATCCCGGCCGAGGTGATGACGCCGCTTTACCGGAACTGGCTTGCCGGCTTCGACGACCCCGACGCGAAGCTGGCCGGCATCGCCGGCAAGGTGCCGCTCGGCAAACGCTTCACGACGGCCGACGAAATCGCCGATACGGCCGTGTTCCTGCTGTCGGCGCGCGCATCGCACACGACGGGCCAGTGGCTGTTCGTCGACGGCGGCTATACGCACCTCGATCGTGCGATCAGCTGAGGGCGGTGCGCCATGCAACCGGACCTGAACCCGAACACCGCGCCGCCGTTGATCGCATTGACCGGTATCGGCAAGCGCTTCCCGGGCGTGCAGGCGCTCGACGATTGCCGTTTCGACCTGCGTGCCGGTGAAGTGCATGCGCTAATGGGCGAGAACGGCGCCGGCAAGTCGACGCTGATGAAGATTCTCGCGGGCGTCTACCCGCGCGACGGCGGCGAGATCCGGATGGATGGCCGCGCGGTGGAGATCGCCGATCCGCGCGCCGCGCAGGCGCTCGGGATCGGCATCATCCATCAGGAGCTGAACCTGATGAATCACCTGAGCGTCGCGCAGAACATCTTCATCGGCCGCGAGCCGCGCGGCCGCTTCGGCGTGTTCGTCGACGAAGCGGCACTCAACCGCGACGCGGCCGCGATCTTCGCGCGGATGCGGCTCGATCTCGACCCGCGCACGCCGGTCGGACGGCTGACGGTGGCGAAGCAGCAGATGGTCGAGATCGCGAAGGCGCTGTCGTTCGACTCGCGCGTGCTGATCATGGACGAGCCGACCGCCGCGCTCAACAACGCGGAAATCGCCGAGCTGTTCCGCATCATCCGCGACCTGCGCGCGCACGGCGTCGGCATCGTCTACATCTCGCACAAGATGGACGAGCTGCGCCAGATCGCCGATCGCGTGACCGTGATGCGCGACGGCAAGACCGTCGCGACCGTGCCGATGGCGGACACGTCGATGGACGCGATCATCGCGATGATGGTCGGACGCCAGCTCGCAACCGAATTGCGCACGCCGCCCGATACGTCCGCGAACGACGTCGCGCTCGAAGTGTGCGGGCTGTCGCGCGGCCGTGCGATTCGCGATGTCGGCTTCACGCTGCGGCGCGGCGAGATTCTCGGCTTCGCCGGGTTGATGGGGGCGGGCCGCACCGAGGTCGCGCGCGCGGTGTTCGGCGCGGACCCGGTCGACGCGGGCGAGATCCGCGTGCACGGCAAGACCGTGACGATTCGCGCGCCGGCCGATGCGGTGAAGCACGGCATCGGCTACCTGTCCGAGGATCGCAAGCACTTCGGGCTTGCGGTCGGGATGGACGTGCAGAACAACATCGCGCTGGCGAGCATGCGCCGCTTCGTGCGCCGCGGCGTGTTTCTCGATGCGCGTGCGCTGCGCGACACCGCACAGGCGTACGTGCGGCAGCTCGCGATCCGCACGCCGTCGGTGACGCAGCCGGCGCGGCTGCTGTCGGGCGGCAACCAGCAGAAGATCGTGATCGCGAAGTGGCTGCTGCGCGACTGCGACATCCTGTTCTTCGACGAGCCGACGCGCGGCATCGACGTCGGCGCGAAAAGCGAGATCTACAAGCTGCTCGACGCGCTCGCCGCCGACGGCAAGGCGATCGTGATGATTTCGTCGGAGTTGCCGGAAGTACTGCGCATGAGCCACCGGATTCTCGTGATGTGCGAAGGGCGCGTGACCGGCGAATTGCGCGCGGCCGACGCCACGCAGGAAAAGATCATGCAGCTCGCGACGCAGCGCGAGTCGACCGTGTTGTCCTGATTCAGCCCCTACGATCATGTCCAACGATACGCATCCCGTTCCGCCTCTCGCTTCCGGCGACACGCCGGCCGGCGCATCCGGCTTCCGAGCCCGCTTCTTCAACCCGGCCGCACGCCAGAAGCTGCTCGCATTCGCGAGTCTCCTGCTGCTGATCGTGTTCTTCAGCATCGCGTCGCCGAACTTCCTCGAGGTCGACAACCTCGTCGCGATCCTGCAGGCCACCGCGGTGAACGGCGTGCTGGCTGTCGCCTGCACCTACGTGATCATCACGTCGGGCATCGACCTGTCGGTCGGCACGCTGATGACGTTCTGCGCGGTGATGGCCGGCGTCGTGCTGACGAACTGGGGCATGCCGCTGCCGCTCGGGATCCTGGCCGCGCTGTGCTTCGGCGCGCTGTCGGGCTGCGTGTCGGGCTTCGTGATCGCGAAGATGAAGGTGCCGCCGTTCATCGCGACGCTCGGCATGATGATGCTGCTCAAGGGGTTGTCGCTCGTGATCTCGGGCACACGGCCGATCTACTTCAACGACACGCCGGGCTTCACGTCGATCGCGCAGGATTCGCTGATCGGCAGCCTGATCCCGGCGCTGCCGATTCCGAACGCGGTGCTGATCCTGTTCCTCGTCGCGATCGGCGCGTCGATCGTGCTGAACCGCACGATCTTCGGCCGCTATACGTTCGCGCTCGGCAGCAACGAGGAGGCGCTGCGGCTGTCGGGTGTGAACGTCGATGCGTGGAAGATCGCGGTCTACACGTTCAGCGGCGCGGTGTGCGGGATCGCCGGGCTGCTGATCGCATCGCGGCTCAATTCCGCGCAGCCCGCGCTCGGGCAGGGCTACGAGCTCGATGCGATCGCGGCCGTCGTGATCGGCGGCACGTCGCTGTCGGGCGGCGCGGGCAGCATCGTCGGCACGATCATCGGCGCGTTCATCATGAGCGTGCTGACGAACGGCCTGCGCATCATGTCGGTCGCGCAGGAATGGCAGACGGTCGTGACGGGCGTGATCATCATCCTCGCCGTCTACGTCGATATCCTGCGCCGGCGGCGCCGCTGACGGACGCATTCGAGCAGGCATGTGCTTCATCGCCGGTTCCGGCCGGCGTCCCAGTCGTTCCAGTCGATACGAAAAAAGGAGACGCGAAGTGATCAGGAGCAAGGTGTTGAACGCGATCGTCGGGCTGACGTTCGCCGTCGGCGTCACCGCCGGCGCGCAGGCGCAGGAAACCTATATCCCGCTGATCTCGAAGGGCTTCCAGCATCAGTTCTGGCAGGCCGTGAAAGCGGGCGCGATGCAGGCCGCGAAGGACTACAAGGTGAAGGTGACGTTCGAAGGCCCCGAAACCGAAGCGATGGTCGACAAGCAGATCGACATGCTGTCGGCCGCGATCGCGAAGAAGCCGGCCGCGCTCGGTTTCGCGGCGCTCGACAGCAAGGCCGCGCTGCCGCTGCTGAAGAAGGCGCAGGCCGAGAAGATCCCGGTGATTGCGTTCGACTCGGGCGTGGACAGCGACATTCCGGTGACGACGGCCGCGACCAACAACAAGGCCGCCGCCGCGCTGGCCGCCGACAAGCTTGCCGCGCTGATCGGCGACGAAGGCGAGGTGGCCGTGGTCGCACACGACCAGACGAGCCGCACCGGCATCGACCGTCGCGACGGCTTTCTCGAACGAATGAAGTCGGCGCATCCGAAGGTGCAGGTCGTGACCGTTCAGTACGGCGAAGGCGACCAGCTGAAGTCGACCGAGGTGACGAAGTCGATCCTGCAGGCGTATCCGAAGCTCAAGGGGCTGTTCGGCACCAACGAAGGCTCGGCGATCGGCGTGGTCAACGGCGTGCGCGAGATGAAGCGCAAGGTCGTGATCGTCGGCTACGATTCCGGCAAGCAGCAGAAGGATGCGATCCGCAGCGGGCTGATGGCCGGCGCGATCACGCAGAACCCGGTCGGAATCGGCTACAAGACGGTCGAGGCAGCCGTGAAGGCGATCAAGGGCGAGAAGCTGCCGAAGGTCATCGATACCGGTTTCTACTGGTACGACAAGACCAATATCGACGACCCGAAGATCGCGGCGGTGTTGTACGACTGAGCGTTGCGTCGGGCGGCGGTGGCGCGCGCCGCCGCCGCGCCGACCGGACACGAGGGCATCATGGGCGCAGTGCGTATCGATTCCCATCAGCACTTCTGGCGCTATCGCGCCGCCGATTACCCGTGGATCGGCGCCGGGATGGAGGTGCTCGCGCGCGACTACCTGCCCGATGCGCTGTGGCCGCTGATGCACGCGCAGGCAATCGGTGCGTCGATCGCGGTGCAGGCGCGCGCCGGGCGCGACGAGACGGCGTTCCTGCTCGATCTCGCGCGCGACGATGCGCGCATCGCGGCAGTGGTTGGCTGGGAGGATCTCGCCGCGCCGGAGCTTGCCGAGCGTGTCGCCGAATGGCGCAGCCCGAAGCTGCGCGGCTTCCGTCACCAGGTGCAGGACGAAGCCGATGCCGGCGCGTTCGTCGCGGAGCCGGGCTTCAATCGCGGCGTCGCGTGGCTGCAGGCGAACGGCTACGTGTACGACGTGCTCGTGTTCGAGCGCCAGTTGCCGGACGTGCATGCGTTCTGCGCGCGGCACGACGCGCACTGGCTCGTGCTCGATCACGTCGGCAAGCCCGCGCTCGCCGATTTCGAGCACGACGACACCGCGCTCGCGCGCTGGCGCGCCGCGTTGCGCGAGCTGGGCGCGCTGCCGCATGTCGCGTGCAAGCTGTCGGGGCTCGTGACCGAAGCCGACTGGAAGCGCGGCCTGCGCGGGAAGGACGTCCGGCATATCGAGCAGTGTCTCGACGCGGCGCTCGACGCGTTCGGCCCGCAGCGGCTCATGTTCGGATCGGACTGGCCCGTGTGCCTGCTGGCCGCGTCGTATGACGAAGTCGCGTCGATCGTCGAGCGCTGGGCCGAATCGCGGCTGTCGGCGGCCGAGCGCAACGCGCTGTGGGGCGGCACCGCCGCGCGTTGCTATGCGGTGCCGGGCGCGGCGAAGCGCGGCATATAGAATAGGCGCGAACGGTCTGTTCGATTCGTCAGACCGTCCGGAACGAAACCGATCACCTGCCTCAACGTATGTCCATCCAGCCGATTCAGAACCGCCGCCTCTACCAGCAGATCGCCGACAAGCTCAGTGCGATGATCGCGTCCGGCGATTTTCCGCCGGGCAGCTATCTGCCGCCCGAGCGCGAACTCGCCGAACAGTTCGGCGTGTCGCGCACGTCGGTGCGCGAGGCGCTGATCGCGCTCGAAGTGAGCGGGCTCGTGAGCGTGCGCGTCGGCGACGGCGTGAAGGTGCGCCACCCCGAAGCCACAGCGGCACCCGAACCCGATACGAAAGCCGCGCCGTTCACGATCGTCGAGATCGATCCCGAACTCGGCATCGCACTCGACCTCGATACCGAAATCCCGCCGTTCGCGCTACTGCAGGCGCGCCGGCTGATCGAGCCGGAAGCGGCGTCGCTGGCCGCGAAGCACGGCTCGGACGAGCAGATCGAAGGGATCCACGAGGCGTTCCTGCGCAACCAGGAAGACAACCGCAGCGGTTCGCTCACGCATCCGGGCGACCGGCTGTTTCATATCCGTATCGCGGAGGCGAGCGACAACGCCGCGTATGCGCTGATGATCAAGCAGTTGCTCGCGCACAAGTACGACCTGATGTTCCAGCGGCTGCAATCGCTGTACATGCCGGACGACATGCCGCACCGCTCGGAACTGGAGCACCGGGCGATCCTCGATGCGATCCGCGCACGCGATCCGGACGCCGCGCGCCGCGCGATGGCCGAGCATCTCGACGAAGTGATCCGCATCTTCGGGCGCGCGCTCGATTGAGCGCGCCGTGATGCACGACCTGGTCAGAAGCGATCCACGCGATACGGCGCCGGATCGGTGAACGGCGCTTCGCCCGTCATCATCTCGGCCAGCAGGCGGCCCGTGACGGGGCCGAGCGTCAGCCCGTGATGGTTGTGCCCGAACGCGAACCACAGCCCGCGATGCGCGGGCGCGGGGCCGATCACCGGGCGCATGTCGGGCGTGCAGGGCCGGAAGCCGAGCCACGGTTGCGGGTCGAGCCGCTCGCCGAAACCGAACACGGGGCGCGCGATGCGTTCCGTGCGTTCGAGCTGCACGCCGGTCGGCGGCACGCCGCGCCGCGCGATTTCGACGCCGGTCGTCAGCCGCAGCCCGCGCTTCATCGGTGCGATCACGTAACCGTATTCGCGATCGACGATCGGCGCTGACGGCACGCCGCGCGCGGACGGCGCGTAGTGCATGTGATAGCCGCGCTTCTCGCGCAGCGGGATCTTGTAGCCGAACTTGCCGAACACC
Source organism: Burkholderia sp. BCC0405 (assembly GCF_902833075.1). Lineage (NCBI taxonomy): Bacteria > Pseudomonadati > Pseudomonadota > Betaproteobacteria > Burkholderiales > Burkholderiaceae > Burkholderia > Burkholderia sp. BCC0405. The sequence goes on from NZ_CADFEO010000009.1 coordinate 53,847, forward strand.
GTGTCGGACCACGGGCCGAGCGCGACGACGACGGCCGGCGCGGCGGCCATGCCGTCCTGCGTCCTGACCTGCCAGCCGGGCGACAACGCATCGAGGCTCGCCGCGTCGCCGGTCAGCAGCGTGCCGCCGCCTTGCACGAACAGGTGTGCATACGCTTTGACGAGCGCGGACGGATCGACGACGCTTTTCGGGTCGAGCCAGTGCAGCGCGCCGCAGAAGCCCGGTGCGAGGCTCGGTTCGTGCGCGAGCAGCGCGGCGGCGTCGAGCGGCGTGATGCCGAGCCCGTGACGGCGCGCGTTGAGACCGGCTTCGGCCACGCCGCGTTCGAACGCGGCCGGCGTGCGGAACGCTTCCAGCCAGCCGTTCGCGCGGATGAGTTCGCCGGCGCCGGCCCGTGCGATCAGTGCGTCGTGTTCGACGATGCAGCGCTCGATCAGCGGCAGCATGTCGCGCGACGCCGCCGCGTGACGCGGCGGCGCCGATTCCCACCAGAAACGTGCAAGCCATGGCGCGAACGCCGGCAGCGACGCGCTGTGCCAGTAGAGATCGGTCGAGCGGTTCAGTGCATAGCGCATCAGCGTGAACGGGCTGCGCGGGAACGGATACGGTTCGACCGACGAGCGCTCGATCAGCCCCGCGTTGCCGAAGCTCGTGCCTTCGCCGGGCGCGCCGCGATCGACGAGGGCGACCTTGCGCCCGCGATCCTGCAGGTGGAGTGCTGCGCAGACGCCGACGATGCCTGCGCCGAGAACGATGACGTCGAAATCCATCGAGGGTGGTGAATGACGGTTGGCGGAGCATCGGTGTCGTGTTCGCCGTGCCGCCGCGTGTTGGAGTTGGAGAGCGTTCGAAGCACAAGCATACTCGCGGCGGGCACGGCGCGCATCAACTCATCGAGAACAGCGCGCCGCGCCAGCACGCGGGTATCGACGCCCGCCATCCTCGGCGTTTTCCACACGACGATCGACACCGTGTCGTCAGCGGCGATCCCGGTCGCATGCTAATCGATCATCAGGACGACCATCGTCAGCACCGGCACGATCGCGAACACTGGCGTGACGAGCGCGGCTCGCACCCCCACGCTTGTGTGGCGCGCAGTTCGATCACGCCGTGCTCGAACTGCGGCACGTAGCGCTGCGCGCGACCCTGCACGGCGAGGATGCCCTTCATCCGGAACAGGTTCGCGGTATCGGTGCGGTGCAGTTCGCCGAGCCACGTTTCGAGCGCGTCGAGATCGACGTCCGCATCGACTTCGATATCGACCGACGACACGCTTTCGTCGTGTTCGTGACGATCGTGATCGTCGTCGCGTGCGTGTGTTTCGTGAGCGCCGCCATCGTGCTCATGCTTGTTCGCAAGCGGCGCGCACTGGAAAACGATCCCGCGCGCCGCTGAAGAACGTATGAAGTTTGATGTACGCGCGCGTCCAATCCGCCGATCAATCCGCCGCCGTCGAGGCTGCATCGACACCCGCTGACGCGAGTACCGATTCCGCATACTTTCAGACGGTTCTCGCGGGTGTTTCCCACTGGTTGGTCATGCGAATTTTTACCTAAGATGAAGCAATCGTGCGCGTGATACGGTGCCTGCTCGCGCACGGAGGGAGGCAGGGGCAGCGCCGGAGCAACGCCAGCGGATGTTGCCATCATGGATGCGAAAGTGTGCGCGGCGGCGGGTAGTCTTGCGACTGCAACGATGCCGATGGGTGCGGCGCTCATCGCCGCGCGGAAGACGGTACGATCCGGGCGTACCGCCTGGCTGCGCCACGCGCTGTTGGCAATCGTTTGCGCATTGGGTGCGGCGCCGGCGGTACTCGCCGGGGCGCAGGCAGACGCGGAAGATGCAGCCGACACCGTGCGTATCGTCGCCGCCGCGAGCCCCGCCGATCCTCCCGATTCCGCCGTTTCGTCACATGACTCCGCCGTGCGTCAGGTCGTGCTGGGCATCATCAGCTTCACGCGCTGGCCGACGACGCCCGTGCGCCTGCATTTGTGCGTGACGGGCCGGCCCGACTACGCGCGCGGCCTGACCGATACGCTGCAGGCAGGCTCGACGCTCCTCGACGTGCAGCGCGTTCGCTTCGACGATCCGTCGCTCGGCATCGCCTGCGACGTCGTCTATCTCGGCGCCCTGGGCAACGACGAGAGAACGCGGGTGAGAGCCGCGGTGGCGGGCCATCCGGTCCTGACGATCGCGGAACACGATCCGTCCTGCACCGCAGGCAGCATGTTCTGCCTCAATGTCGACGGCGAACGCGTGTCGTTCGACATCAATCTCGACGCCGTGGCGCGCAGCGGTGTGCGCGTGCATCCGAACGTACTCAATCTCGCGCGACGGCAGGGGGCGTCATGAGACGGTTTGCGCCTCACTTTTCCCCTTCGCGCGTGGCGCGCCCGACGCTGCAAAGCGTGTTGCGTCGCGCGCACCTGCGCCTTGCGTTCGTTGCCGTCACGATGGCCGCCGTGTCGTTGATCGTCGTCGCCGTGATCGCATTGCGTGCGTATGCCGGCAACAACCTGAACCTGCTGGCGCGCTCGCTCGGTTATACGGTCGAGGCGGCACTCGTGTTCGGCGACCACGATGCGGCGAGCGAGGCGATCGGATTGATCGCCGGCGACGAGGACGTCGCGCAGGTGGTGGTCACGGACAGCAAGGGCCAACCGTTCGCGACGTGGCAACTGCCCGCCGGAAACGGGATCGCCCGGCTCGAGCGCGGCGTCGCCGACCTTGCGTTGCCCGGGCCCGTGACGGTGCCGGTGATGCATGACGGCATCGTCGTCGGCCACGTCGTCGTGCGCGGCCGCGGTCATCAGTTCTTCGGCTTCCTGCTCGGCGGCGTCGGCGGCATTCTCGGTTGCCTGGCGGTCAGCGTGCTCGGCGCGTACGTCAGCTCGAAGCGCTTGTTGCGCAACATCGTTTCGCCGCTGCGCGCGCTGGCCAGCGTGGCGCACGCCGTGCGGCGCGAGCGCGCGTTCGCGCAGCGGGTCGAGCCCGTTGCGATCGCCGAACTGAACCAGCTCGGCGACGATTTCAATGCGTTGCTCGACGAATTCGAGGGCTGGCAGAACACGCTGCGTGACGAGAACGCGTCGCTCGAACACAAGGCGACGCACGATGCGCTCACGGGCCTGCCCAACCGAACGCAGTTCGAGTCGCGCCTCGCGCTGGCGCTTCGCGAAGCCGGGGTGACGGGCCAGCGCGTCGCCATCCTGTATCTCGACTGCGACCGCTTCAAGGAGATCAACGACTGTCTCGGCCACGACGCCGGCGATGCGGTGCTGATCGGCGTCGCGGCGCGGCTGCGCAAGCAGGTGCGCGAGACCGATCTGGTCGCGCGCCTGGGTGGCGACGAATTCGCGGTGATGCTGCCGGCGGTGCGCGAAGCGGGCAGCGTGTGTCGTGTCGCCGACGAGATTCTGTCCGGCATGGCGCCGTCGATCGAGCTGTCCGACGGCCGCATGGTGGCCACCATGATGAGTGCCGGCGTTGCGCTGTATCCCGATCATGCGTCGGACGCGGGCGGCCTGCTGCGTGCGGCGGATGCCGCGATGTACCGCGCCAAGCGAGCGCGGCCGGGGTCGTGGCAGTTGGCTGAAGGGGTGGTCGGGTCGGCTTGATGGTTGTCGATTCCCGCTGCGGGCGAGGCCGCGGCGGTTCAATGAAAAAATGCGCACGCAATGCGGGCGCCCTCGAAGGGGTCGATGATGAAAAACGCGTTTCCTGTGAGCATGGGGCGGATAGGCATTGGCAGCACGCTGTTGCTGTGCATGCTGCTCGCGGGCTGCAAGGCGCCGCCGCTTCACCGTGGCCTGACGCAGACGCAGGTCACGGCGCTCAAGTCGGCCGGTTTCCAGGAAACCGGAGCAGGGTTCGAGTTCGGCTCGACCGGGCCGATTTTGTTCGACTTCGATCGGTATAACCTCAAGCCCGACGTGCGGCGGATCGTGGAAAGGATCGGGCGGACGCTCAGGTCGGCGGGGATTAACGGGGTGCGGGTCTATGGGTACTCGGATCAGGAGGGGGCGGATGATTATGACCTCGAACTGTCGAGACGGCGGGCCGAGGTCGTGGCGATCGAGCTTGTCGATGTCGGGCTGGATCCGAAGCGCATTGCGATCGCCGGGAAAGGGAAGAGCGATCCGGTAGGGGATAACCGGACGCCGGCCGGACGGGCGCAGAATCGGCGGGCGGCGATCGTGGTTTCGCCGCGGTGAGGGGGCGCGTCGTCCGCCGACAAGCGAGCTGCTCACCCTGTCGCTGAAAACACCGATACCGGGATGTCACGCCGCGATCGGTTGTCAGTGTCGACACGGTTCGTCAGACTTCCGATGCGGATCCGTCGATCCTGGCACCGTTCCAGTCGCTGCAGCATGGGATGGGCACCCATCCGGGGCCGTACTGAACCGTGTTGCGCGACGAGGCCCGGCGAGCGCCGAAGGAGCCCGTTGATCCCCGGGCCAAAGAGGCGGGCAAGACACCGCCGGTGGACGGGATTGCAGACCTGCTCCATGGCGTCGAACCGGGACTGATCGAGCGGGACGGCCGGCCTGCCGATCCCGGGCACCGCAAACTGGCGTTCCGGCTGTCCTGTACCCAGGGCGATCTGTCCGGAATGCAGGAACGCGAGCTGGCGTTGTATGCGGGCGATCCGGTGGGGACGATCGCGCTGCTGAACCGGCCGACCCGGAGCCGGCCGCCGGCTTTCCGCCATGACGAGCTGTGGAATGTATTGTCGTTGCTCGCGCCGCAGGCGATTCTCCTGGACAACGGCGGTCTGGCCCAACTGACGCGGCTCTGCGCCCGCTGGGCGGAATCCTCGGTCGACGCCGGGCGGCGCTTCGATGCGCTCGCCTCGTTGTCGGCTGTGCGCGTTCGGCGCTGGATGCCCCGCAAGCCTGCGTCGGCGTTCGTGCAGGGGCTCGAAGTGCGATGGGAGGTCGATGAACAGCGTTTCGCCGGCTTCAGTCTCGGCGGACCCGCGCACGTGCTCGAGAGATGCTTCGCCCCCTACGTTCCTGTAACAAGTTTCGTGCAGATTGTGCTGTTTTCAGCGCAAACCGGCGCGCCGCTGCGCCGTGGCCAACCGTGCCCCGGCGCCCAGCCGCTGGCCTGTTTTTTTCGATTTTCGGGGCGCGAACGGAAACGTCTGCGGGTGCCTTTCGCGCGGTCGGAAATTGTCCTACATTAACGGGGCTTCGGGCCGGCCAGCCGGCCCACGGAACCTGAGATCACAAGCAAGGAACAAGAATGAGTTTCGCTCCGAACGGGGGTATTCCCAATGGTTTGGGCGGCGGCGCGCTCGGCTCCTTGAGCGCGCTCGGCGGCCTGGCAGGCCCGGTCGCCTCGAGTGTTGCCGGAAGCGTCGGCCCGCTCGCGGGCCTGGCCGGGCATGTCGACACCGTCCAGCGTGCGCTGCAACTCGCGCAAACCGGCTTCTCGCTGATGGACAAGACGCCCGGCGCGGTAGCCGAAGCGATCAACGGCGCCGCCAACCCCGCGCGCCTGACCCAGCTCAATCGCTACGTCACACTCGACACGCCGCTCGGCCCGGACGTGCTCCTGGTGAGCGCCGCCGTGGTCGACGAGTACGTGAACCGGTTGCCGGAAATCCACCTCGACCTGCTGTCGCACCGCCACGACCTGCGCCCCGACGACCTGATCGGCCAGCAGGTCAAGATCCGGTTCGATCAGCAGGCGCGCTTGTCGACGCTCGAACGCGTCGTTGCATCGGGTGCCGGCGACAACGACCGCTATTTCGACGGCTACGTCGCGTCGTTCGACCGGGCCGGCAATCCCGGTAATGTCACGCAGTACCACCTGACGGCCGTGCCGTGGTTCTGGTTCCTGACGCGCTCCACCGACTGCCGGATTTTCCAGAACAAGACCGCGCAGGACATCCTCACCGAGATTTTCCAGGAGCACGGATTTTCCGATTTCGTGTTCGACATCCGGACGAGCCAGAAGCCGCTCGAATACGTGGTGATGTACCAGGAGTCCTACTACAACTTCTGCGCGCGGTTGATGGAGCAGGAAGGGCTGGTCTGGACGCATCGCTACGAGAAGGACAAGCATGTTCTCGTGATCGGCGACACGAATTTGCTGTTCCGCCCGATCGACGGGCTGGCGACCGTGCCGTTCGCCGCCACCGAGGCGAGCGAGGACAGCGGCATCGACCAGTTGCACGAAGGCCGGCGCTTCGGCGTGGGGAAGGTCACGTTCCGCGATTTCAATCATCAGAACCCGTCGTCGCCGCTGATGCTGGTGGAAGCCGGCCCGCAGAACCTCAAGCATGCGCGGCTCGACTCGACCGAGCGGTTCGAGCACCAGTCGCTGTACGACCACGGCGACGACGGTAACCGCTATGCCCGTTATGCGATGGAGGCCGAGGAGGCGCAGGCCCATCGCTATACCGGCGGCGGCTACGCGTGGCGCATGACCACTGCCGGCGCCGTCAACGTGGCGAATCACCCGGTCCTCGAGAACAACCAGGAATACGTGATCCTGCACGTGCGTCACGAGGCTGTGAACGACTACACGCAGCACAGCGCGAAACTGCCGTACCGCAACAGCTTCGCGTTGCTGCCGAAGAAGATTCCGTATCGTGCGCCGCGCGCCACGCCGAAACCGGTGATTCACGGCACGCAGTCGGCGATCGTCGTCGGCCCCAAGGGCGAGGAAATCTACACCAACGGGAGTGCCGTGAAGGTGCACTTTCCGTGGGACCGGCGCGGCAAGAAGGACGGCTCCGACTCGATGTGGGTGCGCGTGTCGCAGCCGTGGGCGGGCGACGGTTGGGGGGCGGCCGCGATTCCGCGGATCAAGCAGGAAGTGCTGGTCGCGTTCAATCAGGGCGATCCGGACAATCCCGTGATCGTGGGCCGCGTGTTCAACGGCGAGCAGGGTAACCCGTACCACGGGGCCGCCGGCCAGACGATGGGGATCAAGAGCCAGACGCACAAGGGGCAGGGGTCGAACGAGTTGCTGATGAGCGACGTCAACGGTGCACAGATGCTCTACATGCATGCACAGAAGGACATGCATACCGTTGTCGAGGATGCGCAGTGGACTCAAGTTCTCAAAGGCGACCGGACCGTCGAGGTCGGGAAGGGCAACCACACGACGGCGGTCGCAGTCGGCAATCTGTCGGACGTTGTAGTTCAGGGCAATACGCTGCATCAGACTCCACAGGGTGTGCATACGCTCGAAGCCAAAGAACTCTGGATCAAGATCGGTGGCGATGGCGGTACGCGAATCCACATGACGGCCGACTCGATCGATATCTATAAGGGCGAGTCAGTGATTCACCTTGACGACAGCAACATCAATATCCAGGCATCCCGGACCGACATCAACCCGAAGAACGGCTAACACCCATCAGGAAAACAAAGCATGTACCAGATGCAAGAAGGCACGTTGGCGCTCCCGGTGGAGTGGCAGGACAAGACGATGAACGTATTCGTGTCGGCAGCGACCGGCACGGAAGGCGTGAGTTTCGTGATCACGCGCGAGCGGCTGCCGTGGGGTATGAAGTTCAATGAATATGTGGCAAGCGAGATCAGGAAGGTGGCAAAGCAGGTGCCAGACTATTCCGAGGTGGCCAATGAAGATGTCACCGTGTCCGGGCGTGTCGCACACGTGCACGAATTTACATGGACGAACAATCAGGCGCCGATTCACCAGCGGCTGACGATGGTGGAATACGGGCAGGTGGTGCTGATGCTGACGTTCACCGCGCCTGGTACGCTGAGCGACACCCAACGTGAACAAATCCAGGGTGTGATTCAGAGCCTTCAGTTGCGCGATCCGATTTGAGGCTGCAATGTCGGACACGCCGAATTACAACGAACCGAGCGGTAGCGCACAAGAGCGTCTTGATCAGATCGCCAAGCTGGAGGACGGTGAAGCTGCCAAAGCGGCCGAGCAGCCGTTTTACGAGAACCTCAACTATGGGATGCTCGGCGCCGACGCAGGTCTGACTACGCTTGAGGGAACGGCCGCCGGGTTGAGTGCGGCGGGTACGGCGTTGGCGGGTGGCGCAACCGGCGGGGCGGCATTGGGCGCGGGTGCAATCGCTGCGGGTACGGCGATGCTGCCGCTGGCGATTGCAGTCGGTGGAGCTTGGGCACTCGACAAAGTCGGTGTTACCGGTTGGCTCTCGAAGGAATTCACGCAGGTCGGTGATGCACTGGGCCTGACGATCGGCCGTGGCGATCCGCATCCGGCGTGCGTCGGGGATCGAATTGCGCATTCGTCCGGGTTCATGGGGATACTCACCGGTATTGCCGTGGGGGTTGCTGTTGGCGTTGCGGTGGCGGCCACCGTGGCGACAGGGGGACTCGCCGGAGCGCTGATCGTCGGGGCGTGCATGGCGGGCGGCCTGACTCTGGGTGGTGCGCTCGCGTCGGCCAGCCAAAGCATGGGCAGCAACTGCGGCGAGATCGTCACGGGCTCGGGCAATGTGTATTTCGAAGGCAAGAAAGTCGCACGCGTCACTGATCTAGTGAAGTGCGACCATCATTCGGGTGAGCCGCAAGCGCTTGTCGAAGGTAGCAAGACAGTATTCGTCAACGGACTGCCGTTGGTGCGGATCGGCCACGAGACTCACTGTAGCGGCAAGGTCAACTCCGGGCGCAACAGCATCTGGATCGACAAGACGACGGGGCAGTATGGTCCGAAGAACCCGGAGTTGTCCGCGACTCAGGAGTTTCTGGCGGGTTTGCTCGGTGGTGTCGTGGGTGGTGGAATCGGGAGGTTTTCCGGTAAAGGATTGCGCGGAAAGTTTCGGCCAGAGTCGGCACGATCTGCAGAACAGAAAGGCGTCAACGACGAGACTCGACCCAAGTGCGAGGATCCGGTCGATCCTGTGTCCGGCGAAGTGCTGGAGATCCGCACGGATTTACTCGTTCCCGGTACCCTGCCTATCGAACTCAAGCGTCGCTATCGCACTCGTTCGGATGACGCTGGATTGCTCGGCGCACGATGGTCGGACACTTGGTCGCGACGCTTGACGTTGGAGAGGGGCCGTTTCGCCTATTTTCACGACGGAGCAGGTCTTGCACTGGGCTTCGATGCGTCGCATATGGCGCTTGACTCGATTAACCTGCGTGCGCCGCGCTACCGACTTGTCGGCAGTCGGGTTGAGCCCCGTCTGCTCGATCGCGATACGCGACAGATCCTGATTTTTTCGCCGCTTGTGGACGGGCAAGTTTCGCGCCTCGAGTGTATCCAGGACATGGATGGCAACGCCATTACGTTCAGGTACGACGGTCAGAGCCGCCTATCGACATTGACTCACAGCGATGGTTATCGGCTCGACGTTGTTTACGACAGCAACGGTCGTATGCCGGGGCGGATCGTGTTGCACGAGGTTGGCGGCGGTACGCGGACGCTAGTCGAATACCGCTATCGCGACGTTATGTTGAGCGACGTGACAAGCTTCCAGTTCGGGCAGCTCCATTATGCTTACGACGATCATGGCTGGATGACACAGTGGGGCGATAGCGATCAGACCAACGTCCATTATCGCTACGACACTGCCGGACGTGTTGTTGAGACCGGTACTGAGCAGGGATACCACACCGGGCGCTTTTTCTACGAGGAACACCGAACGCGCGTGATCGACGCAGACGGCGAACGGATCTTCGAATACAACGACGACGGATTGGTCATCGCCGAAACAGATCCGCTTGGACACTGTACGCGCTCGGAATGGGCGCTGGGGCGACTGATCTTACGCACCGACCCGCTTGGACGGCGGACCGATTACGACTACAACGATCATGGCCTGTTGATCGCGGTGAGGGAAGCGACCGGTAGGGCGATCGGGTTCGAGTACAACGACGCGCAACTGCTCGTCGGTGCGACGTTACCGGATGGCGCGCAGATCAAGCTCGAGTACGATCATGTGAGAAGACTGGTTGCGCGCATTGAGCCGGACGGTACGACAACCCGCTATCGGTACGGCAAACAAGGCGAATTGCTGAGGATTGTGCATGGCCAGCGCGAGACTCGGTTGAACTATGACGCGCAACTGAGGCTGAACGAGATCCGGCTACCGAACGGGGCGGTGAGGCGGTGTTCGGTGGACGTTCTTGGACGGATTCTGGAAGAAACCGATCCCGACGGGAATCGGACCCGCTATGACTATACGGATGGGCCCGATAATCCGCGCGGGGCGCTACGATCCATTGTCTGGGCTGATGGTTCGCGAGTTCGCACTCGCTACAACGGTGAAGGGTTGCCGGTCGAGTTCGATAATCCGCTTGGCTTGACGATCAGGCGAACCTATGGACCGTTTGATCTGCTGATCGGTTCTATCGACACCGCCGGCTACGCGACTCAATTCGAATACGATCACGCAACTCGACTGACGAAAGTCGTTAATGCGCTCGGAGAAGCGTATGAATACCGCTACGATGGCGCCGGGCGCTTGGCAGCCGAGGTCGACTGGGGCGGGCGGACTACAGTGTACGAGCGCGACGCCGCGGGCCGACTCATCATCAAAACCTTGCCGGATGGTACGCAATGGAGATACGCATATGATGCGTTGGACCGGGTGGTTGAGATTGATGCTGGCGACGTCAAGCTGGTCTACTGCTATGACGGAAGGGGGCGCCTCGCTTCGGCGGAGGTCCAGGGCGACGCACCGCATGTCACGCACTTCGCCTACGACGAGCATGGCCGCCTGATCGGTGAGAATCAGCATGGCGAACTATTGCGATATGCCTATGACGGGGATGGGCTGCGTACGCTGAGGGCCACGCCACGGCGTGAAACGAAATATGCGTACGACGCGCTTGGTGCGTTGACGCAAGTGGGCCGGCTAACGATTGCGCGAGACAGCGCCGGTCGCGAAACTGATCGCCAGGCGGGCGCGTTCATTGCGCATCAGGAATACGATGCGTTGGGGAGGCTCCTGAAGCAGGTGGCCGGGCCTGGCGCGGCGTTCGAGTCGTTGCAGAGCGATCCGGCCCATGCACTTGCGCAACTGACACGGCAAATCTACCGATATGATGCGGCCGGACAGCTCGAGCAGGTCGAAGCCGACGGCGATACGCTGACCTATCGACGTGATGTGCGCGGTCAGGTGACGAATGTGCGCAGTTTGCTGCAGCCCGGTGAGCATTATCGCTACGACGCGGTGTTGAACATTGCGGCGCATGGGCAGCAGGCTGCGGTGGACACGCACCAGTACGCGGCAGGTGGCTTACCCGAGCGTGTTGGATTCGCGCGCTATCGCTATGACGCACGAGGGCGCACTATCGAGAAAACGGTCGAACGGCACGGGTTCCGGCCTCAGACCTGGCATTACACCTGGGACGGGCTGAATCGGCTCGTCAAGGTCGCCACGCCCGAGCAAGGGGTGTGGGTCTACCGCTACGATGCATTTAACAGGAGAGTAGAGAAGCGTCCCGTCGGGGGACATGAGGCGGTGAAATTTCTGTGGGACGGCCCAACGATCGCGGAACGCTGGATCGAGAAGCGTGACGGCACGACCGGACAGGCAGTGACTTGGCATGTCGAACCGGGGAGCTTCGCGCCGCTCGCACAGGAGACCGACGATGGCTTGTATCCGGTGCTGACCGACCAGGTCGGCATGCCGAAGGCTGTCTTCGACGAGTGCGGCGCCAAGGTTTGGAAGGCATCGTTCTCGTTGTGGGGGGCGTTGTTGCCAACGCGCGCAGCGGCGAACCAAGCGGCACGGGATATCGATACGACACTGCGTTTCCCGGGGCAGTGGGCAGACGACGAATCCGGCCTTCATTACAACCTGAATCGGTACTACGATCCGGATTCGGGACAATATCTCAGCCTGGATCCTATCGGGCTCGAGGGCGGGTTGCGGACGCAAGGCTATGTCGCCGATCCTCTTGGTGAGTTCGATCCGCTCGGCCTCGCTACTTGTAACACCAACGACTCTCAAATAGACAAAGGCTTGAGCGGTCGCGGCGTTCGCCCGGGGCCAGGCGAGCGTTCGCTGACGAAGGAGCAATATCGCGAGCTGATGCGCAATCGAAATCAGGGCGACGCGCTACAGGCCGCTTTGGATCAGAAGATTGCGTCCCAGGACTATGTCTATCGTGCGACCACATGGCGGGCTGTTGAAAATTACCGCAAGCAGGGCAGCATCAGTGGTTATAAGGGTGCAGGGACTTACATGTCGACAGACTACGTCGGGACGAATCAAGGCGTGCTTATGGACCGCGGCCAGGTTTTCCAACATTGGGGAGCGCCAGACGTATTGTTGAAGATTCCGACATCGGAGCTATCTTCGGCAACCGTTCCAAGACCGCTCGGAGGAAAGCTGCCGGTTGGATGGGAGCCTGAGACATCGTTCTACCCGGCAGCCGGATCCGGCGGACAGAATCAGTTCATGGGAACAACAAAGTCGTGGTCTGACGACTGGATTGTTCCAGTCGACAAATGAGTGTGAACGTCATGGATCAAGATATTCAGAATATGTTCCGTCGCTACCGCGATCAAGATATCGATTTGCAACACCTTCGCGCGTGGTTAGACAGCGAAGGAGTGCGTGTCGAGGCACAGATTCCACGCGGTCAATTATTGAAGCTAAGACGAGGAAACGAAGCTCAGAGTAATGGAGCGGTTGCTCAGTTACTGCCGGCGTGCACGCGCTGCCTCAGTATCGGCTCGCCCAAGCAGTTCGTGTCACGCGTGGAATATCAGCAATATTCACAGCGCCGTGATGCCGCTGTTGCCAATGGAGACCTCGCGGAAATTGTTCCGCCGGCTTTCGATTTCGAGGGGGCTGGGTCGGCTGGTGCCGCAATGTACTATCGCTGCACCCATTGCCATTCGATCTGGGCATTCGTGGAGCCGGAGAAGGCGGAAAACGGCTCATGGAATAGGATTATTTAGAGGCGGATTAAAATGGATGCTTGGTTCGTCTCAAGATGTTCCGGCAGACGAGGGGGGGGGCCGGGTTTGAAAAATGCTTCGTGAATATCGATCTGACGTTCGAAGCGAATGTGAAGCCGATGGAAGTTGTGTGGCCACGGGTGAGTACGTTTCGCAACCCAGCGGAAATTTCCCAGAAGAGACGGTCGACCCAAGCACGAGAATGGTTGACAATGCCTCGCTCAAGAGTTCGATTGCCACGCGCTCGCGCATGACGACCGAATCACCAATCCAGGACGCACGGAAATGAGACACCCCCTCGGATATCTGCATGAGGTTTGGCTATGTCCCGACGGTCACGGACAATCGCTTCCTGCATGCATTCCATACGGACCAGATGGCGACGCAGCACGGGCGCTTAATGAGTCGGAAGTGAATGGGTCTGGATATTCTGGACGCGTTCACATGCAGAGACTATGGCCGTCTACTATGAATTTGCAGGCTACGGCGAATATAGCGTGCAGGACGATCTTGATCGGCAACCCTATTCGCCCGCTGCCTGCGAGCGCCAGACGACGTACTTGCTTCGAGACGGCTCGCTTAGGGTCTCAAGCTCGGAAGTCCGGCGCTAACCGCCAGTGAACAAATGGCGGATACGATGTTCCGCGGAGGAAGGCCAGAAATACCTCCAAGACCTGATCGGCCATGAACCATTCATCTGAGCGCATCGGAATGTTACCCGCTCGAAAGACCAGGATCGTGCCGTCAGGGCGTACCGGCGAAGGTTTGATATGGAAGGCTCTCCATCGTTGCGCGCCGAATTCAAAGCGCTCGATCATACAACTGGCGCCACCGCCGGCTACTTGCACGTAGTTGCCTGCATCGTCGGTCAATGACGCGTAAGATGACTTGCCGTAGCTTCGCAGTGACTTGAGCGCACGTGTGACCTGTACGGGAGTCGGCATGGTGTTTGCCAGTCTGCCCTCGATTTCGAGTTTCATGGCTGATCTATCTCGATCTCTCTCAATCAGATGCGAATCATACCAACGCAGAAACGCAATAACGAATGACCGCTATCGGTTGCATTCGAAGGGTTGAATCCGCAGTCGATAGCAGTCTCAGCGAGATGCTGAAATCGGACATCACCCGTAAGCAATTTCTGGTGCCCCCGAACGACAACAAAGATTGGGTAGCAGTCGCTAATAGATAACGTCGAGCGATGATGATCGCGCGCGCGGATGGATACATCACACGTCCTGACTCACACGTTGAACTCCCATTTCCACCGACCCATCAACAAAGGAGGATTCCGAACTATAAAAACGCCGCAGTAAACGAGCGCGGGCCGCAAGTGCTACCAACACTCACGACCCGCTAACCACAGCCAACTAAGCAGGAGTTGCCCATGGCTAAGCCGAATCATAAAGCACGACCACCAAAGACGGAACGTTTCGTAACGATCCAGGAAATGTGGGGTACGCCGAAAACGTACGTAAAGCCGGAGAAGTTCTACCCGTACATGAAGATTGGTGGAATGTGGCTGATCAGCGATGCGTGTTTTGTTCCGGGCCGAAAGGCGCGAATCGATATTGAGCCTGGCAGGCTGATCATCACGCAGTTGTAAGAGCGACGCCGCAGGATGCGGCCGCGCTGCGCGACGTCGCGCAGCGCGCCGGGTAGGGCAACGGCTATCAGCTGTATCAGCCACCCCAGCGCATCACCACGCGATATTGCAAGACGACCGCGAAGTCCCCGCACCGCCCGTTGCCGTGCAATGCGTGCCCGCGCCGTTATCGTAGAACGTGCGCGTCTCAGGTTGCGGCACCGACGGATCGAACGGATTCGGCGCACCATGCGGGCCACGCGCAGCATCGTACGGACGAGCCGGCGCATACGAGCCGCCACTACCAACGGGTCGCGATCCGTTAGCCCGCAGATATTCATTCCAGTTCTGCTCGCGCTGCTCGTATCCGGGCAACGCGCGACCGAGACTATCGCTGCCACCCGCGCCGAGCGCGACGCGATTCGCGGGCAGGACCCAATCGGGTTCGTGTTCCGACGAAGGCTGCGGTGCCACGAGTCTATCGCCCGACACACGCAGCGGCCGCGTATCCGGCGTATCGAACGGGCTTCGCTCCACGGGCGCGGCGTACTGCACGCGGCGTCGGCTCATACGTGCCGCATGCCCATCATCACGAGCAGCAGCACGCCGCTCCGAGCGAAACACATTGGCACCCGCCGACCGATCGGCGAGCGTATCTCGACCCGACGCATCGGCGGCAGAAACAGAAAGCGCACACGCAAACGCGGCGGCGGAAGAAAGACGGAAGGGATGATTCATCAGCGATCCGAATCAGGTGATGTGCATTGAAAAAAATGGCAGATCACTGGCTGGCGGCTGGGCAACGGACGGGCGTCGAAGCGGCCCTGAAGCGACTACGAAGCGCGGCGGACGCGGCTCGGAGGAAGGCTGGCTGGATTGCGAGGCGAATTCGTATTATTTCATATTAATAACGATTGCCTTTCTAATCGGCGAAAACCGTCGGAAAACAGAAGGCGTGAGCCGCTCAACCCAACGCACTGCAATGGTGCCCACCAACCCAATCATCAGTCGATTGAAGCGCGAGGATGCGACCCTTTACCCACCCCGACACGAGCCGCACAAGATCGCCTGTCACCCGATCTCAATCCCGACAAGGCACGGCAGCAGAAAACCCCCACCGATAGCAACCAAATTGCACCGCCAGCCAACGTTATCGCGCGTCCAAGGTTGCGCCGTCATTGCTACCGACCGCCACCCGATCCCTACGTGTTTTCCCTCACTCGACCGGCATTTTTGACAGACGATTTAAAAACGCCCATATAATTTCGACTGCCTTGCCAATGGCTGTCGGACCATCCCTCCGATCAAGCGATTTGGCAAGCGGGGCAGGCGAAACGCTTGCGCAATGCAAGACGCATCACGATGTCTTTCCGAACCAGACGTCCCCTTCGGGGACTGCAAGAGCCGGGCCCCGCTACGCAACATTCCGCCGGAGTTCCGTCTTCTATGTGTCTCGGGCGTGTCCCATGTCCTCGCCCCGGGTGCTGTTCGATTGCGCAAGTCATGCCGCCTTTGCCCGTATGACTAAACAACATCGAGGAGCTCCCAGATGACGCTGTCCCGTCTTACGTCCATTTCCGTCGCCGCCGTGCTGTTCGCCGCGGGCGCCGCTGCCGCGCAAGCGGAAACCGTCAAGATCGCCATCGCTGGCCCGATGAGCGGCTCGGTCGCCCAGTATGGCGACATGGTGAAGGCCGGCGCGCTGACCGCGATCGAGCAGATCAACGCGGCAGGCGGCGCGGGCGGCAACAAGTTCGAAGTGGTGATGATGGACGACGCATGCGAGCCGAAGCAGGCCGTCGCCGTCGCCAACAAGATCGTCAGCCAGAAGATCAAGTACGTGATCGGCCACGTGTGCTCGGGTTCGACGATTCCCGCGTCCGACATCTACGAGAACGAAGGCATCGTGATGGTCACGCCGTCGGCCACCGCGCCGCAGCTGACCGAAGGCAAGAAGCGCCACTTCATCTTCCGCACGATCGGCCGCGACGACCAGCAAGGCCCGGCCGCCGCGCATTACATCATCAACAACGTGAAGCCGAAGAAGGTCGCCGTCCTGCACGACAAGCAGTCGTACGGCCAGGGCATCGCGTCGTCGGTGAAGAAGGACCTCGAAGCCGCGAAGATCCCGGTCGTGCTGTTCGAAGGCATCAACGCCGGCGATTCCGACTACTCGGCGATCATCACGAAGCTGAAGTCGCAAGGCGTCGATTTCGTCTACTTCGGCGGCTATCACCCGGAAATGGGCCTGCTGATGCGCCAGGCGCGCGAGCAGGGCGTGAAGGCCACGTTCATGGGCCCTGAAGGCGTGGGCAACAAGGACGTGACGGCGATCGCCGGCCCGGCTTCGGAAGGCATGCTCGTCACGCTGCCGGCCGACTTCTCGGCCGATCCGGCCAACGCGGCGCTCGTGAAGGCGTTCGCGGACAAGAAGCGCGACCCGAACGGCCCGTTCCAGATGCCGTCGTACGCAGCGGTGAAGATCATCGCCGACGCGATCGCGGGCGCGAAGACGACCGATCCGACCAAGGTCGCCGCGTACATGCACAAGACGACGTTCGACACGCCGATCGGCAAGGTCGCGTATGACGCACAGGGCGACCTGAAGGCGTTCAAGTTCGTCGTCTACACGTGGCACAAGGACGCGACGAAGACCGCCGCCAAGTAACACGGAGTACCCGCCCGCGCACCCGCCCCGTCCGAGACCCGGACGGGGCGGGTGCGTATTGGCCGCGCATCCCGCCCGGTGCGCGGCCAGCGGGCGGCCCGAGACGACACCGTGCGTTGCGCGCGGCCGAACGCCGTGATCCGGCGGCGGCATGCGACCCAGCGCCAACGGGAGCTTCCCGCACATGACTGACTTCTTTCCGCAATTCGCCCAGCAACTGGTCAACGGCCTGACGCTGGGTGCGATCTATGCGTTGATCGCCATCGGCTATTCGATGGTCTACGGCATCATCGGCATGATCAACTTCGCCCACGGCGAGATCTACATGATCGGCGCGTACGTGGGCCTCGTGACCCTGACCGCGATCGGCGTCTCCGCCGGTTATCCGCTGCCGCTCGTGCTCGGCGCCGCCCTGATCGTGTCGGTGATCGTCACGGGCCTGTACGGCTTCGCGGTCGAGCGCGTCGCGTACCGGCCGCTGCGCGGCGGCCCGCGCCTGGTGCCGCTGATCTCCGCGATCGGCATGTCGATCTTCCTGCAGAACTACGTGCAGATCGGCCAGGGCGCGCGCGACGTGTCCGTGCCGGTGCTGATCTCCGGCGCGTTCGACATCCACCTCGGCGGCGACTTCGACGTGACGATTCCGTATTCGCGGCTGATGATCGTCTGCGTGACGGTCGTGCTGATGATCGCGCTCACGCTGTTCATCTCGCATTCGCGGATGGGCCGGGCGTGCCGCGCGTGCGCCGAGGACATGAAGATGGCGAACCTGCTCGGCATCGACACGAACCGCGTGATCTCGTTCACGTTCGTGCTCGGCGCGATGCTGGCCGCCGTCGGCGGCGTGCTGATCGGGCTGACGATCGGCAAGCTGAATCCGTATATCGGCTTCGTCGCGGGCATCAAGGCGTTTACCGCCGCGGTGCTCGGCGGGATCGGCAGCATCCCGGGCGCGATGCTCGGCGGCGTGCTGCTCGGCCTCGCGGAAACCTTCGCCGCAGGCTACATGCCGGCCGAGTACAAGGACGTCGTCGCGTTCGGCCTGCTCGTGCTGATCCTGCTCTTCCGCCCGACCGGCCTGCTCGGCAAGTCGGACATCGAAAAGGTTTGAGGGAGACGCAGATGAGTACAGTCATTTCCGTTCGCCGCCCGGCCGCCGACGCATCGTTCGGCCAGGCGCTGAAAAATGCCGTGGCCGCCGCGTTCCTGACGGCGATTCTCACGATCCCCGTGCTCGGGCTGCAGTTGAAGCTCGACGGCTACCAGGTCGTGCTCACGCCGCACTGGCGGCCGGTGTGGATCGCGGTCGCGGCCGTGTTCCTGTTCCAGTTGTTCAAGCCGTGGCTCGTGCGCGCGAAATCGGCGGTGAAGCTGCCGGCGCTGCCCGCGATGGGCGCGCGGCAGCAGCGCGCGGTCGTGTGGGTGCTGCTCGCGGTCGGGCTCGTGTGGCCGTTCTTCGGCTCGCGCGGCGCGGTGGACGTCGCGACGCTCGCGCTGATCTACGTGATCCTCGGCCTCGGGCTGAACATCGTGGTGGGTTTCGCGGGGCTGCTCGATCTCGGCTATGTCGGGTTCTACGCGGTCGGCGGCTATACGTACGCGATGCTCAACCAGTATTTCGGGCTGTCGTTCTGGGAATGCCTGCCGCTCGCCGCGATCGCGGCGGCGACGTTCGGCTTCCTGCTCGGCTTCCCGGTGCTGCGGCTGCGCGGCGACTATCTCGCGATCGTCACGCTCGGCTTCGGCGAAATCATCCGCCTGCTCGCGAACAACCTGACCGACCTCACGGGCGGCCCGGACGGCATCTCGGGCATCTCGAAGCCGACGGTGTTCGGCTTCGAGATGGCGCGCTCGGCGAGCGTCGAAGGCGCGAAGACCTTCCATGAGCTGATCGGGCTGGAATACAGCGGCGAGCACATGGTGATCTTCCTGTACCTGATCGCGCTGCTGCTGGTCGGCTTCACGCTGTTCGTGACGAGCCGCCTGATCCGCATGCCGATGGGCCGCGCATGGGAAGCGCTGCGCGACGACGAGATCGCGTGCCGGTCGCTGGGCCTGAACCCGACGCGCATCAAGCTGTCGGCGTTCACGCTCGGCGCGGCGTTCGCGGGTATCGGCGGCGCGTTCTTCGCGGCGCGCCAGGGCCTCGTGAATCCTGAATCGTTCACCTTCATCGAATCGGCGCTGATCCTCGCGATCGTCGTGCTCGGCGGGATGGGGTCGCAGCTCGGCGTGATTCTCGCGGCGATCCTGCTGACCGTGCTGCCGGAAGTCGCGCGCGGCTTCGCCGAGTACCGGATGCTGATCTTCGGTCTGGTGATGGTGTTGATGATGATGTGGCGTCCGCAGGGCCTGCTGCCCGCGAGCCGTCCCCACGTGGAGCTGCCGCAATGAGCGCGAATGCAGAACTGTTGAAGGTCGCCGGGCTGCAGATGCGCTTCGGCGGGTTGCTCGCGGTGGACGGCATCGATTTCGACGTGCGCCGCGACGAGGTGTTCGCGATCATCGGGCCGAACGGCGCTGGCAAGACCACGGTGTTCAACTGCGTCGGCGGGTTCTACAAGCCGACGGGCGGCGCGGTCGAACTCGACGGCCACCCGATCGCGGGGCTGCCGAGCCACAAGATCGCGGTGAAGGGCCTGGTGCGCACGTTCCAGAACATTCGCCTGTTCAAGTCGCTGACGGTCGTCGAGAACCTGCTCGTCGCGCAGCACCGCAAGGTGAAGTCGGGGCTGCTGCCCGGCCTGTTCGCGACGCCCGCCTATCGCCGCGCCGAGAAGGAAGCGCTCGAACGCGCGGCCGTGTGGCTCGAACGGATGGGGCTGAAGTCGGTCGCCAACCGGCCGGCCGGCACGCTGTCGTACGGGCACCAGCGGCGTCTGGAGATCGCGCGCTGCATGATCACCGAGCCGCGTCTCTTGATGCTCGACGAGCCGGCGGCCGGCCTCAACCCGCAGGAGAAGATCGAACTCCAGCACCTGATCGACAAGCTGCGCCGCGAGTTCGGCGTATCGGTGCTGCTGATCGAACACGACATGAGCCTCGTGATGGGCGTGTCCGACCGCATCCTCGTGATGGAGCACGGCCGGCCGATCGTGATCGGCACGCCGGAAGCGGTCCGCAACGACCCGC
The DNA here is from genome assembly GCF_902833075.1 of Burkholderia sp. BCC0405. Taxonomy (NCBI): domain Bacteria; kingdom Pseudomonadati; phylum Pseudomonadota; class Betaproteobacteria; order Burkholderiales; family Burkholderiaceae; genus Burkholderia; species Burkholderia sp. BCC0405. The sequence continues at coordinate 74,108 of NZ_CADFEO010000009.1, forward strand.
GCGTGATCAAGGCGTATCTGGGGGAAGAGTGATGCTGAAGCTGGAACAGGTCCATACGCACTACGGCGCGGTCGAGGCGCTCGCGGGCGTGTCGATCGAGGTGAACAAGGGCGAGATCGTCACGCTGATCGGCAGCAACGGCGCCGGCAAGACGACGCTGATGATGACCGTGTGCGGCACGCCGCGCGCGTCGTCGGGCCGCGTGCTGTTCGAGGGCAAGGACATCACCGCGATGTCTACGCACCAGATCATGCGGCAGGGGATGGCGATCTCGCCGGAAGGGCGGCGCGTGTTTCCGAGCCTGACGGTGCTCGAGAACCTGAAGATGGGCGGCTTCTTCGCGAGCCGTCACGAGATCGACGACGGCATCGAGCACGTGTTCAAGCTGTTTCCGCGCCTGAAGGAGCGGGCGGCGCAGCGGGCCGGCACGATGTCGGGCGGCGAGCAGCAGATGCTCGCGATCGGCCGCGCGCTGATGAGCAAGCCGCGCCTGCTGCTGCTCGACGAACCGACGCTCGGCCTCGCGCCGCTCGTGATCGCGCAGATCTTCGACATCATCCGCACGATCCGCGACGAAGGCGTCACGGTGTTCCTCGTCGAGCAGAACGCGAACAAGGCGCTGGGGGTGGCCGATCGCGGCTACGTGCTGGAAACGGGGCGCGTGGTGCTCGCCGATACGGGCGCGAACCTGCTCGCGAACGACCGGATCAAGCAGGCTTACCTCGGCGGCTGACGCCGGATGCCGCCGGCCTGCAACGGGCCGGCGGCGGTGCCTATGTATTTGAATCTTGTTGGCGACATGTCGGAACGGTGGTCTGCCGGTGTTTTGTAGCCAATTCGGCTTCAATCGTAGTCAAATCGGCTACATTCGACTGTCCCGTCGAGACTGACGCGAAATCGGCATGGGACGACTATGCTTTGTAGCCAATTCGGCTACAATCGTAGCCAATCATGCTACGATCCATCGCCTCGACCCTATTTAGTGACTACCGGCGCCGTGTACTGGGCCTGCTTTTATTGCGTCCGGATCAGGCGTTGCACGTTCGCGAAATTGCGCGTTTGACAGGTACGACGCCCGGCACGCTGCACAAGGAACTGAGCAAACTGGCAGAAGCCGGTATCTTGAGCCGTGATCGGCAGGGCAATCAGGTGGTTTATCGCGCCAATCGCAGTTGCCCGATCTACGACGAGCTGGCGTCGATCATGCGAAAGACCTCCGGGATGGGCGACGTGCTTGCCGAAGCATTGCTGCCTTGTGCCGAGCAAATTGGCGTGGCGTTTGTTTTCGGTTCCGTTGCGCGCGGCCAGGAGACGATAGACAGCGACGTCGATGTCATGGTTATCGGCACGGTCGGTTTTGCAACGGTAGTTCGATTGCTTTACGACGCACAGGCGAGCTTGAGGCGAGACATCAATCCCAAGGTACTGTCGCCCGACGAGTTCCGCGATGGGGTCGCCAGGCAGGACGCTTTTTTGCAGGACGTCCTTGGAAAACCCAAGATATTCTTGATTGGCAGCGACCATGACCTTGCAGAACTTGCTCGGCGTTAGTCTCGATACGGTTCGGCCGGACCGAGAACAGGTGATGCGGTTGCTGGCGGCCGCAGAGCGAAACCTGGCGGATGCGCAACTCGCGGGATTGAGCAACGAAAACCGGTTTGATGCGGCTTATAAGGCGATCATGCAGCTTGCGATGCTGGCATTGCACGCGAACGGCTTTCGTACATTGACGAGCCGGCCGGGGCATCACCAGACGGCCATCCAGACGCTTCCGCAGACGATCGGTCTGGCGGTCGATCGCATGATTGTTCTCGACGCCCTGCGCAAGCAGCGCAATCTGTCGGATTATTCCGGGGACGTGGTTCAAACGTCCGCCGTAAATGAGTGTTTTGCCAGTGCGACGGCGCTTATGGCCGACGTGAAGGCGTGGTTGACGACGAACAAACGCGGGTTGCTGGAAGCGCAATAGCTGCTGCCGTTCTGAAGCGCCGGCGTACCGGGGCTTCGACGGTGATCTCGGCAATTCTCGTGACACAACTCGCGGAGACAAGCGATGAAAGTCAAACGGATCGTCGCCAATATCGACACCCGGTCAGTCGACGACGCAAAACGCTTCTACCAGCGGATCTTCGGCCTCGACCTGCTGATGGATCACGGCTGGATCGCGACCTACGGCAATGCCGAGCAGATGGACGTGCAGATCAGCTTTGCATCGCAGGGCGGATCGGGCACGCCGACGCCCGACCTGTCGATCGAGGTCGACGATCTCGACGAAGCGCTCGCCCGCGTGCATGCGGCAGGCGTTCCGGTCGAATACGGCCCGGCCGACGAGCCGTGGGGTGTCCGGCGTTTCTACGTGCGCGATCCGTTCGGCAAGCTCGTCAACGTGCTGGTGCATCGCTGACTTGAAGCGCCGGGTTCGAACCGGCATTCACGCATGCAGCGCCAGCCCCTTCACCGCCTTGTCCACGGCCTTCTTCGGCCCGTGCAGCGCCAGCCCGACGAAGTCGAGATGCTCCGCATCGCCGGCCCGAAATACGTCGCGGTTGGCTGCGTCGTGCCCGGTCGAAAACATCGCGTGCACGTAGGGCACGATCGTGAGCTCGCGCGACAGCGCCTGCCGGTGCGCGGCCTGCAGACCGTTCAGGTCGGCCGCGAACACCAGCATCGGCTGGCCCAGCATGCGGGCGTAGCGGCGTCCCGCCGCATCCTCGTATGGTTCGCCGAGCGCTTCGGGCGCTTCGGCCGCGACGCCTGTCGCGAGAAATGCGACGACATTGAGTTTCTGCCATGCCGCGAGATCGTCGCGCACGATCAGTGCCACCTTGGTATCGAACATGATTGCTCCTCGTAGAGACGCTCATGATCGGATGCCGCGCGCGATCAGTCTGGAACGTTTGTGCACAGTTGCCGGTACGCGGCCGGGGTGATCCGGTACGCGCGACGAAACCAGCGGCCCAGATGGCTCTGGTCGGCGAAGCCGACGTCCGCGGCCGCCTGCGCGGGCGTACGCCCGGCCGCCAGCAGCCGCCGCGCGGCACGTAACCTCAAGCGCACCAGGTACGCGTGCGGCGACGTGCCGAACGCGCGCTGAAACAGCCGGGTCAGCCGGAACCGGTCGATCCCGGCGACGCTGGCGAGTTCGTCGAGCCCGATGTTACCGTCCATCTGCGCATGCAGCAGGTCGCGCACGCGCGCGATCGCGGGCGGCACGACACCGCTTTCCAGCACGAGCGGGCCGCGCAGTTCGCCGCCGAGCCGCAACAGCAGGCGGTCGAGCGTCTGGTCGCGCGCGAGCTTGCCTTCGTTGCCGTGGATCGCGAGAAACGCGTGGCGGATCGCGTCGACGAGGCCGCGATCGTCGACGAGCGTATGGCCGAACGAGGCCTCGACACCGCCGAGGCCCGGCAGGTCCAGCCGGCGCGCCGCGCGCTCGACCCACGCTTGCGGCAGGTACAGCATTCCGTAGGTGAAGCCGCCCGCTTCGGGCGCATGGCCGTCGTGCATCGCGCCCGGCTCGATCAGGATCGCGCGGCCGGGCACGCTCGTATGCACCGACCGATGGCACTGGAATTGCTGCACGCCCTGTTCGGTGAAGCCGACCAGCATGTCGTCGTGATCGTGCGCATCGTACGCATGGCCGTTGAAATGCGCGTGCAGGCTTTCGATGCCGGTTTCCTGATCGCGCCGAGCGACGAGCCAGTGGTCGGGCGTGTCGATGTCCTTTGCCGTTTTCGTCATCGGATACCTCGCGCGTCGTTGTGGCATGCCCGATAGTTTACGCAAGTCGCGTGATGCAGGCGGCAGGGGCCGCCCTTTGATCCGGCGATCCGGCGGGCCGCGGCGCGAGTCCCTTGCATGCAGCGCGTGACGCGCAATGGCGTGCGTGCGCGGTTCATTCCCCGTTCGCCACCGCCTGCTCGTCGCGCGCATATTGCGCGGGCGGCCGCCCGACATGCCGCGTGAACGCGACGCTGAACGTGCTCGCGGAACTGTAGCCGACGCGCCCCGCGATCTCGGCGATGCGGCCTTCGTTGCGGCGGAGCAGGTCCTTCGCGAGCGCCATGCGCCACGTGAGCAGATATTCCATCGGCGCGACGCCGACCGCGCGGCTGAAGCGTTCGAAGAACGTCGAGCGCGACAGCGCCGCTTCCTTCGCGAGTTCGACGACCGTCCACGGATAGGCGGGGCGCGCGTGCATGCCACGGATCGCGGCGGCGAGTCGGTTATCGGCGAGCCCGCGCACGAGGCCGGGCGATGCGTTCGTGCCGGCCGTGAACCGCAATGCCTCGATCAGCAGCACTTCCAGCAGGCGCGCCAGCACGATCTCGCGCGCGGGCCGCTGCGCGCGCGACTCGTCGCGCACCAGTTGCACGAGCGTGGTCAGCCGCGGCTCGCCGCGCACATGCACGAATTGCGGCAGCAGCGACACCAGCAGCGCCGCGTCGGGCGAACCGAAGCTGCAGTTGCCGGCCATCATCCGCGTGTCGACCGGGTTGCCTGGATCGCCGATCCGGTATTCGCCGTTGTCGAGCGCGACCGGCGGCGCGGTTTCGACGCCCGGCGGCGGCGGTTCGAGGCTCGTCATCGCGACGCCGTAGGCCGCCGGAATCAGCACGAAATCGCCCGGCAGCAGCGCGATCGGTGCGTGTCCGTCGATCGCGATCCGGCACCCGCCGTCGAGAATCGCACAATAGAACGGCTCGCCGGCGACCGCGCGGTTGATATACCAGGGGCTCGCGCCATGAACGGACTTCGAGTGCTGCGCGCCCGGTTGCAGCAGTGTCACGACTTCGGTCAACGGGTCGATCATCGCCGGACTCTCGCAAAAGAAAAGCGGATTTTAGATTGTAGAGAATACGGACCCGGCGATCTATCGTACGGACACGTGCCCACATCACCTCAGGAGTTCGCATGAAGACCGTACTGATCACCGGCTGTTCCTCCGGCTTCGGCCTCGAGATTGCCCGCCATTTCCTGGCCCGCGACTGGCAGGTCGTCGCGACGATGCGCACGCCGCGCGAGGACGTGCTGCCGCCGTCGGAACGCCTGCGCGTGCTGGCGCTCGACGTGACGAACGCAGACAGCATCCGCGCCGCGATCGACGCGGCCGGCCCGATCGACGTGCTCGTCAACAACGCGGGCTTCGGCGCGGCCGCGCCGGCCGAGCTGATGCCGCTCGACACGGTGCGCGCGCTGTTCGAGACCAACACGATCGGCACGATCGCGGTTACGCAGGCCGTGCTGCCGCAGTTTCGCCAGCGCGGGGCCGGCGTGATCGTGAACGTCACGTCGAGCGTCACGCTGAAGGCGCTGCCGCTGGTCGGCGCATATCGGGCCAGCAAGGCGGCGGTCAATGCGTACACCGAATCGATGGCGGTCGAACTCGAACCGTTCGGCGTGCGCGCGCATCTCGTGCTGCCGGGCCGGGCACCCGACACGCGTTTCGGCGACAACGCGCGTGCGCACATGCACGGCTTCGAACACGAGGCTTATGCGGCGTTCGTCGGAAAGGCCGTCGCGAGGATGCTCGATGCGTCGGGGCCGATCACCCATGCGCGGGACGTGGCCGAAGCCGTGTGGCACGCGGCGACGGATCCGTCGAGCCCGATGCGCATTCCGGCCGGCGCCGATGCCGAAGCATGGGCGGCCGAAACGCGCTGATCGATCGGGAATCCGTCGCGCCGGCCGGTCGCACCGGCGCGCCGGATCGTGTGATGCGGGGAACGGCGTTACCGCACGCTGTTACAGCGCACGTTCGATCGCCTGACCGAGCAGCGACACGCCGAGATCGATCTCTTCGTCGCTGACGGTCAGCGGTGGCGCGATCCGGAACACGCCGCCCATGCCGGGCAACTGCACGATGTTCATGCTGAGCCCGAGATGCATGCATTCGCGCGTGATCTTCGCGCCGAGCCCGTCTGCCGGCTCCTTCGTGCGGCGATCCTTGACGATTTCGACGCCGAGCAGCAGCCCGCGTCCGCGCACGTCGCCGATGCAGTCGAAGCGTTCCATCAGGTCCAGCAGGCCGCGCCGCAGCCGGTCGCCCATCACGTTCGCCCGGGCGACGAGCCCGTCGCGCTGCACGACGTCCAGCACGCGCAAGCCGACGGCCGCGGGCAGCGGATCCGACACGTGCGTCGTGTAGAACAGGTAGCCGAGTGCGTGCGCGCGCTCCTCGATTGCCGCGGACGTCACGAGCGCCGCGAGCGGCAGCCCGGCGCCGAGCGTTTTCGATAGCGTCAGGATGTCGGGGGTCACGCCATCGCGCTGGCACGCGAACATCGTGCCGGTGCGGCCGACGCCGGTCTGCGCCTCGTCGAGGATCAGCAGCATTCCGCGTTCCTCGCACTTGCGCTTGAGCGCCGCCATATAGCCTTCCGGCAACTCGATGATCCCGCCCGAGCTGAGGATCGGCTCCGCGATGAAGGCCGCGAGGTTGCCGCTCGACTGGCGATCGATCAGGTCGAACGCGTAGTCGAGTTCGGCGAGGAAGTCATGAGTGCCGTTGCGCTCGAAGCGCGGCCGGTACGCGAACGGCGCCGGAATCGCGAACGAGCCGACGGCGGCCGGGCCGACACCCTTGCGTCCGGCGCTGTACGTGGCCGACGCGGCCGCGCCCGTCATCCCGTGCCACGACTGCGCGAAGCCGACGATCTCGTACTTGCCGGTGACGAGCTTCGCCATCCGGATCGCCGCTTCGTTCGATTCCGCGCCGGTGCTGAGCAAGAGCGCACGATCGAGCCCGGCCGGCGTGATGTCGGCGAGGCGGGTCGCGAGGTCGACGACCGGCCGCGACAGCATCCCGCTGAACAGATGGTCGAGCTTGCCCGCGTATTCGCCGATCACGGACACGATCTCCGGATGGCTGTGGCCGAGCACCGCGCTCATCTGGCCCGACGTGAAATCGAGGATTGCGCGGCCGTCCGCGTCGTACACGAAGCTGCCTTTCGCGCGCTCGACGATCATCGGCTCGAACGTGCCGCCGTAGCGGACCAGGTGCTGCCTGGCGTTGCGCCAGAAGGTCGGGTCGTCGTTCAGGGACATCGGGCGTCTCCAAAGAGGCAAGGGGCAGGGTGCAGAGGGCAGGGGTCGCTTGCAGTCTAGGCGCGCGTCTGGTTTGATGGAAACGAATAGTGCTTATGCAAGGTAGAAAAGGAGCTAATACCTTGGCGCTTTCGCTCGAAATCGACCTGCTGCGCTCGTTCGTCGTGATCGCCGAGGTGCGCGCGCTCAGCCGCGCGGCCGTGCGTATCGGCCGGACCCAGTCCGCGCTCAGCCAGCAGATGAAGCGGCTCGAGGAGATCGTCGACCAGCCGCTGTTTCAGCGCACCGGGCGCGGCGTGGTGCTGACCCATCCGGGCGAGCGGCTGCTCGTGCATGCGCACCGCATCCTGCGGCTGCACGATGAGGCGATGGCCGACCTGTGCGGTACGGGGCTGTCGGGAACGATCCGCTTCGGGTGCCCGGACGATTACGCGCAGGCCTGGCTGCCTGCGCTGCTGCGGCAGTTTTCGAGCCAGCATCCACAGGCGATCGTCGAAGTCGTATGCGGGCCGACGCCGCGTCTGATGGAACAGCTGGAGAAACGCGCGGTCGACCTGGCGATGATTTCACTGCCGGACGACGGCGCGAACGACGACATCATTCGTCGCGAGCAACTGGTCTGGATCGGCTATCCGGGGCTCGAACCCGCGCATTTCGATCCGTTGCCGCTGGCGCTGTCCGATCGCGACACGCTCGATCACATCGCGGCCTGCGAGGCGCTGGATCGGGCCGGCCGCGACTACCGCGTCGCGTATGCGAGCAGCAGTCTCGCGGGGCTGATCGCGCTGGTGCGTTCGGGGCAGGCGTTCGCGGTGATGACGCAGACGGCGGTGCCGGCCGACCTGGCGATCGTCACCGGCGATCCGCGCCTGCCGCCGTTGCCGGCGGTGGGCATTGCGCTGAGGTTCGATCGCAAGCGGCCGTCGCATCTGACGGCGGCGTTCGCCGAGCATATCCGGCTCACGCTGCCGCTGTTGTGATGCGCGCGGCCGTCGCGCCGAAGCATCACGCGAGGGTCGACGAGGCCGATACCTTTGCCGAGTCGCCGGCATTGGCATTCGCCGTCGCATCGCGCACGCGGATCGCCGCCTGCATGCCCGACAACTTGAGTTCGGTCTCCTGATATTCGTTGGCCGGCTCGGAATCGGCGACGATGCCGCAGCCCGCGAACAACCGGCAGGCGCCCCCGTCGACCAGCGTTGAACGTAGCGCGACGATGAAGTCGCCGTTGCCGTGCGCGTCGATCCAGCCGACGGGCGCCGCATACCAGCCGCGATCGAAGCCTTCGTGCGCACGGATGTGGTCGAGCGCCGCGGCGCGCGGATGGCCGGCCACCGCCGGCGTCGGATGCAGCGCCGCGACGACCTGCAGCAGCGTCGCATCCGCCTTCAGCGTCGCGCGGATCGGCGTGCTCAGGTGCTGCAGCCTCGGCAGCCGGTGCAGCGACGGCTGCTCGGGCACGTCGAGCGCGCGTGACAGCGGCGTGAGCGCGGCGCGGATCGCGTCGACGACGAGCGCGTGTTCGAGCTGTTCCTTGGCGGAATCCATCAGGGCCGCGCCGAGCGCGCGATCGTCGTCGGGCGTGGCGCCGCGCCGGATCGTCCCGGCCAGCGCATGGGTGCGCACGTCGCCGGCCGCGACACGCGCGAGCCGTTCCGGCGTGGCGCCGACGAAGCAGGCCCCTTCGCGGTGGACCGCGAACAGGTGCGCATGCGCGTCGCGCTTGCGTAGCCGACGCAGCAGCGGCGCGACGGCAACGGGCCGCGCGTATTGTTCGAGCACGTCGCGCGCGAGCACGACCTTGCCGAACGCGCCGCCGTGGATCGCGTCCACCGCGCGCCGGACTTCGTGCTGCCATTCGCTGGCCTGCAACGCCTGCGTGTGCAGCAGGTGCGGGGCATCGTCGTCATGGGTGGCGGCGAGCGCGCCGAGCGACTCGATGCGCGCGAGGCACGCATGCGCGAGCGCGGCCGGATCGTCGTGCGCGGCGACGACGTGCTGGCAGACGGCCCAGTGGGCATCGCCTTCGCGCACGATCAGCAGCTTCGCCACCGTCATGCCGGCGTCGGGAAACGGCGCCCAGTGCGCGCTGCGCGCGCCGTGCGGATCGAACCGGAAGCCGCCGACGAGGCGCGGCGGTTGCGGGCCGGCTGTCACCGCATCGCGAACGAGCGTGCGCCAGCGCGCATCGATCTGCGCGAAGCGCGTGTCGCCGGTGGCGCTCAGTTCGAGCGCGCAATCCCAGCCGAACAGCGTGACGGACGTATCGCCGGCTTCGTGGAAGAACCACGGCGTGGCGCCGTCGTCCCACGCGGCGATCAGGTCGAAGAAGTCGAGCGGGCGCAGCGGCACCGACACCGACGCGAGCGTCGGCGTGCCGGTGTCGGCGGCGCGGCGGGCCGCACGGGCGAACGTGTCGTGCAGCAGCGGGAGGCCGGCGTTCATGCGAGCCCCCGTTGTTGCCGCCAATAGTGCGTTTGCTGCGCGATGTACCACGCGATCAGGCCCGAGAACAGCGTCTCGACGTAGTCGGCGTCGAGCCCTGCCTGCTCGGCCCAGCGGCGCCGGTCGGGCAGCATCGCGGCCACCCGTTCCGGCGCGGCGATGCTCGCTTCGTCGGGCTTGAAGCGCGACGCAGCCTTCACGTATTGCATGCGCCGGCCGAGCGTTTCGATGATGTCGGCGTCCAGGCGATCGATGGCTTCGCGAATGTCGGGCAGCCCCGTGCAGGCGTCCGGTTTCTTCATGTGTACTCCTTTCCGTAACGAAGGGATTGGCCGATCCGTTCGACCAGATGCGCGATCACCGCCGGGTATTGGTGGCGCAGGTAGAAGTGGTCGCCGCTGAACGTCTCGATGCGGATCGGGCGCGACGCGACGTCCTGCCACGCGTGCGCTTCGTCGCTGTCGAGCTCGGAATCGGCGAGCGGCAGCATCACGCCGAGCGGCGTGTCGATCCGCGGCGGCCGGTCGCGGCGATACGTCTCGATCGCGCGGTAGTCGCTGCGGATCATCGGCAGGTAGATCGCGCGCATCTCCGGATCGGCGAGCAGCGCGGCGTGCTCGCCGGACAGCCGCGCGACATCGGCCACGAGCGCTTCGTCGGATTGCAGGTGCAGATCCGACAGGCGCTGGCGATGCGGCGGCGGCAGCGCGGACACGGCCAGGTAAAGCGGCGCCGCGCCGCGCGCCTCGAGCCGCACCGCCACCTCGTACGCGAGCGCCGCGCCGAGGCTGTGCCCGAACAGCACGAGCGGCGCGTGGGCATAGCGTTGCAGCGCGTCGGCGGCGGGGCCGGCGAGTGCGTCGATCGTCGCCAGGCACGGCTCGCCGAAGCGTTCCTCGCGGCCCGGATACTGCAGCGCGAGCAGATCGATGTCCCATGGCAGCGCGCGACTCCAGCCGCGAAAGAAATTCGCGGTGCCGCCCGCGTGCGGGAAGCAGACGAGCTGCGCGCGCGGGCACGGCGACAGGCGCAGTTCGCGGATCCAGTTCGAATCGGTCGGTCGTGCGCTCATGCGGCGGCCGCCTCCAACTGGCGGCGCAGCAGGTCGCGCAGCGATTTCTTGCTGGTCTTGCCGATGCCCGTTTCCGGGAAACGCGGCATGAACTCGATGCGATCGGGAATCTTGAACGCCGCGAGCCCGCAGTCGCGCAGGTAGCGTTTCAGCACCAGCCTGGACGGCGCGGGCGCGCGGGCGACGACGAACGCGCAGGTGCGCTCGCCGAGCAGCGGGTCGGGCATCGCGACCACCGCCGCGTCGTGCACCTGCGGATGCGCGAGCAACAGGTTCTCCACTTCCTCGGCGGAGACCTTCTCGCCGCCGCGATTGATCTGGTCCTTGTCACGGCCTTCGACGACGAGATCGCCGTCCGCGGTGCGCCGCACGCGGTCGCCGCTGCGATAGAAGCCGTCGGCGGTGAACGCGGTCGCGTTGTGCTCGGCGAGCCGGTAGTAGCCGCGTATCGTGTACGGGCCGCGCACCTGCAGTTCACCGATTTCACCGGGCGCGACCGGTTCGCCGGCTTCGTCGACGATGCGCACGTCGTCGCCGTCCGACACCGGGCGGCCCTGGGTCTGCGCGATCCGTTCGGGCGAATCGTCGAGCCGGGTGCAGCAGATGAGCCCTTCGGCCATGCCGAACACCTGCTGCAGCCGGCAGCCGAGCACCGGCGTCACGCGCGCGGCCGCGTGGTCCATCAATCGGGCGCCGCCGACCTGCAGCACGCACAGGCTCGACAGGTCCGCCTGCCGTTGCGGCTGTTCGTCGAGCCACAGCAGCGCGAGCGGCGGCACGAGCGCGGTATGCGTGACGCGCTCCTGCGCGATCAGCGCGAAGCTCTGTTCGGGCTCGGGCCGCCCGGTCGCGACCACGCGGCCGCCCGCGAGCAGCGCGCCGATCGTGCCGGGGCAGCACAGCGTGAAGTTGTGCGCCATCGGCAGCGCGGCGAGATACACGGTGCCGGCGTCGAAGCCGCTCGCGGCGCTGCACGCGCGCACGTTGTACAGGTATTCGCGATGGCGGCGCGGGATCAGCTTCGGCGTACCGGTCGTGCCGCCGGACAGCTGGAAGCACGCGATGTCGTCGGCACGTGCCGCGCATTCGCGCAGCGGTGGCGCGTCGTACAGCGCGTCGAATGGGGTGAATGCGTGATCGTCGCCGGCCATCACGATGTGCTCGAGCGTCGGGCAGTCGGCCTGCAACGCGGCCGCAAGCGGCCGGCAGTCGAACTCGCCGAGTCGTGCCGCGCCCAGATACGCACGCGCGCCGGCGAAGCGGCAGAACGCGCCGATCTCGTAGTGCCGGTGAGCGGGCAGGGCGAGCACCGGCCGCACGCCGAGCTGGAACAGCGCGAAGCACGTCTCGATGAAGCGCGCGCCGTTCGGCAGGTGGACGACGACCGCGTCGCCGCGCGCCAGGCCGAGACGCGCGAGGCCGCCCGCAAGCTGGCGGATGCGCGAGAGCAGGTCGCGATAGCTGAGCCGGCAGGCGCCGTCAACGATGGCGAGCGCATCGGGATCGCGCTGCGCTTGCGCGTCGAGCGCATCGAAGAAAGTCGTGTCTTGCCAATAGCCGGCGTCGCGATAGCGGCGCGCGAAGTCGTCGGGCCAGTCGGGCGCGTCGGCCGGGAGGGCCGGCGCCACGGGGGGAAGGGAGGGTTGCATGGGCGGACCTTGGGTTCCGGCAAGTTGTCAACAAATGTAAATGAGAGGTATTATCATTTGTAACAAGTGCCGCGATAGCGTCGTTTCTTTCGATATCGCGGCAATTTCATTCGATCGGGCGCCTGTCGCGCGGCGCCCGCCCGGCCCGGCCGGACAATCGGCCGGTTGCCGCCGGCGCGCGCCGGGCCGCGCGTGCCGCCTAACCAACGGACCTCCGATGAGCTCGACCTCCTTCGCATCGTCACGACGTCACCCGCCGGTGCTCGTGCCCGGCAATCATCCGGGCGTGGTGCACATCGACGCGGGCATGAAACTCATGAGCGGCACGCTGTGCTCGGACAGCCGCGACTGGTACGAGGAGCCGCTCGAAAAAGGGCTGAAGCTCGTTCTCGTGCAGAGCGGCCAGTTGCGCTGCCGCGTGCCGGGCCAACCCGAGCAATGCATCAAGGGGCCGGGCCTGTGCGTGATCGCCAACGATGGCGAATTCACGACGCACCAGATCTACGACCGCGACACGCCGCTGCGCTACACGATCGTGCAGCTCGGCCTCGATGCGCTCGACCGCAACCTGAGCCTGTTGCCGGAGAAGATGCTCGCGCCGGCGGGCGGCGATCCGCGCATCGTCAGCTGCCCGGCGTCGAAGGCGCTGCAGGCGCTCGCGGTGCAGATCGCGACCTGCCCGTTCGAGGGGGCGGTGCGCGAGTACTTCCTGAAGGCCAAGGCGTTCGAGCTGACCGCGCTGAGCGCGCAGCTGCTGGCAACGCAGCGGCAGTTCGCGCCGGCCGACGTGCGCGTCACGTCGTCGGATGTCGAGCGCGTGTATGCGGCGAGCGACATCCTGACGCGCGAGCTCCAGCAGCCGCCGACGCTCGACGCGCTCGCGGGCCGGGTGGGGATGAATTCGCGCAAGCTGACGGCCGGCTTCCGCAAGGTGTTCGGCACGAGCGTGTATGCCTACCTGCAGGAATACCGGCTGCGGACCGCGCACGCGATGCTGTGCGCGGAGGACGCGAACGTGTCGACCGTGGCGTATCGCGTGGGCTACAGCCCCGCGCATTTCTCGATCGCGTTCCGCAAGCGCTACGGCATTTCGCCGAGCGATATTCGTGCGTCCTCGAACGCGATCGACGACGTCGGGACGGCGCGCGCGGCAATCTAAAACAACTGACCGGCAGCCTAAAGCAATCGACCGGGCTCATGGGGGTGAATGAGATAGATTCTCATTCACGGGTGGCCGCCGCCGCGCGGATCCGCCATCGAACGACCCATACAAGGCGTGCCCATGAGCCAGACCGCTGTCGATTCCTGCATCGATCATTCCGATCCTTCCCGTTTTTCTCCCATAGCCTTTCGCTCGCAGCTCGTCGCGATGATCGCCGAGCTGCTCGACGAACCCGTCGGCGAAATCGCGTCGCTCGACGATGACGAGGACCTGCTGAGCTGCGGCCTCGATTCAATCCGGCTGATGTATCTGCAGACGCGGGTGAACCGCCTCGGCTACGCGCTGACGTTCGATGCGCTCGCGCGCACGCCGACGCTCGGCGCGTGGGCCGAGCTGCTCGCGAATGCGCCGCGCGTCGCACCCGCGGCGCCCGACGTCGGGGCGGCCGAGGTTGCCGAGGTCGACGTGCATGCGCCGTTCGACTTGTCCGCGGTCCAGCAGGCGTACTGGCTTGGCCGCAGCGACGAAGAAGTGCTCGGCGGCGTGAGCTGTCACGCGTTCCTCGAGTTTCGCAGCCGCGCGATCGATCCCGTTCGTCTCGATGCGGCGTGCCGGCGTGTGCGTGCGCGCCATCCGATGCTGCGCGCGCGCTTCAGCGGCGGTCGCCAGCAGATCGTCGCGACGCCGGACGCGCCGGTGTTCGCGCATGCGGACTGGCGCGACAGGACGGCTGCCGATGCGCAAGCCGAATGGGAGTCGCTGCGCGCGCACCGGTCGCACGAGTGTCTCGACGTCGAGCACGCGCAGGTCTTCATGATGGGGCTCGCGCAGATGCCCGGCGGCGAGGATCGCGTGTGGCTGAGCGTCGACCTGCTCGCGGCCGACGTGGACAGCGTGCGGCTGCTGATGCAGGAGATCGGCGCCGCGTATGCCGAGCCTTCGGCGTTGCCCGATGCGCCGTCGACGTGGTTTCCGGCCTGGCTCGCGCGTCGCGCGGCCGATACGCGCGACGCGCGGGCCGCGGCGCGCGACGCCTGGCAGGCGCGGCTTGCCGCGTTGCCGGAAGGGCCGGCATTGCCGCTTGCCCGTGCGCCGGAAACGATCCGTGCGCCGCGTTTCAGCCGCGTCGCGCATACGCTGAGCACGGCCGAACTCGCGCGCCTGCAGGCGCGGGCCGCGCAGCATGGCGTCACGCTGTCGTCGGTGTTCGGCGCGGCGTTCGCCGCGGTGCTCGCGCGCTGGAGCGGCCGGCAGGCGTTCCTGCTCAACGTGCCGCTGTTCGACCGGCACGGCGATGCGCCCGACCTCGGCCGCGTGATCGCCGATTTCACGACGCTGCTGCTCGTCGAATGCGACATGCGCGCCGACGCAAGCGCGGCCGACACGGTGCGCGCGTTCCAGCAGCGGCTGCACGGCGCGATCGCACAGGCGGCCTATCCGGCGCTCGAAGTGCTGCGCGATGCGCGCCGGCAGGGCGCGCCGCGCGCCGCGCCTGTCGTGTTCTCGTGCAATCTCGGCGACGCGCCGTTCGTGCCCGACGCGTTCGCGCGCGTGTTCGGCGATCTGCACGACATGATTTCGCAGACGCCGCAGGTGTGGCTCGATCATCAGCTCTATCGCGTGCCGGACGGCGCGCTGCTCGCGTGGGACAGCGTCGACGGCCTGTTTCCCGACGGCATGATCGATGCGATGTTCGGCGCGTATGTCGCGCTCGTGCAGGCGCTGTGCGATCGCGACTGGCGGCTGCCGATCGCCGTCGAGCTGCCGTCCGCGCAGCGGCGCGTGCGCGATGCGCTCAACGCGGTGCCCGCGCCCGCGCGGCCGCGCGCGCTGCATGCCGATTTCTTCGCCTCGGCCGCGCGCGAGCCGGAGGCCGTCGCATTGCGGTGCGGCGAGCAGGTAGTGACGCGCGGCGAACTGGCTGCACAGGCGCTGTCGATCGCGGGCGGCCTGCGGGCGGCCGGCATCGGTCACGGCGATGCCGTCGAGATCAGCCTGCCGCGCGGGACCGCACAGGTGGCCGCGGTGTTCGGCGTGCTGGCCGCCGGCGCGTGCTACGTGCCGCTCGATATCGCTCAGCCAGCCGCGCGCAAGGCGCTGATCGAACGCGCGGCCGGTGTCAAGGCCGCGATCGGCGACGCGACGCTCGCCGATGCGCCGCTGCCGCATTTCGGCATCGCGGCGCTGATGCGGCACGAGCCGCTGGCCGTGCCGCTCGCGGTGGCGCCGCAGGCCACCGCTTACGTGATCTACACGTCCGGCTCGACGGGCGTGCCGAAGGGTGTCGAGATGACGCACGCGGCGGCGCTCAACACGATCGATGCGATCGATGCGCTGCTCGGCGTGCATGCGCAAGACCGTTTGCTCGCGGTATCGGCGCTCGATTTCGACCTGTCGGTGTACGACCTGTTCGGCGTGCTCGGCGCCGGCGCCGAACTCGTGCTGCCGACCCAGGACGACGCGCGCGACGCGGCGCGCTGGATCGAGCTGATCGCGCAGCATCGCGTGACGCTGTGGAATTCGGCGCCCGCGCTGCTGGAAATGGCGCTGGCGGTACCTGCTGCGGCTGACGCGTGCCGCAGCGTGCGCGCGGCGCTGCTGTCGGGCGACTGGATCACGCTCGACCTGCCGGCGCGCCTGCGCGAACGATGCGGCGACGCCTGCGCTTTCCATGCGCTCGGCGGCGCGACCGAGGCCGGCATCTGGTCGAACGTGCAGACGGTGCGCGACGTGCCGTCGCACTGGCGTTCGATTCCGTATGGCCGGCCGTTGCCGGGGCAGGCCTATCGTGTCGTCGACGCCGATGGCCGCGATGTGCCGGATTACGTGCCGGGCGAACTGCTGATTGGCGGCGACAGTCTCGCGCGCGGCTACCGGAACGATCCCGAACTGACCGCGCAGCGTTTCGTGCAGCAGGCGTCGGGCCGTTGGTATCGCACGGGCGACCGTGGCCGCTACTGGCCCGACGGCACGCTCGAATTCCTGGGGCGCGAGGATCGCCAGGTGAAGGTGCGCGGGCACCGGATCGAACTGGGCGAGATCGAGGCGGCGCTGGCCGCGCATCCGCTGATCGACGGTGCGTGCGCGAGCGTCGTCGGCGGCGAAGCCGCGCGTATCGCGGCTGCGTTCGTGCCGGCCGATCGCGCAGCGGATGCCACGCCGTCATCGCGCGCGCTCGCGGAAGCGGACCTGGCCGATACCGTGCACGCGGAAGCAGCCGTCGCGCGCGTGGTCGCCGATCGGCTGCTCGACGGCGATACGGGTTTGCCGCCGTCGCTGCGCGCGCACGGGCATGCAAAGGATGACGTAGCGATTTCGATCGACGGCGCGCTCGATCTGCTCGGCTGGCATGCCGCCGATCTCGACGACCTGACCGGCTCGCTGCGCGTGCTCGCCGCAGACCCTGAAGGCGCCGCGCGGCGTGTGCCGCTCGATCCGCGGATCGCGCCGCTCGCGTTCGCGGCGCGTTTGCCGGATGGTGCACGCGCGCTGCGCCAGTTTGGCGATGCGCTGCAGGCCCTGGCCGCCGCGCACACCGAGCCGGTGCGGGTCGCGGTGCTCGACGCGCGTGCCGGGCAATGGTTCGATGCGGGGCTCGGCGTGCTTGACGATCCGCGCTTCGACGTGACGCTGTTCGACGCGTCGCCAGGCCTGCTGCACAACGCGCAGGCGTACTTCGTACACACGACGCCGACGCTGCAGGCGATGCAGGACGGCCTGCTGCCCGCGCGCCATCTCGGCCGGTTCGATTGCGTGATCAGCTTCGCGGCGGCCCACCTGCGTGACGATCCGCGCGACACGTTCCGGATCGCAGCAGCGTTGCTGGCGCAGCATGGCCACTTGCTGCTCGCCGACGTGCTGCGCGATTCGCCGCTGCGTGAGCTCGTCGCGGGGGTGACGGGCGATGCGTCGCTGCCGCGGCCGTTTGCGCACGATGCGCTGGCGTCGGCGGCGCACGCGTGCGGCTTTGCGCTGGACGATTCCCGGAGCTGGCGCTCGACCGCCTTTGCGTGCATCGACGCGCGCCGTGTCGGCGAAGCGGCCCCGCAAGCGGCGCTGGCCGACTGGCTGCGCGACCGGCTGCCCGACGCGATGCGTCCCGATGCGCTGTGGTGCATCGCGCGCTGGCCGCTCAACGCGAACGGCAAGATCGATCGACGGGCGGTAGGCGACGCGCTTGCGCGAGCGCTCGGCGATGCGCCGGCCGCCCATGATGCGTTCGTGCCGGCCGACGAACGGCAGGCGACGCTGCTTGCGTGTTGGGAGCACGCGCTTGGCCGCCCGGCGAACGCGCGCGACGCGACGTTCTTCGCGCTCGGCGGCGACAGCCTGCTCGCGACGCGCCTGCTTGCGCAACTGCGCGAGCGGCTCGGCGTGCGGATCGGGATGGCTGCGTTCTACCGGCAGCCGACGCTCGCGGGTCTCGCCGCGCAGCTCGACGAGGCAGCATCGGCTGTGCCTGCGTCGAAGGCCGAGGGCGGCACACCGGTCGCCGCGATCGAGGAGGGCGTGCTGTGAGCTTCGATGACGTGCTCGATCTTTGCCGCGAACGCCAGATCGAACTGTGGTGCGACGACGGCGGCCAGTTGCGCTATCGCGCGCCGGCCGGCGCACTCGATGCGGAACTGGCCGCGCGCATCAAGGCCGAACGCGACGCGTTCGTCCGCTTCCTGCAGGACGGCGCGTGGCGCAGCGATCCGGCGCGCCGGCACGAGCGGTTCGCGCTGACGCCGGTGCAGGCCGCGTACGTGCTCGGCCGGCACGAATCGTTCGAGTTCGGCGGCAATGCGTGCCATCTGTACGTCGAATACGGCGAGCCCGCGAATCTCGACTGCGTGCGCTTCGAGGCGGCGTGGAATGCGTGCGTCGCGCGGCATCCGATGCTGCGCGCGATCGTCGAGGACAACGCATGGCAGCGCGTGCTGCCCGACGTGCCGTGGCAGCCGCTCACGGTGCACGACCTGCGCGGTGCCGATGCGAACGCATTCGACGCGCATGTAGGCAGCGTGCGCGCGCGCCTCGACCATGCGGTGCACGCGCTCGATCGCTGGCCGGTGCTGCAGCCGGAAGTGAGCCTCGGGCCGGAAGGCGCGGTGCTGCACCTGTCCGTCGATTTCACGCTGATCGACTACGCGAGCCTGCAATTGCTGCTCGCCGAATGGCGGCGCCGTTACGACGATCCGCAATGGCAGCCCGCGCCGCTCGACGCGACGTTCCGCGACTATGTCGTCAATGAAGCTCATGCCGGCACGCGCGCCGATCAGGCGCGCGACAAGGCGTGGTGGCTGGCGCGCATCGACGATCTGCCGACGCGCCCCGATCTGCCGGTGGTGCCCGCGAGGCGTGCCGACGCGCGGCCGCGTTTCACGCACCGGCATGCGCGGCTCGATCGTGCGCAATGGGCCGCGCTGAGCGGCCACGCGAGCCGCTTCGGGCTGAGCGCGGCAAGTGTCGCGCTGGCCGCGTTCGCCGAGGTCGTCGGCCGCTGGAGCCAGTCGCCCGCGTTTTGCCTGAACCTGACGGTGCTGAACCGTCCGCCCGTGCATCCGCGCATCGACGCGGTGCTCGGCGATTTCACCGCCCTGAGCCTGCTCGCGGTCGACGCGACGCAAGGGCGCGATTTCGTCGAGCGCGCCCGCACGATCGGCGCGCGGATGTTCGACGATCTCGACCATCGCGCGTTTACCGGCGTCGACGTGATGCGCGAACTCGCGCGGCGGCGCGGCAAGGATGCGGCGCTGATGCCGGTGGTGTTCACGAGCGGCATCGGCAGTGTGGGCCGCCTGCTCGGCGAGCACCCGTCTCGCGCCGAGCCGCCGCGCTACATGATCAGTCAGACGCCGCAGGTCTGGCTCGACTGCCAGGTGACCGACCAGTTCGGCGGGCTGGAAATCGGCTGGGACGTGCGCGACGACCTGTTTCCGGACGGAATGCCCGCGGCGATGTTCGATGCGTACGTCGCGCTGCTGGGCCGGCTCGCCGCCGATGCCGAATGGTGGTTGCGCGCGGGCGACATCGTGCTGCCGTCTGGCGCCCCCGTTGCCGATGTCCACCCGGATGCGGACACGCATATCGCGGCCGGCTTCGCCGCGCAGGCGTTGCGTACGCCCGATGCGCCGGTGGTGATCGATGCGCAGGGGGCGCGCACGTATCGCGACGTCGCGCAACACGCCGCGGCGCTGCGGTCCGCACTCGAACAGGCCGGCGTCGGCCCGGGCGACACCGTTGCCGTGCTGATGCCGAAGTGCGCGAACCAGCTCGCGGCCGTGCTCGCGATCGTCCAGGCGGGTGCCGCGTACGTGCCGGTCGACTGCCGTCAGCCGGCGCTGCGGCAACAGGCGATCCTGCGCAATGCTCGGGTGCGTGCGGTCGTCAGCGTGCAGGCGCTCGACTTCGACCATGATGGTTGCGTGCGCATCGATATCGATGCGTTGCCGGCCGATCCGCAATGGCCGCCGCGCGCTGCGCCCGATATCGACGGCGACGCGCTCGCGTACGTGATCTATACGTCGGGTTCCACCGGCGAGCCGAAGGGCGTGATGCTGAGCCACGCGGCCGTGTGCAACACGCTTGCCGACATCAGCGCGCGCCATCGAGTCGGTGACGGCGACGTGGTGCTCGGCCTGGCCGAACTGAGCTTCGACCTGTCCGTCTACGACTTCTTCGGCGCGACCGCGCGCGGCGCATGCGTCGTGCTGCCCGATCCGGCGCGCGGCAACGATCCGTCGCACTGGGCCGAGCTGATCGTGCGCCACCGCGTGACGCTGTGGAACTCGGTGCCCGCGCAAGGGCAGATGCTGATCGACTACCTCGAAGGCGAACCGGCGCTCGATGTGCCGGGGCCGCGCCGCGTGCTGTGGTCGGGCGACTGGATTCCGGTGACGCTGCCCGCGCGCTGGTGGCGGCGCTGGCCCGACAGCGGGCTGTTCAGCCTGGGTGGTGCGACCGAGGCATCGATCTGGTCGATCGAGCATCCGATTTGTCCGGCGGACACGCAGCTTGCCAGCATTCCGTACGGCCGCGCGCTGACCGGGCAGACGATGGAAGTGCTCGACGCGCTCGGCCGGCCATGCCCGCCCGGCGTGCGTGGCGAGATTCATATCGGCGGCGTGGGGCTTGCAACGGGTTACGCGAACGATCCCGTGCGAACGGCCGAACGCTTCATCCGGCATCGCGACGGGCGCAGGCTTTATCGCACCGGCGATCTTGGCCGCGTGCGCGCTGACGGTTCGCTCGAATTCCTCGGGCGGCAGGACGATCAGGTGAAGATCCGCGGCTATCGGATCGAGCTGGCCGAGATCGATGCGGCGCTGACCGCGCATCCGCTCGTCGGCGCGGCCGCGACGATCGTGCTCGGCGAAGGCGCGGAGCGCAGGCTCGCGAGCTTCGCGTCGCTGCACGGTGCGGAGCCGTCGACGTTGGCGCACGACGACGCGCTGCACGAGATCGCGCAGCACGTGCGCGTGGCGTTCGACGCCGCGCGCTGGCCCGCGCATGCGGACGTGGCGCGGTCGGTCGCCCAGCTCGAAGCGGCCTGCGTGGCGTCGCTGGCCGCGTGGATCGTGACGGCGGGCGCGCTGACCGAGTATGCCGCGACGGATTTTGCGACGTTGTGCGAACGGTTGCGCGTGCCGGCGGCTCGGCAGCACCTGCTGCGCCACTGGCTCGCGATGCTCGACAGGCACGGCGTGCTGCATGCGGATGCCGAAGCAGGCGGCTGGCGTCTGCGGCCCGATGCCGGCCACGCCGATGCTCACGCTTGCTGGGACGCGTTTGCGAAGGAGGCGTCGCCCGATCTGTGGCCTGCCGTCCTCGTCGACTACTTCCGCGACAGCGCGGGATGCATCGACGTGCAGGTGGACGGCAGCGTGTCGCCTGCCGGCCTGATGTTCCCGGAAGGCGCATCGCATATCGCCGACGCGATGTACAGCGACGGCGAACATGCGCACGCACTGCACGACGGGATGGCACAGGCCGTCCGCGCGATCGTCGCACGCGAGCCGCAGCGCCCATGGCGAATCCTCGAGATCGGCGCGGGAACGGCTGCGGCGACGCGGACGATCGTCGACGCGCTCGCGCCGCTGGTCGAAGCGGGCGTGCGGATCGACTACCTGTTCAGCGACGTGTCGAGCTATTTCCTCGCGGCCGCGCGCGAGCGCTTCGCCGCGTACCCGTGGATGCGGTTCGTGCGGTTCGACATGAATGCGCCGCTCGACGCGCAGGGCATCGCGCCGCATTCGATCGACGTCACGATCAGCTCCGGCGCGCTGAACAATGCGCGCGACACGGTCGCGCTGGTCGCCGGGCTGCGTGCGCTGTCGGCGGCCGATGCATGGTGGGTGATCCAGGAGCTGACGACCGAGCATCCGGAGATCAGCATCAGCCAGGGGCTGATGATGGAAACGCCGAGCGACGCGCGCGCCGAGGCGGCGCGGTTGTTCGTGCCGCGCGCGCAGTGGCTCGAATGGTTGCAGTCGGACGGGGGCGATCGTGCGCTGGGTTGCGTGGCGCCCGGCACGCCGCTCGACGTGCTCGGTTACGACATCCTGCTCGCGCACGTGAAGCGCGGCGCGGCGCGCATCGCGCCGGAAGCGCTGCTGGCGTTCGTCGCCGAGCGCGTGCCCGGCTATATGGTGCCGTCGCAATTGCGTGTGCTCGACCGTCTGCCCGTGACCGCGAACGGCAAGATCGACCGCCGTACGCTGGCCGGCATCGCCGACATCCGCGAGCCGGAGCCGGCGGCCGCTCGACCGGTGCGCGCGCAGACTGCCGCCGATCCGCTGCTGGCGCGGCTGATCGGCTTGTGGGAAGCCGTGCTCGATACGCGCAACGTCACGCCGGACCAGGACTTCTTCGCCGCGGGCGGCGATTCGCTGCTGATCGCTCAGCTTGTGTCGAGGCTGCGTGGCGAGGAACCGCTTGCACAAGCGCATCCGTTCGACCGGCTGCTGCGCTGGGTGCTCGCGCAACCGACGCCGGCCGCGTTCGCGCAATGCCTGCGCGATGCGGGCGAGCAGCAGGCGGGCGCACCGTCACCGGCCGTCCCGCGCGCGACTCACGCATCGGCGGTGATCCACGCGCCTGCGCCCCGCGTGCGCGCCGGCGTGCGCCCGATTCCGCTGGCGCCGGGCGACGGCGTGCCGCGCGTCATCGTGCACGAAGGGCTCGGCACCGTGCATGCGTATCGGCCGGTCATGCCGGCGCTCGCGCGGCTCGGCCCGGTGCTCGGCTTCGCGGTGCGCGACGCGCAGGACTATCTCGATGTGCCGGCGCGCCACCTGAACGCGACGCTCGGCCGGCGTTATGCCGATGCGTTGTGGCGCACCGGCGTGCGCGAGGTCGACGTGCTCGGCTACTGCTCGGGCGGGCTGGTCGCGCTCGAAATGGCGAAGTCGCTGGTGCAGCTTGGCGTTGAAGTGCGCACGCTCGACATCGTGTCGAGCTACCGGATTCCGTACCTGATCGAAGACGAGCGGCTCGTGCTGTTCAACTTCGCGGCGACGCTCGGGCTGCCGCTCGACGCGCTCGGGTTTCCGGAAACGTATGTGCTGGCCGACGCGCTCGCCGACGCATTGAAGGCCGACCCCGCGCGTCTCGCGCCCGGCAGCCTGCAGGCGCAGCTGGAGATTTTCGGCGATCGCTGCGAGCCGCTCGATGCATTGCGCCGCCGCGTGCTGCGCGCGGCCGCCGGATTGTCGATGCAGGACGAGCTCGCGCATCCGCTGCTCGACGAACGCGAACGGCTGTACCGGCTCTTCATGCATTCGGTGCAGGCGAGCCACTGGGCGGGCGACGCGCCTTACGCGGGTGCGCTGCGGCTGTTCGTGCCGGAGCGCTGCAACCCGCTGATTCCGCAGCAGCGCGCGGCGCTCACCGAATACTGGACGGCGCAGGCGCTCGGCGGCATCACGCCCGTCGATATCCCCGGCGGTCATTTCGACTGCCTGAATGCCGCGTTCGTCGACACCCGCCTGAAGGAGGCGCAATGAAGGTCCATCCGCTTCCGGTCGTCGTGGCCGGCTCCCGCTTCGGCCAGTTCTATGCGGCGGGCATCGCCGCGTCCGATGCGTATTGCGTCGCGGGCATCCTGGGGCAAGGCAGTGCGCGCACCGCCGCGCTGGCCGCGCGCGTCGGCGCGCCCGTGTTCGACCGTCCGGAAGCGCTGCCCGACGACGTACGCGTGGCATGCGTCGCGGTCGGTGGCGCGGCGCGCGGCGCCGACGGGGCCGCGCTCGCGTGCCGGCTGCTCGAACGCGGGATCGATGTCGTGATCGAGCATCCGCTGCTGCCCGGCGAATGGGATCGCGTGCTGCGCAGCGCGTCGCGTCATGGCCGCCGCTGCCTGCTCAACAGCTTCTATCCGAACCTGCCGGTCGTCTCCCGCTTCATCGCCGTCGCGCGGCGGCTGCGCGAGACGAGTGCGCCGGTGCATGCGGATGTCGTGTGCTCGGTGCAGGCCAGTTTCGCGGCGCTCGACGTGCTCGCGGCCGCGCTGCAGGGCGTGGGCCCGTGGTCGGTCGAACCGATCGGGCCGGCCCTGTCGTCGATGCGCGAATGCGCGATGGTGCTGGCCGAAACACCGGTCTCGCTGCGCGTGCACAACGAGATGGCGGCAGCCGACGACGGCCGCATGAGCATGCTGTTCGGCATCACGCTGACGACGGATGCCGGCACGTGGACACTCGCGTCGCCGCATGGCCCGCTGTGGTGGGCGCCGGCGCTGCGCGAACCGGAGATCGACGAACACGGGCTGTTCCCGATCTTCGGCGACGCGGCGGGCAGCGACATGCCGAGCATCCAGATCTGCGACGACGCGCGCGACACGTGGGGCGCGATTCATGCGCGCGGCTGGCCGCAGGCGGCCGTGCGCGCGGTCGATCGGCTCGTGTCGGGCGAAGGGCTGCAGGCGTGCAACCAGCGCAGCATCGACGTGACGCGCGTCTGGCAGCAACTGACGATGCAGCTCGGTTTTCCGGAGCCGCCGCCGGGCGACGCGTGCGCGGCCACGCTCGGCATGCTGCTGGAGCGTGCCGCATGAAGGGGCCGTTGCTGTCGATGTTGCGGCCGTTCGCGGCGCCGCTCGTGGCGGCGGTCGTGCTGCAGGCGCTGGCGGGTGTCGCATCGCTCGTGCCGTGGCTCGCGCTCGGCCGGGTCGCCGACGCGTGGCGCGCGGCGGCGCAGCTCGACGCGACGGCGCGCGGCTGGCTCGTCGCGGCCGTGGTGGCCGGCGGGTGCTGGCTGGGCGGCCAGACGGTCGCGCTGCACCTGACGCACCGTGTCGACGCCGATCTCGCCGATCGCTTGCGCAGGCGCCTCGCCGATCATCTGCAACGCTTGCCGCTCGGCTGGTTCGCGCGTGCGGGCAGCGATCGCGTCGCGCGTCACGTCGACCAGGACGTGCGTGCGCTGCACCAGCTCGTCGCGCATGCGCCGGCCGACGTCACGCAGCTGATCGTCGTGCCGTGCGCGGCGCTCGCGTGCCTGCTTTACCTGAATCCCGCGCTGCTCGCGTTCGCGCTCGTGCCGCTCGTCGCGGGCGTCGCACTGTTTCGCTGGATGCGATCGGCGCGGTTCGTACCGGCCGTCGCGGCGCGCAACGCGGCCCTCGAAGGGCTGATGGGCGACTACGCGCAGCTCGCGCAGAATCCGGCGCTCGTGCGGCAGTACCCGGGCGCCGGCATCGAGGCGGCCGCGCTGGAGTCGACCGGGCGCTTCGAACAGGCGTTTTCGGCGTGGGTCGGCCGTGTCGGCGGGCCCGGCGCGTGCACGCAGGTGCTGCTCGGCACGCCGTTCCTGCTCGCGTGGGTCATGCTCGGCGCGATGGGGCTGACGGCAGGCCGCTTGCCGGTCGGTGAACTGTGCGCGTTCGCGCTGCTGATCTGGGCGGTCGCCGCGCCGGTGCGCGCGCTCGGCCACGGCGCCGACGCATTGCGCGAAGCGCGAGCGGCCGCCGCACGCCTTGATGCGTTGCTCGCCCAGCCGGGCCTGCCCGAGCCGGCCGATGGCGCCGCACAGGTGCCGCGCGACGCGTCGCTCGAGCTGCGCGGTGTGCGTGTCGACGTCGACGGCACGTCGATCCTGCGCGACATCGATGCGACGATCGCGGCAGGCACGACCACCGCGATCGTCGGGCCGTCGGGCGCGGGCAAGAGCACGCTGCTGATGCTGCTCGCGCGCTTCATGGATCCGGACCACGGCACGGTGCGGCTCGGCGGCGCCGATCTGCGGCTGCTCGCGTCGGATACGCGGCGCGAACAGGTGGCGATGGTGTTCCAGCAGGCCGCCGCGCTCGACGTGTCGATTGCCGCGAACATTGCGCTTTACCGGCCGGATGCCGACCGCGACGCGATTCGCGCGGCCGCGCGTGCGGCCTGCCTCGACGAACGCATCGACGCGTTGCCGGGCGGCTACGACTGCGTGTGCGGGCGCGACGTGCGGCTGTCCGGCGGCGAACTACAGCGGCTCGCGATCGCGCGCGCGTGGTTGTCGCCGGCGCCGTTGCTGCTGCTCGACGAACCGGCCTCGGCGCTCGATCCGCAAACCGGGCGTGCGTTGCGCAATGCGCTGCGCGGCGACGCGCGCACGCGCGTGATCGTCAGCCATGATCTCGACGCGATCCGGCATGCGGACCAGATTCTCGTGATGGATCGCGGCCGCATCGTCGAGCGCGGCACGCATGCGGCGCTGCTGGCCGCGCGCGGGTTGTATGCGCGGCTATGGCGCGAACGCGGTGCCGCAGGCGGGGAGGCCGCATGATGATGACGACGCTCAAACGTTTGCAGTGCCTGCCCTCCGAAACCCGCCGCGCGCTGTGGCGCGGGGTCGGCTGGGCGGTGGCCGCCGCGTTGCTCGACGGCGCCTGCGGGTTGCTGCTCGTGCCGTTGATCCGCGCATGGTTCGCCGGCGTGCCTGCGGCCGTGCTGCACTGGACGATCGCGCTCGGCGCGCTGACCCTTTGCCACGCCTTCGTGCTGTACGTCGCGCAGCGCGGCGGCTATCGCGCGGGCGGCGCGCTCGCGGCCGGTCTCGTCGAACGCCTCGTGCGGCACCTGCCGCGCATCGCGTCGTGGCAGACGGTGCGCGACAGTCATCCGGCCGGGCTGCTGCGCGGGCCGGTCATGCAGGCGATGGGGATACCGGCGCACCTGCTCGGGCCGCTGATCGGCGCGGTCGTGACCCCGCTCGCGGTCGTCGCGGGGCTCGTGTGGATCGACTGGCGCATCGCGCTGTGCCTCGCGGCCGCCGCCGTGTTGTTGTTCGCGCTGCTCGAACGCGGCGGGACACGGACGCTCGCCTTCGAACAGGCCCGCGCGTCCGGCGATCGCGACATGGCCGTACAGCTTCAGACCTTCGCCGCGCATCAGGGGCTGTTGCGCTTCGCGGGCCAGGAAGGTGACGCGCGCGCGGCGCTGCAGCACGCGTTCGACGAGCAGCATCGCCGCACCCGTGCGCTGATGCGACGCTCGCTGCCGATCGAGCTCGGTTTCGCGGGCGCGGTGCAGGGCGTGTTCGTCGCGATGCTGGTCGGCGGCGCGTGGGCCGTCTCGGCCGGCCGGCTCGATGCCGCGACGGCCGTGGCGGTGCTCGTGCTGCTCGTTCGCTTCATCGAGCCGCTCGCGCAGCTCACCCAGCTCGACCAGGCGCTGCGCGGCGGCTGGCGCGCGCTCGACACCGTGCTCGCGGTACTGCATGCGCCGCGTTTCGACAGCCCGGAGCGCGGCACGCCGGTACACGATGCGAGCGTCGACGCGGTGCGCGTCGGCTACCGGTCGGCCAGCGGCGCGACGCTGCTCGACGGCGTCGACCTGCATTGCCCGGCGGGCGGCTTCGTCGCGATCGTCGGCCCGACGGGCGCGGGCAAGAGCACGCTGCTGGGCCTGCTTGCACGGCTCGACGATCCCGTCGCCGGGCGCGTGCTGCTCGGCCGCTCCGATGTGCGGCACCTGAGCGAGGCGACGCTCGCCGCGACGCGCAACCTCGTGTTCCAGGACAACGGGCTGTTCCGCGGCAGCCTCGCGTGGAATGTGCGGATGGGCCGCCCGGATGCGACCGACGCCGAACTGCGCGCCGCGCTGGACGCGGTCGGCCTGCTGCGCGACGCCGAGCGCTTGCCGGACGGGCTCGAGTCCGACGTGGGGCCGGGCGGCCAGTTGCTGTCGGGCGGGCAGCGCCAGCGTGCGTGCCTCGCGCGCGCGCTGCTGGCGCGTGCGCCGGTGCTGATGTTCGACGAGCCGACCGCGAGCCTCGACGAACTGAGCGCGCGGCGCGTGCGCGACAGTCTCGTCGCGCTGCGCGGGCAGCGCACGCGCATCGTCGTCACGCATCAGCCGGCGCTCGCGGCGGCCGCCGACACGATCGTCGTGCTCGACGCGGGCCGGGTGCGGGCGACCGGCATGCATGCGCAACTGGTCGAGACCGATGCCTGGTACGCGACGTTCGCCCGCGCCGGACAGCCGCCCGACGCGCCACCGGCCGCCGAAGCGGACGTGGACGTGGACGTGGACGTGGACGTGGACGCGCAAGCGCGACCGGCCGAATCCGAACACTGACGTGAACAATGCGATCCGGCATGCCCGGGATCGATAGGAAAAGCCCCTCGATCGAAAAAGCGCCCGCCGGTTCTATTTGATAATGAGAATGATTATCAAATGCGGGGGCGTGAATGCGGTACGAGGTGCTGGAACCTGGGAGATCAAGGACGAAGGGCGCGCGCGTCGCCCGTTTGCGGCGAGGGTGCTGGCGCCAGTCGCTGTATCTGGGCCTGCTGATCGCCGCGCATCCGGCGGCGGCGTTCGCGGATGCGGCGCCGGCGGCCGACGCGGAAGTCCGGAAGGAGGAAACGACCGCCGTGAAGCCCGCCGCGGGCGAACTGAAGGCGATTTCGGTGTCCGCGTCGCGCGGCGTGGCCGACGATCCGTCGGTCGCGACGGTCGGCAAGATGCCGCTTGCGCTGAGGGAGATTCCACAGTCGGTCAGCGTGACGACGCGTGAGCGGATCGACCAGCAGAACCTGTACTCGCTCGACGAAGTGATGCAGCAGTCGGCGGGCGTGACGGTGCAGCCTTACGTGCTGCTCACCACCGCGTATTTCGTGCGCGGCTTCAAGGTCGATTCGTTCGAATTCGACGGCGTGCCGGTGGTGATCGGCGACATGGCGAGCGCGCCGCAGGACATCTCCGTGTACGAGCGCGTGGAAATCCTGCGCGGCGCGAACGGCCTGCTGCACGGCTCGGGCAACCCGGCCGCGACGGTCAACCTCGTGCGCAAGCGGCCGCAGTACCAGTTCTCCGCGAACGCGAGCGTGAGCGTCGGCAGCTGGGACCGCTATCGCGCGGAAGCCGACATCGGCGGGCCGCTCAATGCGGCCGGCACCGTGCGCAGCCGGCTCGTCGCCGCCTACGAGGATCGCCATTTCTTCTACGACCACGCCAAGCAGGACACGCGGTCGATCTACGGCATCACGGAAGTCGACGTGACGCGCGACACGCTGCTCACGTTCGGCGCGCAATACCAGACGACCCGGTCGGTGCCCGACATGTCCGGCGTGCCGATGGCGCGCGACGGGTCGAGCCTCGGCCTGCCGCGCTCGACGTTCCTCGACACCGCGTGGGGCCACTTCGACTGGGACACGACGCGCGCGTTCGCATCGGTCGAGCAGAAGCTCGGCGCCGGCTGGAAGGCGAAGGTCAGCGGCGAATACCAGAGCGTGCGCTCGGACCTGAAATACGCGGGCTCGTACGGCGCGATCGACCCGGCGACCGGCGCGGGCGGCGCGCTGACGGGCGGCGCGTACCAGTTCAGCAGCTACAGCCGCAGCCTCGATGCGAACGTGCAGGGCCCGGTGCACGCGTTCGGGCTCACGCACGACCTGTTGTTCGGCGTGACCTACGCGAACAGCAGCAGCGGGCAGATGTCGGCGCAACTCCTGGGCAACGTGGCCGGCACGCCGGTGAACGTGTACCGCTGGAACCCGAGCAGCGTGCCCGAGCCGGACGTTGGCCCGTACCAGCAGTCGCAGCAGAACGACATTTCGCAGAAGGGCGTGTACGGGCTCGGCCGCATCAAGCTCGCGGAACCCGTCACGCTCGTGCTCGGCGGCCGCGTGAGCTGGTGGAACCAGGACAGCCTCGGCGCGCACTACAACACCGGCCACCAGTTCACGCCGTACGGCGGGCTGATCTGGGATTTCGCGCGCGACTGGTCGTGGTACGCAAGCTATGCGGAAGTGTTTCAGCCGCAAACCAAGTCGATGTGGGGCGGCGGCATCCTGACGCCGGTGAAGGGGCGCACCTACGAGACGGGCGTGAAGGGCGAACTGGCGGGCGGCAAGCTCAACGTGTCGCTCGCGGCGTTCCGCATCGATCTCGACAACAACCCGCAGGTCGATCTCGCGCATCCGTGCGCGGGGCCGAACTGCTACTACGTGAACGGCGGCAGCGTGCGCAGCCAGGGCTTCGAGTTCGAGGCGAACGGCCGCATCACGCCGTGGTGGAGCGTGTGGGCGAGCTACACGTACGACACGATGCGCTATGCGGACAACCTCGCGAACGCGGGCTCGTCGTTCGCGCCGCTGCTGAACCCGCGCCACCTGTTCCGGCTGTGGACCAACTACGACCTGCCGTGGCAGGAGCGGCGCTGGAGCATCGGCGGCGGCCTGCAGGTGCAGAGCAATTACTCGGCGCAGGCGAACGGCGTCACGATGAGCCAGGGCGGCTACGCGCTCGCGAGCGTGCGGCTCGGCTACCGCTACGACAAGCGCTGGAGCGCGGCGGTCAACGTCAACAACCTGTTCGACCGCAAGTACTACCTGAGCCTGAGCAACCCGGGCTGGAACAACCGCTACGGGGAACCGCGCAACGTGATGCTGACCGTGCGCGGGCAGTTCTGATGGCGGGCGGCTGGGGTACGCGGGCGGCGCTCGCGATCGGCGGCGTGCTGCCGGGCTCGGTCGCGCTGGCGGTCACGCTGGCCCGTCATTACCCGGCCGACGGATTGAACCGGCTCTACGCGGCCGTGCTGCTGTCGCTCGCCGCGGGCGTCGCCGCGCTGCTGTGGGTGCTCGTCGCGCCCGGGCGGCGGCAGGCTGCGTGGCGCGCGGGGGCATGGCTCGCGGTGCTCGTGCCCTGCGCGATGCTCTGGGGAGGGCGCTGACATGGACGCTTCGTCGCGTTCGCGCTGGCGCGCGCTGCACCGCGGCGCCGGTGCGCTGTTCGGCGTGGTGTTGTTCGTCGTGCTGTTCAGCGGTACCTGGAGTCTCGCGACCGATTCGATGCAGGGCTGGTGGCGGCCAGCGTCGATCGCCGTCGCGCGGCCCTTGCTGCCGCTCGATGCGCTTGTCGCGCGTGCCGCGGCGCTCGGCGTTTCGTTGCGCGATGCGCGCATCGTGCTGCCGCAACCGGACGATCCGGCGATCCGCTTCTGCGACGCGCGCCAGGCGTGCACGCTGGCGCTCGACCCGGCGACGGGCGAGCGGGTGGCCGACGGCGCACGCGCGGCGTTGCTCGTCACGCTGCACAAGACGCTGTTCGCGGGCTTTCCCGGGCGCATCTTCGTGAGCCTGTGGGGCATCGTGCTGCTCGTGCTCATCGTTGCGGGCCTGGTCGTGCATCACCGGCGCTGGCCCGACGCGGCGCGTATCCGGCGCGATAAAGGGCTGCGCGCCGCGCTGTTCGACCTGCACGCGTGGATCGGCCTGTGGGGCTCCCCGTGGCTCGTGTTGTTCGCGTTCACGGGTGCGTTGTCGGGGCTCGGCGCGCTCGGCACGGTGTCGCTCGCGGGCGTCGCCTATCCGGGGCAGCCGCAGCGCGCGTTCGCCGAACTGCTCGGCGGGCCGCCGCCTGCCGCGGCCGGCGACGCGTGGCAACGCCCGCCCGATCTCGATGCGCTGCTGCGGCGCGACGCGGCGCGCATCGCGGATTTCCGACCCGAAGCGGTCGTGCTGCATGGCTGGGGCGATGCGAACGCGCGCGTCGAGATTGCCGGTACGACCGCCGGCCTGCCGAGTACGGCGGTGTTCGAGCGTCACCTGTATCGCGCGGCGGACGGGCAATGGCTCGCGGATGCCACGTCGCGCGGCCGCGGCTTCTGGCTGCGTACGTTCATCGCGGTGCAGCCGCTGCATTTCGCGCAATACGGCTGGGTGGGGGCGATGGGCGGCGTGCTGCGCGTCGTGCATTTCCTGATGGGGCTCGCCGCGTGCGCGCTGTGCGCGACGGGGCTGCATCTGTGGATCGAGCGGCGGCGGGCGCAGCAGGATCGCGCCGCGAACGTGCTGGCCGCGATCGCCGTCGGCACATGCGGCGGGCTCGTGCTCGCGGGCGGCGTGCTGCTGTTCGCGGGGCGCGCGCTACCCGACGGCGTGCACGTCGACCATGCGCTCGCGATGCTGTTCTGGGCCGTGTGGGGCGGCGCGGTCGCGCTTGCGGCCGGTGTGGACGATCGCGCGGCATGGCTGCGCAGGCTGATGCGCGCGGCCGGCGCCGCGTACGGGCTGGCCGGCGTGACGCACTGCGCGATCGCGCTGCTCGGCGCGGGCGAACCCGTGTACTGGCCGATCGACGCGGCGCTCGTCGCATTCGGCGCATTGCTGTTGCGTGCCGCGCGTCGTCCGCGCCGCGACGCGATACGTGCCGCGCGCGTGCCGGCCAGCGTCGAACCTTTTTAATGTCATGCAACTGGAGACTCCGATGCGCGATCTGCTCGAACATCGCCGCCTGGTCATCACGATCACGCTGCTTTACCTGTCACAGGGAATCCCGATCGGCATTGCGATGGATGCGATGCCGACCTTGCTGCGCCACGACGGCGCACCGCTTCACGCACTGGCGTTCCTGCCGCTCGTCGGCTTGCCGTGGGTCGTGAAATTCCTGTGGGCGCCCGTCGTCGACAACCGCTGGTCGCCGCGCATCGGCCGGCGGCGCAGCTGGATGCTGCCGATGCAGACGCTCGTCGTGCTGTGCCTCGGCAGCCTCGCGCAGCTCGGCATGACGGTCGCGACGGCCGGATGGGCGGTCGGCCTGCTGGCCGTCGCGTCGCTCGCGAGCGCGACGCAGGACATCGCGAACGACGGGATGGCCGCCGAGCACTTCCGCGGCGACACGCTCGCGAAGATCAACGCGATCCAGATCGCGGGCGTGATGATCGGCTTCTTCGGCGGCGGCGCCGGCACGTTGACGCTGATCGGCCTGTTCGGGCAGCGCGCCGCGTTTCTCGCGCTGGCCGCCGTGCCGCTCGCGAGCCTTGCGTGCGTACTGTGGGTGCTGCCGCGCGATGCGGATCGCGCACGCGTACACGCCGAACACAACGCAAGCCTCGTGCGCTTCGCGAAGCGGCCGCGTTCGTGGTCGCTGCTGTCGCTTGCGCTACTGTCGGCGATGACGGCCGTATCGGGCTTCGGCCTGTCGAAGCTGTTTCTCAACGACGCGGGCTGGTCGCTCGACGCGATCGGGAGGCTCGGGATGGCCGGCGGCGTCGTGACGGTCGTGCTCGGTTGCGGCGGCGGCGCGTGGCTCGTCCGGAGGCTCGGGTTGTGGCGTGCGTTTACGGCCGGCGTGAGCTGTGCGGGCGCGGCCGCGCTGCTGTGGTTCGCTCAGGCGAGCGGGTGGCTGCCGGTGTCGCCGTCGTGGGCATGGCTGTGCACGGTACTCGGTTCGCTGGCGACCGGCATCACGTCGGTGTCGATCATGACGGCCGGCATGCGCTTCGCGGGCGGCAGCGACCAGGCCGGCACCGACGTGACGGCCGTGCAGAGCACGCGCGATCTCGGCGAACTGATCGCGTCGTCGACGATCCTGTCGCTCACCGCGAAGGTCGGTTATACGGGCGGGTTTCTGGCCGGTGTGGCGCTGGCGGTGCTGGCCGCGCTGATCGCGCTGCGGTTGCGGCGGCGGGAGGCGGCGTATGCGGTGAAGGGGGAGGATGTGCTGGCGTCGTGATCGTCGTCATGCATTCGCTCGCGCTCGGCCGGAGAAGGGCGGATGCGCAGACGCGCCGCACGATGCTCAAGCCGGCGATTCCGTCGGTCGTGCTCACGCGGAACGTGCTCGAATCCAGCGGCGATTGACTGGAAAACGCGGGGTGCCCGCCGTGTCCGTTACGCGCGGGCCAATCGCCGCGCAGCCATCAGTCCGAGGACGAGCAACACCGCGACATACGCGGCGACGCTTGCCCACGCGCCGTGCTGCCAGAACGACCCGCCGACCGAGCCGAGCACGCTCGATCCGAGATAGTACGCGAGCAGGTACAGCGAGGCAGCGTGCCCCTTCGCGGATCCCGCGAGGTAGCCGACCCAGCCGCTCGCCACCGCATGGGCGACGAAGAAGCCGATCGTGACGAGCACGATGCCGACGACGATCGCAGCGAGCGAGTGCGACAGCGTCAGCGCGAGGCCCGCCGCGAATACGAGAATGCCGCCGACAAGCACCGGTGCGCGCCCGAGACGGTCGGCGAGCGCGCCGGCGCTCGATGACGACACCATCCCGAACAGGTAGGCGCCGAAGATCAGGCCGCACTCGGTCGAGCTCAGGTTGAAAGGGGCCGCCGTGAGCCGGAACCCCGCGTAGTTGTAGATCGTCACGAACGCGCCCATCACCAGGAAGCCGATCGTGAACACGAACGGGAGCCGGGCATGATGCAGTTGCGCGTTCCACAGCCGAAGATGATGACGCAGCGTCAGATCGGTGCGCTTCACGAAGCGCCGCGATTGCGGCAGCAGCATCACGAAGGCAACGGCCGCGACGAGATCGATGACGCCGATCGTCAGCATCGCCGTCCGCCACGAGAAATGTTCTTCCAGCGCGCTCATGCCGATCCGACCGATCATGCCGCCGAACGCGGTTCCGCCGACATAGAGACCCATCGAGAAACCGAGCCCCTCGGCCGCGATTTCTTCCGCGAGATAGGCCATCGCGACCGCCGGGACGCCGCCCAGCGCGAAACCTTCGAGCGCACGCCAGACCAGCAGCAGGTTCCAGTTGGGCGACAGCGCGGCGAGCACATTGAACAGCGCGGCCAGCGTCATCGACGCGAACATCAGCCCGCGTCGTCCGACGCGTTCGGACAGTGCGCCGGCGCACAGGATGGAGACCGCCAGCATCCCGGTCGACAGCGACAGCGAGAGCGAACTCGATGCCGCGCCCAGCCGGAACTCCCGTGCGAACGCGGGAAGCAGCGGCTGGACGCAGTACAGCAGCGAGAAGGTGGAAAAACCGGCAAGGAACAGCGCCAGCGCGATGCGCTTGTACGCGGCCGAGCGCGGGGACACGCCTGCAGGCAGCGCATCGGACGCGGCGTTGCGCGGGCCGGGCGTGGATCGGGAAATCGAAGCGGAGGACATGGGTGCACTCGATGTGCGACGGAATGCCTGAATTCTTGCGCACCGTCATGTATATGTCCAATATATGAAAGAAACCGTAGCAATATGTTTTACCACTGGCTGAAGAGCCGGTCCGGCTCACCGTGAGGTCACCTGGCGAATGGAACTCCGACATCTCCGATACTTTCTGGCCGTGGCGGCCACGTCGAATTTCACCAAGGCTGCCGAAACGCTCGGCATCGGGCAGCCGCCATTGAGCCAGCAGATCAAGGCGCTCGAGAGCGAACTCGGCGTGGAACTGTTCAAGCGGACCGCGCGCGGTGCCGAGCTGACGCTGGCGGGCGAGGTCTTCGCGCAAGAGGCGCGCCGCGTGCTCGACGATGCCGAGCGGGCGGCGCGGGCGGCAAGGCGGGCCGCACGCGGGGAAACCGGGCATCTGCGGGTGGGCTTCACCGGGACGGCGGCGTTCAATTCGAAAGTGTCGGATCTGATCCGCCGCTTCAGGGAGGCGTTTCCGGAGGCCGAGCTGACGTTGCAGGAGGCGACGTCGCGCGTCCTGCTGGAGGCGCTGGACGCCGGGCATCTCGACGTCGCGATCGTGCGGCCGGAACGCCGTGCCGCCGCGACGTTGCGGGTGTCGGACTGGGACGAGGAACCGATGTTCGTCGCGCTGCCCGTGGCGCACCGGCTGGCGCGGCGTCGGCGCATCGATCTGGCCGAGCTGGCCGACGAGTCGTTCGTGCAGGTGCCGCGGGAAGCCGGCAGCGCGCTGTTCGACGACATCGTCGCCGCATGCAACGCCGCCGGATTCGAGCCGCGGATGGCGCAACCCGCACCGCAAATCGCGTCCGCGGTGACGCTGGTCGCTGCCGGGCTCGGCGTGTCTGTCGTGCCGAAGGCGATTACGCAGGTGCAGGTTGCCGGCGTCGTCTATCGGCCGTTCGCCGGTAATGCGCTTCGTGCAAGGCTGGCCATTGCGTCGCGATGCGACGAGCCGTCGGCGGTCGTTCGCAATTTTCTGTTGCTGGCCTAGCGGGGGGCGCAGAGATGCTTGCGGCGGATCCGGCCCGCGCTTGAATCTCCCGGTGCGCGCCGGGCTTGCATCGGCATCGTGTCGTCGAACGCGATAAAAACAAAAAACCCGCGAGGCCATGCGCTGTCGCGGGTTTTTGAAAATGCTGGAAACGCGGAGAAACCGCATCTGGTGCCGACGGCGAGACTCGAACTCGCACAGCTTTCGCCACTACCCCCTCAAGATAGCGTGTCTACCAATTTCACCACGTCGGCACTGCACTGCAAGGGGCGCAATTCTAGCGCCACATTGCGCGTTTGTGAAGGGGGTATGACAGGGTTTCGGTGTGCGCGAAAGCGATCCCGGTAGAATTCGGACGATCGGTCCGACGACCATCGCTACTGCCATCCGCTTTCTCCCCGTGACTACCACCCTCGAACAACTGCAGGCCGGACAACTGTCGGGCGCCCGGCAACTCAAGCTCGCGTGCGGGCTGACCGAGTTTCCGCGCGAGATTTTCGATCTGGCCGACACGCTCGAAGTGCTCGACCTGTCCGGTAACGCACTCGCCGCGCTGCCGGACGACTTGCCGCGGCTGCATCGCCTGCGCATCCTGTTCGCGTCCGGCAACCGCTTCACCACCTTCCCCGACGTGCTCGGCGCGTGCGCTCAACTCGACATGATCGGCTTCAAGGCGAACCGGATCCGCACGGTGCCGCGCGGATCGCTGCCGCGTGCGCTGCGCTGGCTGATCCTGACCGACAACGAGATCGACGCGCTACCCGCCGGGATCGGCGACTGCTCGCGATTGCAGAAGCTGATGCTCGCGGGCAACCGGCTGCGCACGCTGCCTGCCGAAATGGCCGCGTGCCGTGCGCTCGAACTGGTGCGCCTGTCGGCGAACCGGCTGGACCAACTGCCCGACTGGTTGCCGCGCCTGCCGCGCCTCGCGTGGCTCGCATACTCCGGCAATCCGTTCAGCGCCGCGCCGGAAGCCGCGGCGTCGGCCGGGCCGGAGGTCGCGGACGTCGACTGGGCGTCGCTCTCATGCGAACAGAAGCTGGGCGAAGGCGCGTCGGGCGTCATTTACCGCGCGCAATGGCGCGCGGACGATCATGCGTCGCGAGCGGTCGCGGTCAAGCTGTTCAAGGGCGCGGTGACGAGCGACGGGCTGCCCGACTGTGAAATGGCCGCGTGCCTGCATGCCGGCCGCCACCCGAACGTGATCCCGGTGATCGGCAAGGTGCGCGGTCATCCGGACGGTACGCACGGGCTCGTGATGGAACTGGTCGATCCGGCGCTCGCGAACCTTGCCGGGCCGCCGAGCTTTGCAACCTGCACGCGCGACGTGTATGCGGCCGACGCGCGATTCGAGCCGGAAGAGGCCGTGCGGATCGCGCACGGCATCGCATCGGCCGCACGCCATCTGCATGCGCGCGGCATCATGCATGGCGACCTGTATGCGCACAACATCCTGCACGACGGCGAGGGCGGTACGCTGCTGGGCGACTTCGGTGCGGCATCGTTCTACGACACGAGCGACGTACGGCATGGCGCCCGGCTCGAACGGCTGGAAGTTCGCGCGTACGGCCATCTGCTCGGCGAATTGTTCGCACATTGCGCACCGCGCACGCGGGCCGGGGTGCGTGAGCTGGAAGCGCTCGCGGCGGCTTGCGTGAGCGAGGAGATCGACACCCGGCCGTCGTTCGACGAGATCGTGGACGCGCTGGCCGCGTGGAAGGTCTGAGGGGGATGAGCTGCCTGCCGGGCGGTCCGTCGACTGACGTGCGTACGCGTGTTAAACCTGCCGCGCGGTCAGCAGCTTGATCCCGAGCCCGACGAACAGCAGCCCGCTGGCGCGCTTGAGCGCACGCACCGCGCGGCTCATGCCGAAGCCGCGATGGAAGCGGCGCACGCCGGCCGAATAGACGCCGTGAACGACCACGACGGTGCCCGCGATCGTCGCGTACATCACGACGAACTGCAGCGCGAGCGGGCGGTCGTGCACGATGAACTGCGGCATGAACGCCGACAGGAAGATCATCGTCTTCGGATTGCTGCCCGATACGAACAGCGCTTCGCGGAACAGTTTCCCGCGGTCGGGCACGGCGATCTCCGCCGCTCCGGGCGAAGCGGCGGCCTTGCGGTCGCCGCGCAGCTGCCGGACACCGACGAACACCAGGTACGCGGCGCCGACCACTTTCATCGCGACGAACAGCGGCGGCATCGCGGCCAGCACCGCGCCGACGCCGAGCGCGACGAGTACCACGACCACGCCTTGCGCCGCGAGGTTGCCCGCGATCGTCGCGGCCGTGCCGCGCGAGCCGTAGCGCACCGTGTTGCGGATGACGAGCAGTACGTTGGGCCCCGGCGACAGCGTCGTGGCGAGATAGGCTGCGGCAAACAGCATCCAGGTCTGAATGGACATGCGACGCTCCAGGAGGCGGTTCCGGCGGTCGGGATGACGCGATGATGTCACGCCAAAAATTGACGCAGGCTCGCGCCGGAACCGTGCGGTCGTGCGCGTCAGCTTGCGTCGCGCATGCAGTACGCGGGGGTCGACGGCGGCGTATCGATCGCGGCGGGCCGCGTCATCCATGCGATCCACCCTGCCCAGATCCCGCAGACGATCATCACGGCGACGTTCAGCGGCGTCCGGTAGCGGACGATCAGGTCGGCCAGCGGCAGGCGATGTTTCATGTGCATCTCCTTCGATCGAGGGTGGGTGGCGTTACTGGCCGGAGTAGTTCGGCGCCTTGGCGTCGCAGGTCACGGACACCGTCGAGCCGTCCGCGAAATGCAGCCGGAACGGCACCTTCGCGCCGGGCGCGACGGCTTCGCGCGGTTGTTCCAGCATCACGTGATAGCTCTTCGGCTTGAAGGTCACCGTGCCGTGCGCGGGCACTTCGACCGCGTCGACGTGAACCATCTTCGCGGTGCTGCCGTTCGTCTGCGTTTCGTGCAGCATGGCCATCCCGTATGCGGGCGTGTCGAGGCCCGTCAGCGTGACGGGCGCGTCGCCGTCGTTCTTCAGCGTGAAGTAGCCGGACGACGGCACGGTTGCCGGCATCGCGCGGATCCAGCAGTTTTCTGCCTGTACGGCCGGCGCGGCGAACGTGGCGGGAGCTTGCAGTGCCAGCAGCGCGAACAGCAGGCCGGTCGGAATCGAGCGTTTCATGGTTGGTTATCCTTATGGATGGATGCAGAGGGTAAGGGGGGCGACGCGGCCGGCGCGAACGTGCGCGACCGGACATTCGCCTGCGAGCAAATGCCGGCGCGACAGTGCGAACCGGAGGCAGCCAGCCGCGCGCACGGCGCGACGCCGCGCGCAATATGGTGAGACATGATCGTCCTTCGAAACGTGACACGTCGCGCACGCCGGGGGCGTGCGCGAACCACGCGATGCGCGACGGCATCACGGGCGTTGACGACGAATCAGGACGCGATCGGAGGGGCGCGCGGCTGCGCGGCCGTGAGCGGCAGCGCGCGGCGCAGGCTTTCGAAGCGGGTCGCTTCGCGGTGCTGAATGACGTGCACGCTGGCCTCGAACGTCAGTTCGGGCGCGGGCAGTGCAGGTGTGTGAGCCAGGAGGCTGCAATAGCCGCATGCCTGGAGGTGGGCCTGCAGGCTCTTCTGCGACGAATCGGCGGCGCGCTGGCCGGTGGCCGGCGCGGCCGTGCAGTAGCCGGCCAGCAGCGTATCGACGCGCTGCTGCGTCGTCAGTGCCTGCGAGATCGTCGGCGCGAGCGCCGACATCAGGATGGCGAGCATCCCGATCAGACTGCCGATCTTCCGGAGGCGACGACTCAGCATGCGATGCGCGGCGGCGGTTGGACGACGATGGAGCGGATTATGCCACGCACGCCGATTCGCATGTCGGCGCGGACGTGCGACGTGGCGGCGCGCTATGCGTGCTTCGCCAGGTATTTCGTGATCAGCGCCATCTGTGCGGCCCAGCCCTGATCGTTCATCTCGCGCGCCTTCGCGCGGCGCGTTTCGATCAACTGGTCGAAGCCCGTTTCGGTGACCGTGAGCAGCGTGCCGCCGGCCTGTGCGGCGAGTGCGAACGTGACGAGCGTCATCGGCTCGGAGGTGTAGTCATAATTCGGGTCGATCGCGAACGGGTGCCAGCGAAACGAAAACACTTGCTTCGGCTCGAGGCGGTCGACGACGATCTCGAACACCGTGCCTGCATAGGGCTCTTGTGCCTTGGCGACGTCGTCGTCGACGCGTGTCGGCGTAATGCGGCCGAATAGCGGCTGGCCGGCCGCGAACGGCCCGTCGAACGTGACGCCGAACCATTGGCCGAATTCACCGGAATTGCTGACGGCTTCCCACACGCGGTCGGGCGATGCGTTGAGCACGGCCTGTTTTTCGATGCGATCGGTTTGCTGGGTCATGATGTTCTCCACACAGGATCAACTTTCGCTGGGCGGCACGCGTGAGCCGGCCCTAGTCGAGCATGACCGCGTCGGGCACGTCGAGCACGAGGTCCGACGTCGCGACGGCCACGCACGGCAGCGTATAGCCGCCGGCCTTTTCCTCGCGGCTCAGCCCCGGCCATTCGATCGTGTAGCGTACGCTGCCGCTGACGATCCGGCAAAGGCAGCTTCGGCACGTGCCGTTGCGGCACGAACGCGGCAGCGACACGTGCGCGAACGCGGCGGCTTCGAGCAGCGTGAGCGAATCGGGCGCGTCGAAGGTCGCGCCGAGCGGCTCGATGCGCACGAGGGGGAGGTGTTCCGGATCGGTCATGGCGGAGGCAGAGGCGGGCGGCGGTTCGGCGACAACGCGC
This sequence comes from Burkholderia sp. BCC0405, assembly GCF_902833075.1. Classification (NCBI taxonomy): domain Bacteria; kingdom Pseudomonadati; phylum Pseudomonadota; class Betaproteobacteria; order Burkholderiales; family Burkholderiaceae; genus Burkholderia; species Burkholderia sp. BCC0405. Next base: position 114,603 of record NZ_CADFEO010000009.1, read on the forward strand.
CAAGCATACCCGAACGTGCGGGCGGCCGGCGCCGGCCGCCCGCTGGCGTCAATGCCGGCGCAGGTGCCGGTACACGGTATTGCGGGCGAGACCGAGTTCGCGCGCGGCCGCCGACACGTTGCCGCCATGCCGCGCGAGCACGGCATCGATCACCGCGGCCTGATGGCTTTGCAGCGTCGTTCCTTCGCGCGTGCCGGCCGATGCGGCCGGCAATGTGGCGGCCGGCGCAGCCGGTGCGTCGTCGCAGTCGAGCCAGAAATCGTCGGGCAAATGGGCCAGCGTGATTTCCGCTTCGTCTTCGGCGAGCATGCCGGCCGTGCGCAGCACGTTGGTCATCTGGCGCAGGTTGCCGGGCCAGCGATGGCGCGCGAACGCGTCGAGCACGTCGGCCGCGATGCGGCGCGGCATCGGTTCGCTGCGCGCGAGCCGCGCGAGAATCCGCTCGACGAGCGCGGGCAGGTCGGTGCGTGCGGCAAGCGCCGGCAGCGTGATCGCGAGCCCGTTGATCCGGTAGAACAGGTCTTCGCGGAACGTGCCTTCCGCGATCATCGCGCGCAGGTCGCGATGGGTCGCGCAGACCACGCGCACGTCGACCGGCACCGCGCGCGCACCGCCGAGCGGCATCACCGCGCGTTCCTGCAGCACGCGCATCAGCCGGACCTGCTGCGCGAGCGGCATGTCGCCGATTTCGTCGAGAAACAGCGTGCCGCCGTCGGCCTGCACGATCTTGCCGGGGCTGCCGCGCTTGCGCGCGCCGGTGAACGCGCCGTCTTCGTAGCCGAACAGCTCGGCCTCGATCAGCGAATCGGGCAGCGCTGCGCAGTTGACCGCGACGAACGGGCCGTCCGCGCGCGGCGATGCCTGGTGCAGCGCGCGGGCGAGCCATTCCTTGCCGGTGCCGGTCTGGCCGAGGATCAGCAGCGGCAGGTCGCGCCCGCGGATCTTCGCGACACGCTCGAGCACGGCGGCCATGCGCGCGTCGCCGGTGTCGAGCGTCGCGAACGTGATCGCGTCGGGGTCCGGCGTGCGCACGCGCGCGGCGGGCGCGGGCGGCGTGACGGCGACGGTGGTCTTGTGTGCTTCCGCGAATTCGCAGCGCGCCAGCACGCGTACGCCGGTCGACAGCGTGAGGCGGAACATCGCACCGGGCGCGCGTGCCGCCTGCTGCGCGAGCTGGCCGAAGCGCAGGCCGAACAGCGCGTCGCTGGCCTGGTGCTGCAGTGCGTCGAACGATGCGCCGAGCTGGAATTGCGCGCTGCGGTTCGCGGCGATCAGCCCGCCGTCGGGGCCGAATGCGACGAGCCCGGCGAACAGCGAATCGACGCATTCCTCGTGCGCATGGAAGCGCAGCCGCAAGGCTTCCGAGCACTGGTTCGCGAACAGGTGGTTCTCGATCAGTTGCGCGGACATCCGCACGAGCGCGAGCGTATGCGGGCTCGAGCCGCGCGGATCGCCGCTGACGTCGAGCGTGCCGAGCGTGCGGCCGAACGGGTCGAAGATCGGCGCGCACGAGCAGGTGAGGATGTGGTTGGCGCGCAGGAAGTGTTCGGAGCCGTGCACCGCGACGGCCTGGCCCGATGCGAGCGCGGTGCCGATCGCGTTGGTGCCGCGCGCGCCTTCCGCCCACGAGACGCCGGTACACAGCGCGACGCGGTTGGCTTTCTCGATGAAGTCCGCGTCGCCGATGCTGTGCAGGATCACGCCGTCGGCGTCTGTCAGCAGCACGAGGCTTTGCGTGTCGGCGATTTGCGCGTGGAGGTTCTCCATCACCGGGCGGGCGTGCGAGAACAGCGTGTGGTTCGTGTCGAGCAGTTCGCGCAGCGCGATGTGCGACAGTGGCGAGAAATCCGGGCGTTCGTGCGCGCGCAGGCCGACCGCGGTCGAACGCGCATGCGCCTGCGCGAGCAGGTCGTTGCGACCCGCGGTGGCGGGCAGCACGAAGTGTTGCGGCATGACTTGTCTCCTGTCGGCAGCAGTTAGCGCTTCAGCGCTTACTGCTGCCCCATGCTTCGCGGTCGGCAGCAGTTAGCGCTTCAGCGCTTGCTGATGCCCCATGCTTCGCGGTCGGCAGCAGTTAGCGCTTCAGCGCTTGCTGATGCCCATGCTTCGCGGTCGGCAGCAGTTGGCGTTTCAGCTCTTACTGATGCTCCATGCTTCGCGGTCGGTCCTGGTTGGCGCTTTCAGCGTTTACCCGGGCCCATGCTTCTCGAAATTGACCGTCTCCCGGCGCACGCACACGCGCCGAAACACCCCCAGATTCCCGTCGCCACGTGCGGCGCACCATCGATGTGCGAACGGCAACCATCCGGGTACGCATCATCATACAAGCGTCACGTACGCCGCGCGACCGCGAACAAAATCCCCTTGCTTTTAAATGCCCGCCTGCAATGATGGAAATGGAGCACGCACGCGCCGTGTTCCGCATTGCAACATGCATGCGACGCGACATGCATCCGTTCGGGAGACGCATCATGGTTCGGACGGAACTGAGGGTCGTGCTGGCGGCCATCGCCACTTTCATCATGCTGGGCGGCATCGCCGTGGCGATCCACGGGCTGCTGTTCGATTTGACCGATGCGGTGCGATACGGGGCGGCCGCGATTGCGGTGGGCGCCGCGACGGCTGCGATCGCGCTCAACGTCTGGCCGACCGATCCTCACTGACGCCGGTTTCCGAAACGGTGCCGGATGCCGCGCTGATCAGATGAAATGCGCGTCGGAACGACGCACGCCGTAAAATTTGTCTCCTGCGCGAAACCGTCTAAAGTGGAAAGCAACCGGCATGCATTGTCCGCGCCTATCCCCGCGGGCCGTGCCTCCGCCGGCGAGCCCGCGTACACTTCGTCCGGCCGGTAGCGGACGACGGACGCGGTCATTCGTTTTCTACCGGTCGAGGCGGCTCCCATGCAGATCCATTTCACGAACGAGAAACCCGAGTATTCGGGGCGTGACCTGATGCTTGCGTTCACGGCGTTGGTCAATGGCGAGCGTGTCCAATGCCAGATCACCGCCGAGGCGCTGGAAGATCACTTCGGCGCGGCATCGCCGCGCTTCGAGGACATGGTCGGCGCATTCGACCAGCATCGCGACCGTATCGAGGCGGCCGCACGGCGCCTGCTGTCGGAGACGCGCGCGCAGTGCGTGACGCTGCGCAGCGGCTACGTCCGTTTCTACGAGGCCAACTGGCGCTGATGACACGACGCTCGTCTTGCGGCGCGCATCGCCGAGCGTTGCGCACGCGAAGGCGTTGCCCCTCACGCGATGCCGTTCGGCGGGGCCGGGCGGCATTTTCGTATGCGGGCCGCACCGGATTGTGACTGCACCGGGCCGGCTGCTGGTGTGCCGACACGAACCGGCATCTCGATTCGTCAGGATCGCAGAGAAAATCATTCGAATTCCGACGCAATAAAAAGACGGTGCCGCACGTGGAGAATCGTTCGGGATGGGGGAAGGGCGCGCCGTCTGCCGGCAGGCGCATGGTTGCTCGCAGCCGGCATGTCGATGGCCGACGGGGCGGCTTGATCGGATGACGACGCGATCGGTCGGGGCGCGCCAGGTGAAGTCGACATCGTCGTGGCGCCGGGTCGCGTCGCGATACCGTAGTCCGCGCGGATCAGGCGGCACGGCACGCACAACAAAAACGCCACCCGAAGGTGGCGTTTTTTCATCATGCATCGCGCCGAAGCGCCGCCGTCACTCGCTGCCGAGATAGAAGAAGCGGAACAGGAACACGGCCGCGATGATCCACACGATCGGCTTGACCGAGCGGGCCTGGCCCGTCAGCAGCTTGAGGCCGCCGTAAGCAATGAAGCCGAACGCGACACCGTTCGCGATCGAGTACGTGAACGGCATCAGCAGCGCGGTCAGCGCGGCCGGCACGGCTTCCGTCGCATCGTCCCACGGCACCTCGACCATCTCGCGCAGCATCAGGCACGACACGTACAGCAGCGCCGGTGCCGTTGCATAGGCCGGTACGACGCCGGCGAGCGGCGCGATGAACAGGCACGCGAGGAACAGCACCGCGACGGTGATCGCCGTCACGCCCGTGCGGCCGCCGGCCTGCACGCCCGATGCGCTTTCGATATACGCGGTGGTCGACGACGTGCCGAGCACCGAGCCCGCGACGATCGCCGTGCTGTCGGCGAGCAGCGCCTTGTTCAGGCGGTTCATCTTGCCTTCGACGAGCAGGCCCGCGCGGTTCGCGACACCCATCAGCGTGCCCGTCGCGTCGAACAGCTCGACGAGGAAGAACACGAGGATCACGTTGATGATGCCGGTCGACAGGGCGGCGCGGATGTCGAGCTTGAACAGCGTCGCGTCGATCGACGGCGGCGCCGAGAACACGCCGTGGAACTGGTTGTCGCCGAAGAAGAACGACAGGATCGTGACGCCGATGATGCCGATCAGGATTGCGCCGCGCACGCGCAGGTGGTCGAGCGTGACGATCGTGAAGAAGCCGATGATCGCGAGGATCGTGTCGTGCTTGTGCAGGTCGCCCAGCGTGACGAGCGTGGCCGGGTTGCCGACGATCACGCCCGAGGTCTTCAGCGAGATGATGCCGAGGAACAGGCCGATGCCCGCGGTAATCGAGATCCGCAGCGATTTCGGAATGCCGTTGACGATCGCCTCGCGCACGCGGAACAGCGTGACGAGCAGGAACAGGCAGCCGGAGATGAACACCGCGCCGAGCGCGGCCTGCCACGTGAAGCCCATCCCCTTGACGACCGTATACGCGAAATACGCGTTCAGGCCCATACCGGGCGCACACGCGATCGGGTAGTTCGCGTACAGCCCCATGATGAGCGACGCCAGCGCCGCGACGAGGCAGGTCGCGACGAACACGGATTCCTTCGGCATGCCGGCATCGCCGAGGATCGCGGGGTTGACGAAGATGATGTAGGCCATCGTCAGGAACGTGGTGACGCCCGCGAGTATTTCGGTGCGGAAGTCGGTGCCGGCTTCAGCGAAGCCGAAATACCGCTTGATGGATTCCATGAAGGCGTTTCTCCGGTCGGGTTGTCGTGTTGCTTGTTGTGCCGAATTGTTGTAAAGGCAATGCGCGGCGGGCTTACTGTAACCAGCCACTATTGCCCGGCTATCGGCGGATTGTAATAGCGCGGATAGCTCGGACGATATAGTTGGAGGGCACGATCGAAAGATCGATCGGCTGCCTGCGCGCGAACGGTCAGGCAGCCCGGCCGCGCGACGAAGGCGCGCATTTTACCGGTTCGGGCGGAACGAGCCGGAAGAAATGGCTGAAGCGGGAGGGGGATGCGCGAACGACGCCGGCCGATGCGCGCGCAACGGCATGCACGACGACACGCGCGGCGTATCGCGCGGGAGGGGGCGGGTGCGGGATGACATCCGGTTGAAACGGAGAGCCTGCCTAATGCACGCACGCACGCACGCGGGGCGGGGCGGGCGGCGCGTGCGCGGGAACGCACGTGCTCGGCCGGTACGAATGCCCGGCCGCGGCGTGCGGCGGCCATTCGTCAGTCCAGGCGGTTGCAGATATCGGGCTATCCTGCGCCGAAGCCGTCCCGCCCGCAACTGTCATTTCGTGATGCGGGGGCGACTGTGGTTTCTGTGTAAAAGATTGCAAGACCCCATCGCATAAACCGGCAAGTCTTTCTAGGATAGATACACCGCACATGCACACGCCGGTCGGTAATTGCCGACGCGGGGGAGTCGCAGTCCGTGCAGGCCGGGCGGTGAGGTGCGGTCAAGGCCGTTGCGTGTTCGGGCAGGCACGGCCGCTTGCGATTGCCCGATGCGGGTTCGTCCGTAATCACGGAGGTCAGCATGTTGAACTGGATCAGCCGGTGGGCGATGCGACACGCCCCGACGCCGGAAAAAACCGCTGCGTCGATGCTCGTGACGGCGCGCATGGAATTGTTCGCTGCCGAACAGCGCGTCATCGATGCGAAATTACAAGCGGATTACTGGCGTACACGGGTGTCATTCCTCGAGGAGGTGCAGAAGCAGGGCATCGATCCGTGGGTGACCTCGCAGGCAGCGCAACGTCCCGACTTCGATTCCACTCCCCGAGGCACGGGCCCGCGTCTCGCCGCCAGCACCTGATGCACCTGCTGCATCCCGTCGCTGCGCACGGCGCGCGATCGCGCGCGGCACGCACCGGCGTGCCGCGTCATTCGATGCGCACCTGCGGCGCGTTACGCCGCGGGTGCGTCCGTTTCCGGTCGCGGCCGTTCCGCGCCTCGCGTGCCTGACGGCGCGTCACTCATCCGCTCGTTCTCCCTGCCCCGAAGAGCAAACGTTGCACTTGCGCGAGCGTGCGCCTGAAGCGCTCGCCGCGACGCACGTATGCCGTCGTGAGCGTCGCTTCCGCCGACCGGCCGGCATCGGTGCCGAGCCAGATGCGCTCGCCGCGTGCGATGCGCAGCACGTCGCCGGGCTGCACCCAATAGTCGTCGACGCACGGCGGGCGCGTGACCCACAGCGCCGCGCCATGCGCGCGGAGCTCCGCGTCCTGCGGCGCGCGCCACGTCAGCGTCGTACGTGGCGCGACCGCGAAACGGATCACGACAGTCGGTAACGCGATCGCGCCGGCGCGGCGCCGATCGGGACGGTCAAACAGCGGGCTTGCCTGGTCCATCGTTTTCTCCATTCAGTGAGCCGGACGGATGACGCGCACCAGAACAAAAAGGCCTCATCCGTTTCCGGTGAGGCCTGGTGTGACATGCGGTACTGCTCGATTGCTAACGCACACGCGCCTCCCGTGAACCATTCTTTCGAATGTTCATCGAGAAGTGAATCGCGACGGCGATGAGCGTATACGTAGGCATGCGAACGAGTTTGTCTGGGTGGAACGACGTTGTCAACGATAATTTTCGAGATAGTAGAGCGCGATGCATCGACGTGCGCGCCGCGCATCGCGTGACGCTGCTGCATCTCCGTAGCGAGTGCGCAGCAGCGCTTTCGTCATGCAAGACTTCGACATCGCTGGCGCAGCAAGCTGCGCATTCGCGCGAGCGCATGCGCCAGCCACGCGCCGCGTCGCATTGCGTACGCGGTCGTGATCGATGCTTCGGCCGGACGGTCGTCGTCGGTGCTCATCCAGATGCGATCGCCGCGCCGCACGCGCAGCACGTCGCCGGTTCGGATCCAGTAATCGTCGACGCTGCCGAGCCGCGTGACCCACAGCGTCGCGTCGTGCACGCGGATCTCGGCATCGCTTTGCGCGCACCATGTCAGCGTCTTGCGCGGCGCGACCGTGAATTGCATCACGACCCGCGGCAGTGCGATCGCATCGGTGCGGCACCGATCGGGGCAGACAACCAGCCGGCTTGCTTGGTCCATCGTCATCTCCATCCGTTGAGCCGGGCGGGATGACGCGTACCCAAACAAAAAGGCCTCATCCGTTTCCGGCGAGGCCTTGTGACATGCACAACTGAATCTCGATGCTAACGCACAAGCGCCTCCGGTGATCGCCGCGGGTGGGCGTTCACTCGGTTTTTATGCGCGATGGCGGCGGGCTTGAGCGTAGGCATGCGAACGAGTGTGTCGTGGCAGCGCAGCAATGTCAACGGAAATTTCGAGATACGTGGCGGTCACGCGTCGCGTTGCGCGAGCCCGTTCACGAGCAGCTCGGACAGCAGGCCCGTCATCCCTTCCGGGTGCGTGGCCGCGCGGGCCTTGAGCTGTTCGACGAGTTCGGCGTTGAGCTTGCAGGCGAACGGCACGAGGCCCTGTTCCTGGTCGAGCTTGCGCTGCGCGCGGCGGTCGAGCTTGACCGCTTCTTCGGCACCCTTGCCGAAACGCGCGGTGTTCGACTGCTTCATCGCGTGCGTCAGCTTGAGCGCCTTGTTCTTTTCGAGATCGGTTTTCTTCATGGCCATCGCGGCACCTCCGGGAAATGAAGCCGCGATTGTACGCATTTCGGCGGGCGCCGCCCGCCGAACCGGCAGGAAACCCGTTCAGGCGCCCTTCGTCGCGCCCCAGTTGCCGCCGTGCGCGGCCGCCTGCGCGGCCGGCGAGCGGGCGAGGTAGGCGAGCGCCTGTTCGGTCGAGCCTTCGTGGTGCGGCGTATAGCTCGGCTTGAAATAGCGCAGCGCCGCGCCGATCACCTTCCAGAACGACGGCAGGTGCCCGCGCCGGGAGCCGTGCCGCCACGCGAGCACGAAACCCGGGTAGCGGCCGGCGGCCGGATCGCGCCGGTACATGAACTTCGCGCCCGTCGTGATGTAGTAGAGCAGCAGCAGGATCACGAACGCCATGTGCACGCAGCGCTCCGGATAGGTGCCGCCCATGTGCCGGTAGATGTCGAACGCGACCGTGCGGTGCTCGACTTCCTCCGCACCGTGCCAGCGCAGCAAGTCGACCATCGTCGGGTCGGCCTTTCCTTCGTCGAGCCCGTGCGCGTTGAGCACCCAGTTGCCGAGATAGCCGAAGAAATGCTCGAGCGACGCGATCACCGCGAGCTGCTGGCGCAGCCAGAAACGCGTGTGGCCGATCTTCAGCCCGAGCGGCTGTTCGCCGAGCACGCGCGTGAAGAGGCGGTTGAGCTTCTGCGTGAACGGCTTCGTGTCGATCCCGTGCCGGTCGTAGTAGTGCTTGAGCACGCCGCCGTGCGAACGCGAATGCACGGCTTCCTGCCGCAGGAAGCCTTCGGCCTCGTCACGCAGGCGCGCATCGGTGATCAGCGGCAATGCCTTGTTGTACACGCGGCAGAACCACAGCTCGCCTTCCGGGAACAGCAGGTTCAGCGTGTTGATGATGTGCGTGCTGCCCGGGTCGTTCGGCACCCAGGTGATCGGCGTGTCGCTGAAGTCGAACTTCACGTGCCGGGCCTTGATCTGGTGATAGTCGGCGGTATCGGTCATCTGTGTCTCCCTGTGCGGCGTCGTGCGCCGTCAATGCGATGCCATGCTGACGCGGGCGATCATCCGGCCGAGCCACGGCATGAAGCGGCCGACGAAGCGCATCGCGTGCGCCTCGCCGCCGACCGCGACGACGGGACGGTTGCGCAGCACGCCGTCGACCATTGCCTGCGCAACGGTTTCGGGTTTCAGGCCGCGCATCTGGTACAGCTTCGTCGCGCGCTTGCGCAGTCGCGCTTCGTCCTGGGCATTGGCGCCCGCGTATTGCGTCGACGCCATGATGCCGGTCTCCGCGAAGCCGGGGCACACGGCCGTCACGCCGATGCCTTGCGCCGCCAGTTCCGCGCGCATGCATTCGCTGAGCATCAGCACCGCGGCTTTCGTCGTCGCATATGCGGGCAGGTCGCGCGACGGACCGAACGCGGCGGCCGATGCGGTGTTGACGATGTGGCCGCCGGCGCCGCGCGCGGCCATCTGCCGCGCGAACAGACGCGAGCCGTGGATCACGCCCCACAGGTTCACGTGCAGGATGCGTTCCCAGTGGCGCGTGCTCGTGTCGAGGATGCCGCCGGCCATGCCGATGCCCGCGTTGTTGATCACGACGTCCGCGCCGCCGAGTTCGCTGCCGACCCACGTCGCCAGCGCTTCCATTTCGTCGGCGGACCCGACATCGACGCGCTTCGCGTGCGCTTGCGCGCCGGTCAACCCGATCAGCAGCGCGGTGCGTTCGGCGCTCGCGAGATCGACGTCGCACGCAACGATCGTCGCACCTTCGCGGGCGAACGCGAGCGCCGCGCAGCGGCCGATGCCGCTGCCCGCGCCCGTCACCACCGCGACCTTGCCGCTGAAGCGGCCGCTCGTTGCGCGGCGGCGTGCCTTCGCGAGCGCGGGCGGTTCGTTGCCCGATTCGACCGCGTCGATCAGTTGCCCGGCGAGATCCGCGAAGCGTGCCGGATCGGCGAGCGGCAGCCAGTGGCCGGCCGCGATCTCGCGGCGGTAGTACTGCGGCACCCAGCGCGACAGGTTCTCGGACAGCGCGGGGCTCACGTATTTGTCGCCGAGCGGCACGATCGTCTGCACCGGCGCATGCGCGTAGCGTTCGCGCGGCGTGAACAGGCAGCGGATGAAGTTCGCGCGATAGAGGCGTACGCCGCGCGCGCCGTCGTCGGCCTGCGTCGGGCGCGGCGCGGCAGGTGTTTTCTCGAGCCGGCGCAGCAGGCGCGGCCACGCGCGGCCGAGCCACAGCCGCCAGCCGAGCTCGGGGATGAACGGCAGGTGGAATAGATACACGTACCACGAGCGCACGAGCTGGCCGCCGAGCTTGGCGAGCGATGCCGGTGTCGGGCGCAGCACGCGTTCGCGCAGCCAGAAGCCGACGTGATCGAGGCACGGCCCCGAGCACGACGTGTACGACGCGATCCGGCCGGCCAGGCGCGAATCGGTGACGAACTCCCAGCCCTGGATCGAGCCCCAGTCGTGCGCGATCAGGTGCACGGCGCGGCCGGGGCAGAGCGCGTCGATCACCGCGACGAAGTCGTCGGTCAGCTTCGCGAGGTGGTAGTCGGCCGTCCGCGTCGGCACGCCGGACAGGCCCGCACCGCGCACGTCGTACGCGATCACGTAGTGCTTGCGCGCGAGCAGCGGCGCGACGTGCTGCCAGACGCTGCTGTCGTCGGGGTAGCCGTGCACGAGCACGACCGGCGAGCGGGCCGGGTCGCCCCAGGTCCTGACCGCGAGCGTCAGGTCGCCGGAGGCGACCGCCGTTTCGCCATGGACCGATTCGAACAGGGCCAGCGGCGCTTCGTCGGAAAGAGGCTGCATCGTGAGTCCGTCGTTCAGGGATTCGGGAGGAAGGGCGCGTTCGCGCCGGGCGTCAGGCGGCGGCCGGCACGGTCGCGACGGCCTGCGTACGCTCGGCCTGGCGGCGCTGCCGGCGGCGCACGTGCGGCAGGTCTTCGTCGAGCCAGTAAGCGTCGTCGTCGGTGATCACGAGCAGCTCCTCGAATTTCGCGCCGACGCCGGCGAAGCCGAGGTGCGGCTCGACCGCCCACAGGCCCGGCACGGGCGCATGCTCGGAGCGGCGGTCGATCGACCACAGCGGCGACCAGCCTTGCTGTTTCGCCGCACGGCCCTGGTCGAGCAGCAGGTTGCGCGTCGCGTTCAGCCCGAAGCGCGCGACGAAGCGCGGCTTCGACAGCTTGTGGATCTTCGCGACGCGATGCGCGAGCACCTTGAACGGATAGGCCTTGTGGCGCGGCTCGACACCCTGGCGGCGGCACAGCGCATCGACCTCCTGCGCGACCTCGGCCATCGACCGGCGCTCCTTCACGAGCCGCACGATCATGTCGCGGTGGTCCATCAGGTCGTCCTGCAACTGTTCGAGGATCGGGTTGCGGCCAAGGCAGTGCGCGTAGCCGACGTCGGCGACGATGCCGTCGAGCACCGGCGCGACGTCGAGGATCACCGGCATGTCGGTCTCGAGTTGCCGGTTGCTCGGGAAAAACGCGAGATTGAAGCCGCCCATGTGCCTGAGGCCCGAGAAGCCCTCGAATGCGGTGCGGTCGCCGAACCACGCGAACGGCTTGTGCAGCCAGTCGTGCACGCCGTTGTCCTGCAGCCATTCGGTCAGCAGGCGCGCGGCTTCCTTTTCGGTGATGCCGGGGTAGAGCATCGCGCCGACCGTTTCGACGCAGCGGTACGCAAGCTGCTGGACCGCGCGGAATTGCGGCAGCTCGTCGAGGTGGACTTCCGGCAGCGGATGGTCGGCCATGATGCGTCTCCGTGTGGGGCGCTGATCCGGAATGCACCGCCGGCGTCAGTCGCCGCGCGTCATTTCAGTCAGCATTTAATGTGCCATTGATCAATGTAATAATCATAGACGGTTCCGGGACGGGCGCCAGCCCCCGGGGGTGAGGATTTGTCCTAATGGAAGGGGGAAATGGAGGGGAGGCTCTAGATGGGGGTGATCGTGGCTAGCTTGGTGCGCACAAGCGATGTGCTGATGACGTTTGTTGATAGTTTTGGCGAACCGCCAAAAAGCGGTCAGAACGGCCCGAATCCGTGCTGCCGCGCTGTTTCCTGAGTCCCATCGCCAATACGCGCGTGGCGGGCGAGTCGCAATTGTCCGCGTTGTGGACGGTCCGTCTCTACGATGCATCCGTCGAGGGCGTGACGCTGGACGATATTCAGAGTGATGCGCGCAATGGGGTCAAGGACGCGCGCAAAGCACTTGAACTGCTCAACGACAACCGATTCAAGAAATAGGATCCAGTATGACTCACCCGATTTTTGGTTTGCTGACGAAGCTGGACGGCGCCCGTGTGGCTTACGCACTGAGTCGCCATCGACCCGACTCCATTCTCGTTTCCGTAACAGTCGTGGGGCAGCGGATCGAGATCGACGTGTTCGATGACGGACACATGGAGATTTCCCGATTCTTGGGTAACGAGGACATCGAAGGCGGTGCCGAACTGATTGACGCCATCCTGGCGTCAGCGACTTAAGGGGGCGGATCGACGTATGCAAGGCGCCGGGCATTCACCCCTCCCGCTTCCACCCAATCGATCCAGCAACGCCCCCAACAGATCGATCGGCAGCGGAAACACGATCGTCGAATTCTTGTCCGCCGCGATCGTCGTCAGCGTCTGCAGGTAGCGCAACTGCATCGCCTGCGGCTGCTGCGCGAGCCGTTGTGCGGCCTGCAGCAGCTTCTCGGACGCCTGCAGTTCGCCTTCCGGATGAGCGGCAGGGATCGGCGTGGGTGTGTGTGCGGTCGACAGCGGGGCGGCGGGCCGCTGAATCCGGGGATGGGCTGGAAAGGAAGGAGGCTCGGCAATAAAAAAGGACGCTTGCGCGTCCTTTTGCCGTCTGGAGTGTTGCGCTTCGTCGAGAGGCGTCTCCAGCGTTTTCATCGTCGATGCTAGCGAAGTATGGACGGGATGTCAAAAAATGAATCGTGCCGGAAGCGGTGTGGTGCCATGCGTTCCGCTGCGACCGTGTCTGCGTTCACCGCCATGCCGGCGTGGCATGCCAATCGCTCGTAAAGCCAAGATGTCTGGACGGCTCCACGTGATCGCAACCCGTCAACGCGGCTCGCAGCGCTTCTCGCCATTCACCTCCGTAGCCGAGTGGATCGAGCAGCGCCTTCATCATCGTCGCGCGCGCATAGAACGTTTCCGGCCGGGTCATTTCCGGGGCATATCGGACGAGGGTCTTTGCGGCCGGCTTCGCGGGAGGCGATACCGTCAGCTTCATTTCCCAAAGCCGCGCGTGATGCGCACAGGCATTGCGCAGGTCGGTGAGCGATTGCAGCCAACTCGTGAGCACCGTATCCGGGATGCCAGGCCATATGTGACGCCCGGCGATCTTGCGGTCGCGCATCGAGAGCGCGCTGAAGATCCGGGACAGCGCGCCCAGGCTCAATCGCTCGCATACGAGCCAGATCGGCGGCAAGTCCGGCTTGGCGTAGGTGCGATAGTAGTGCGTCAGCGCCGATCCTTTCCGGGTTTCGCATTCCCTGGCGATCTGATCCAGTATGCGCGCATACTGGCGCAGGTCGACGAACCGGTCCCTTTCGATATACCAGTGGCTGCCGTAGTCGATGGCGAGGGGATTGCTGAGCGCGGCGCGCAAGGCAACCTCGATGCGCTCGACCGCGTCCAGCGTGATCGAACGGAGGCGTCGATCGAATGCATAGAGTTCGGCGATGTCGGAGAAGCGGGTTCTGGGCCAGAACTGTTTGGTCATGGGGTTCTGAAACCGGCGCATGTAAACCAGCAACCGGAAATGGCCGATTGACCGGAGCATGCGCAAATTCGCCGGACGATCGTCGATACGCAGGCCGCGTTGCCATAGTCGATGCAGTGTTTCCTCGGCGCTGAGGGCCACCTTTCCGTAGGCTCGGGTCGGCGCCGCCGATGCAGTCTTCCTTGCTTGAGTCTTGCCCATCGTTGATCCGTACTACGATGCATGCGGATCTCGTTGTATACGTCAACTTCTCGTGGGCCGCCATCGTCCATACCATTCGGCCGATGTGGCGGTTCAGGGATGCTCCGGTTCTCGCATCCCTTCATCCGCACGATCCGGTGCATATCCGGTTCACCCCTCCCGCTTCCCCCCCAACCGATCCAGCAACGCCCCCAGCAGATCGATCGGCAGCGGAAACACGATCGTCGAGTTCTTGTCCGCGGCGATCGTCGTCAGCGTCTGCAGGTAGCGCAGCTGCATCGCCTGGGGTTCCTGCGCGAGCCGCTGCGCGGCCTGCAGCAGTTTCTCCGATGCCTGCAGTTCGCCTTCCGCATGAATCACCTTCGCGCGCCGTTCGCGCTCGGCCTCGGCCTGCCGCGCGATCGCGCGCACCATCGTCTCGTTCAGGTCGACGTGCTTGATCTCGACCGTCGACACCTTGATCCCCCATGCATCGGTCTGCGCGTCGAGCGTCTTCTGGATGTCGGCGTTCAGTTGCTCGCGCTCGGCGAGCAGCGCGTCGAGTTCGTGCTTGCCGAGCACCGAACGCAGCGTCGTCTGCGAGAGCTGGCTGGTCGCGTCGAAGAAGCGCGCGACCTGGATCACCGCCTTCTCCGGATCGACCACGCGGAAATACACGACCGCATTCACCTTCACCGACACGTTGTCGCGCGTGATCACGTCTTGCGGCGGCACGTCGAACACGACGGTGCGCAAGTCCATCCGCACGGCCTGCTGGACGATCGGGATGATCAGCACGAGCCCCGGCCCCTTCACCTTCCAGAAGCGGCCGAGCATGAACACGACGCCGCGCTCGTACTCGCGGAAGATGCGGATCGACGACGCGACCAGCACGACGAAGAAGACGATCAGGACACTGCTGAAGCCGAACGTATAACCGATCATGACGGGACTCCCTGGTGTTGTTCTTGCGTCGGCACGTCGTACAGCGGGGCGACGGTGAGCAGCAGCCCCTGGCGCCCGGTGACCCGCACGCGGCAACCGGCGGCGAGCGGCACGCTGCTCGCGACGCGCCAGCGCTCGCCGTGCACGCGCGCCCAGCCCGCGGCCGACGGTGCGGGCCCGGCCGCGCCGCGCGGCTGGTCGGCCAGCAGGCCGTCGTCGAGCACTTCGCCGATGCTGCCGACCATCGCCTCGGCGCCCGTTACGACCGGGCGGCGGCGCGCGCGCAGCGCGACGCTCGACACGCCCGCGACGAGCAGCCCGCCGCCGAGCGCGAGGCTCGCGATCACGGGCCACGGAATCCCGTAGCCGGGCACGTCGGTATCGATCAGCATCAGCGCACCGATCGTGAACGACACGATTCCGCCGAACCCGAGCACGCCGAAGGTCGGCAGGAACGCCTCGGCGACCAGGCAGCCGAGACCGAGCAGCACGAGGCCGAGGCCCGCATAGCTGATCGGCAGCAACTGCATCGCGAACAGCCCGACCAGCAGGCAGATCGTGCCGACGACGCCCGGCAGCACGAAGCCGGGGTTCGCGAACTCGAAGAAGAGGCCGTAGATGCCGATCGTCAGCAGGATCAGCGCGACGTTCGGGTCGGCGATGATCGCCAGGAAGCGGCTGCGCCAGTCGGGCTCGACCACGACGAGCGGCGAATGCGCGGTTGCGAGCCGCACCGTGCCGGCGGTGGTCGTCGCGCTATGGCCGTCGAGCTGGCGAGCGAGGTCGGCCGGGTCCTGTGCGATCAGGTCGATCACATGCTGCGCACGCGCCTCGTTCGCCGACAGGCTCACTGCCTCGCGCACCGCGCGCTCGGCCCATTCGGCATTGCGCCCGCGCAACTGCGCGAGGCCGCGGATATAGGCGGAGGCGTCCTGCGTCGCCTTGCGGATCTCGGTCGATTGGGTATCGGTCGGCAGCGCGGCCTGCGTAGCGGCCGCATCGGACGCTCCCGATGCCCCCGGGGTGCCGGCCGGCGCCCGCGGTGCCGCAGGGTTCCCGCCAGGCGGCGTGGCGCCGCCGCCGATGCCGAACTGCACGGGCGACGCCGCGCCGAGATTGGTGCCGGGCGCCATTGCCGCGAAGTGGCTGGCATAGACGATGTAGGTGCCCGCGCTTGCGGCCCGCGCGCCGCCCGGCGCGACGAACGCGGCGACCGGCACGGGCGAGCCCAGGATGGCCTTGATGATCTGCCGCATCGACGTGTCGAGGCCGCCGGGCGTGTCGAGTTGCAGGATCGCGAGCGGGGAATGCTGGCGAGCCGCGCGGTCGAGCGAGCGCACGATGAAATCGGCGCTGGCGGGCCCGATCGCGCCGTTGATGGGGATCACGATCACCGGGCGGGCGGCGGGCGCTTCGGCGGGCGGCGGCGCGGCGACCGCGGCACACACGACGAGTAGCGCCGCGAACAGCGCGGCGCGCGCGACCCGCGCGGACAGCGGGTGACGTGGGTGGCCGCCGGGCGTGGCAGGCGCCGGCGACGGCCCGTGACGGTGAAAGTGCATCGCGGCGTCCGGGCGGCGCGCGGCCGCGTGCCGCCCGGCTGGCGGAAAGGGCGTGAGCCCGACACTTAAAGAGTAGGCGGTTTCGGCACAAAGCGCGAAACGACGGCCGGCCGCCTTCAGCTCGCGCCGCCGCCCCGCGCGAGCACTTCGTCGCGATAGTCGGCCGGGCTGCGCCCGCTCCATTTGCGGAACGCGCGGTAGAACGCGCTCGGCTCCGCGAAACCGGTCGCGGCCGCGACGTCGGCGATCGTGCGCGCGGGGTCGGCCAGCGCCTCGAACGCGAGATCGCGCCGCAGCGTGTCCTTGATCGACTGGTATGCGTGGCCTTCCTGGTGCAGCTTGCGGCGCAGCGTGGCCTCGGCCACGTGCAGCCGCGCGGCCATCCCGCCGGCGCCCGGCCAGGCAGCCGGCGGCATCCCGCGCAGCACCGCGCGCACGCGCTGCGCGAGCGCGTTCGGGTTGCGGTACTTGACGATGAAGCTCGCCGGCGCGTTGCGCAGGAACGTCTTCAGCGTCTTCGCGTTCTGCACGACCGGCAGCGTCGCGAATTCGGGATCGAAATCGACATACGAATCGGGCTCGTTGAAACGCATGTCGTCACAGAACATCGACGGGTATTCGTGGTCGGCGGGCGGTGTGTCGCAGCGAAAGCTCGCGTGCAGCAGCGGGATGCGCCGCCCGATCAGCCAGCAGGTGAGCCCGTAGACGATGATGAAATAGGTCGCGTACGTGAACATCGCGGGCGTCGCGCCGTTGTTGCGGTGCACGAAGCGCAGCCGCACGCGCTGCGGGTTCGCGTCGAGCTCCGCGTGCAGGTCGTCGAGCACGCAGTGCATGAAATTCACCGCACGCGCCATCGCATGCAGGCCGTCGCGCGCGGACAGCGCCGCCTGGCTCATCGCGATGAAGCTGCCGCTGCGCATCGGGTGGCGATCCTGCCCGAAAAACTCGTCGTCGAGCGCGCGCGCGATCGCGTTCCACAGCGCGCCGTATTGCTGCGCGGACACGCGTGCGCGCGGCTGCTCGAGCAGCGCGGGTGCGATGCCGGCTTGCGCGAGCAGCGGCTCGGCCGCGACGCCGCGCCGGGTCGCGAGCGCGACGCTGTAAGCGACGAGGCTGATCGCGACGGTTCCCTTGTCTTCCTGCTTCATCCGTGCCGCCGGTATGGCAAAAACGCTCAGTGTAAATGAGCGACGCGAGCATCGAACAGTCGCGCCTGCTTGCCTACACTTGTTGCATCGAAACGCAAGGACGGTCGCGCCCGGCGGCCGCGGGAGACAGCAGCACCATGGACGAGCTTTACACCGAAGACCAGCGGATGATCCGCGACGCCGCGCGCGCGTTTGCCACCGAGATGCTGGCGCCGAACGCGGCGCAATGGGACCACGATGCGCACCTGCCCGACGCGATCGTCGCGCAGCTCGGCGAACTCGGCCTGCTCGGGATGATCGTGCCGCAGGAGCTGGGCGGCTCGTATACGGATTACGTGGCCTATGCGCTGGCGATGGAAGAGGTCGCCGCGGGCGACGCCGCGTGCGCGACGATGATGAGCGTGCACAACTCGGTCGGCTGCGGGCCGATCCTCGGCTTCGGCACGCCGGCGCAGAAGGATCGCTGGCTGGCCGAGATGGCGTCCGGCCGCGTGATCGGCGCGTTCTGCCTGACCGAGCCGCAGGCCGGCTCCGAGGCGAACAACCTGCGCACGCGTGCGGAACTGCGCGACGGCAAATGGGTGCTGAACGGCGCGAAGCAGTTCGTGACCAACGGCCAGCGCGCCGGCGTCGCGATCGTTTTTGCCATGACCGACCCGGAAGCCGGCAAGCGCGGCATTTCCGCGTTCCTGGTGCCGACCGACACGCCGGGCTTCATCGTCGGCAAACCCGAGAAGAAGATGGGCATCCGCGCGTCGGATACGTGCCCGATCACGTTCGAGAACTGCGCGATTCCGGAAGAAAACCTGCTGGGCAATCGCGGCGAAGGGCTGAAGATCGCGCTGTCGAATCTCGAAGGCGGCCGCATCGGCATCGCCGCGCAGGCGCTCGGCATCGCGCGTGCCGCGTTCGACAAGGCGCGCCGCTATGCGGGCGAGCGCGTGCAGTTCGGCAAGCCGATCGCCGAGCACCAGGCGATCCAGCAGAAGCTCGCCGACATGGCCGTGCAGATCAACGCCGCGCGCCTGCTCGTGCATCACGCGGCGAAGCTGCGCACGGCCGGGCTGCCGTGCCTGTCGGAAGCATCGCAGGCGAAGCTGTTCGCGTCCGAGATGGCCGAGCGCGTGTGCTCGGACGCGATCCAGATCCACGGCGGCTACGGCTACCTGGTCGATTACGAAGTCGAGCGTCACTATCGCGACGCGCGCATCACGCAGATTTACGAAGGCACCAGCGAAGTGCAGCGGATGGTGATCGCGCGGCAGCTTTGAGCCGCGGCGATTGCGTCGACAGAAGCATCACGAAGGGCGCGAGGGCAGCACGGCGAACGCGGCACGCAACGACGTGACCGTGCGCCGCGTAAAAGGGAATCGGGCATGTAATGCAGCGCATGCGCGGGTTGACCGCGAGGCATGGAGACTTGCCGCGGCATGGAGGCGGCGTAAGTGCCGAAGCGCTTATGCGAACCGACCGCACAAGGCACGGGACGAGAGTAAGCGCTAAAGCGCTAACTCTCGTCGACCGCGCAAGGCATGGGGTCCACGTAAGCGCTAAAGCGCTAACGTGGACCGACAGGAGACGACACGATGACGGTACAGGCATTCCTGGACGCACGCGACTTTCTGCTGCGCCATCGCACCGACTACGACACCGCGTATCGCGAGTTCGAGTGGCCGGTGCTCGACGCGTTCAACTGGGCGCTCGACTACTTCGACCCGATGGCGCGCGGCAACGACCAGCCCGCGCTGTGGATCGTCGACGCCGCGACCGGCACGGGCGATCCGTATTCGTTCGCGCAGATGTCCGAGCGTTCGTCGCGGATCGCGAACTGGCTGCGCTCGATCGGCGTCGTGCGCGGCGACCGGATCCTGCTGATGCTGCCGAACCGCGTCGAGCTGTGGGACGCGATGCTCGCCGCGATGAAGCTCGGCGCGATCGTGCTGCCTGCCACCACGCAACTGTCGCCCGACGACGTGCGCGACCGCGTGCGGATCGGCGGCGCGAAATACGCGATCGTCGACGAGAACGAAACCGCGAAATTCGAACAGGCTGATCTCGGCCTCGCGCAGAGGATCGTCGCCGGCGCGCCGCGCGCAGGCTGGCTCGCGATGAACGACGGCTACGCGGCGAGCGCCGCATTCAGCCCCGACGCCGTCACGCAGTCGAACGACGCGATGCTGCTGTACTTCACGTCGGGCACGACGTCGAAACCGAAGCTCGTCGAGCATACGCACCGCACCTATCCGGTCGGCCATCTGTCGACGATGTACTGGGTCGGCCTGCAGCCGGGCGATATCCACTGGAACATCAGCTCGCCGGGCTGGGCGAAGCACGCGTGGAGCTGCTTCTTCGCGCCGTGGAACGCGCCGGCGTGCGTGTTCGCGTTCAACTACGCGCGCTTCGAACCGAAGGTGGTGCTCGATGCGCTCGTCAAGTACCAGGTGACGACACTGTGCGCGCCGCCGACGGTGTGGCGCATGCTCGTGCAGCAGCCGCTCGCGTCGTTCGACGTGAAGCTGCGCGAGATCGTCGGCGCGGGCGAGCCGCTGAATCCCGAGATCATCGAGCGTGTGAAGAAGGCGTGGGGTATCACGATTCGCGACGGCTACGGCCAGACCGAGACGACCTGCCTGATCGGCAACTCGCCGGGCCAGCCGGTCGTCGCGGGCTCGATGGGCCGGCCGCTGCCCGGCTACCGGATCGAACTGCTCGACCCGGACGGCGCGCCCGTGACCGAAGGCGAGGTCGCGCTGCCGATCGGCGCCGACGTGACGCGCCCGGTGGGGCTGATGACAGGCTATGCGAACAATCCGGACGCGACGGCCTACGCGATGCGCGACGGCCACTACCGCACGTCGGACATCGCGATGCGCCGCGACGACGGTTACTACGTCTATATCGGCCGCGCGGACGACGTGTTCAAGTCGTCCGACTACCGGCTGAGCCCGTTCGAACTCGAGAGCGTGCTGATCGAGCATCCGGCGATCGCCGAGGCGGCCGTCGTGCCGAGCCCCGACCCCGTCCGGCTGTCGGTGCCGAAGACCTTCGTCACGCTGCGGCAGGGCTACGAGGAGAGCCCGGAACTCGCGCTGGAAATCTTCCGCTTCTCGCGCGAGAAGCTCGCGCCGTACAAGCGCATTCGCCGCCTGCAGTTCGCGGAGCTGCCGAAGACGATCTCGGGGAAGATCCGCCGCGTCGAGCTGCGTCGCCGCGAGATCGAGCGCGGCGACGACGCAAGCGAACGGATGCCCGGCGAATACTGGGAAGAGGATTTCGCCGCCGAACTGAAGTGACGTGAGCGCGGGCCGCGCACGCCGCAATTCGCGGCGGCCGCCCGCAGCCGAATTGAACCGGCCGCGCGGCGATATCGCGCTTCGCGGCCCTCTGCAAGGAGATGGGATCGATGAACGCGAATTCGAAAGACGTGCCGACGGTCAAGCTGCTGATCGACGGCGCCTTCGTCGAGTCCGCCACGAACGAGTGGCGTGACATCGTCAACCCGGCGACGCAGCAGGTGCTCGCGCGCGTGCCGTTCGCGACCGTCGCGGAAGTCGACGCGGCCGTGCAGGCCGCGCACGCCGCGTACGCGACCTGGAAGAACACGCCGATCGCCGCGCGCATGCGCATCATGCTGAAGTTCCAGGATCTCGTGCGCACGAACCAGCAGCGCATCGCGAAGACGCTGACGGCCGAGCAGGGCAAGACGATTCCCGATGCCGAAGGCGACATCTTCCGCGGCCTCGAAGTGGTCGAGCACGCGTGCTCGATCGGTTCGCTGCAGCTCGGCGAATTCGCGGAGAACGTCGCGGGTGGTGTGGATACCTACACGCTGCGCCAGCCGCTCGGCGTGTGCGCGGGCATCACGCCGTTCAACTTCCCCGCGATGATTCCGCTGTGGATGTTCCCGATGGCGATCGTGTGCGGCAACACGTTCGTGCTGAAGCCGTCGGAACAGGATCCGCTGTCGACGATGGAGCTCGTCGAGCTCGCGATCGAGGCCGGCGTACCGAAAGGGGTGCTGAACGTCGTGCACGGCGGCAAGGAAGTCGTCGATGCGATCTGCACGCATCCGCTCGTGAAGGCGATCTCGTTCGTCGGCTCGACTGCCGTCGGCACGCACGTGTACAACCTCGGCAGCGCGCACGGCAAGCGCGTGCAGTCGATGATGGGCGCGAAGAACCACGCAGTCGTGCTGCCCGATGCGAACCGCGAGCAGGCGATCAACGCGCTCGTCGGCGCGGGCTTCGGCGCGGCCGGCCAGCGCTGCATGGCGACCTCGGTCGCGGTGCTCGTCGGCAACGCGCGCGACTGGCTGCCGGACATCGTCGCGAAGGCGAAGGCGCTGAAGGTCAACGCGGGCGCGGAAGCGGGCACGGACGTCGGCCCCGTCGTATCGAAGGCGGCGAAGGAGCGCATCCTGTCGCTGATCGACGCAGGCGTGAAGGAAGGCGCGAAGCTCGAACTCGACGGCCGCGACGTGAAGGTGCCCGGCTACGAGCAGGGCAACTTCGTCGGCCCGACGATCTTCTCGGGCGTGAAGACGAACATGTCGGTCTACACGCATGAAATCTTCGGGCCGGTGCTCGTCGTGATGGAAGCCGACACGCTCGACGACGCGATCGCGCTCGTCAACGCGAACCCGTTCGGCAACGGCGTGGGGCTGTTCACGCAGAGCGGCGCGGCCGCGCGCAAGTTCCAGAGCGAGATCGACATCGGCCAGGTCGGCATCAACATCCCGATTCCGGTGCCCGTGCCGTTCTTCAGCTTCACGGGTTCGCGCGGCTCGAAGCTCGGCGATCTCGGTCCGTACGGCAAGCAGGTCGTGCAGTTCTACACGCAGACCAAGACGGTCACCGCGCGCTGGTTCGACGACGACACGACGGCCGCCCCGGTGAATACGACGATCCGGCTGCACTGAGCGGCGGAGGACACGAACATGAAAATCGGTTTTATTGGCCTCGGCCACATGGGCGCGCCGATGGCGCTGAACCTGCTGAAAGCGGGCCACGAAGTGCACGCGTTCGACCTGAGCGCCGACGCATTGCGCGCGCTGCAGGACGCCGGCGCACAGGTGGCCGCGTCGCCGCGCGATGCGGCATCGGGTGCGACGTTCGTCATCACGATGCTGCCGGCCGCGCCGCACGTGCGCTCGGTGCTGTCCGGCGAGAACGGCGTGCTCGCCGGCCTCGGCGCGGGCGCGACCGTGATCGATTCGAGCACGATCGACCCGGCGAGCGCGCAGGCGTTCGGCGCGCTCGTGCGCGAGCACGGCGGCGCGTTCGTCGATGCGCCCGTGTCGGGCGGCACGGGCGGCGCGGCGGCCGGCACGCTGACCTTCATGGTCGGCGGCAGCGATGCGGATTTCGAGCGCGTGAAGCCGGTGCTCGCGGGCATGGGCAAGAACATCGTCCACTGCGGCGCGACGGGGATGGGGCAGGTCGCGAAGGTCTGCAACAACCTCGTGCTCGGCATCTCGATGGCGGCCGTGTCGGAGGCGATGTCGCTCGGCGTCGCGCTCGGCATCGACCCGAAGGTGCTGGCCGGCATCGTCAACACGTCGACGGGCCGCTGCTGGAGTTCCGATACGTACAACCCGTATCCGGGCGTGATCGATACCGCGCCGTCGTCGCGCGGCTACTCGGGCGGCTTCGGCACCGACCTGATGCTGAAGGATCTCGGCCTCGCGAACGACGCGGCGAAGCAGGCCCGCCAGCCGGTCTATCTCGGCGCGCTCGCGCAGCAGCTGTACCAGACGATGAGCAGCCGCGGCGACGGCCAGCTGGATTTCTCGGCGGTGATCCGCCTGTACCAACCGGCAACGAAGAAGGACGCGTGATGATCGAACTGGACTACGTCGACGATGGCGCGATCGCGTGCGCGACGCTCAAGCGTCCGCCCGCGAACGCCTTTACCGCCGACGGGCTTCGGCAACTGCAGGACACCGTCGCCGAACTGAATGCGAGCCCGCGCGTGCGCGCGCTGGTGATCACCGGTGACGGCCCGAAGTTCTTCAGCGCGGGCGCCGACCTGAACACGTTCGCCGAAGGCGACCGCGCGGTTGCGCGCGCGATGGCGTCGCGCTTCGGCGCGGCGTTCGAGGCGCTGCACGACGCGCGCGTCGTGACGATCGCGGCGATCAACGGCTATGCGATGGGCGGCGGGCTCGAATGCGCGCTCGCGTGCGACCTGCGGATCGCGGAGACGCATGCGCAGATGGCGCTGCCCGAGCCGTCGGTCGGCCTGCTGCCGTGCGGCCTTGGCACGCAGACGCTGCCCTGGCTGGTCGGCGAAGGCTGGGCGAAGAAGATCATCCTGACCGGCGCGCGTGTCGACGCGGCCACGGCGCTGCGGATCGGCCTCGTCGAGGACGTCGTGGAGTCGGGCGCGTCGCGCGATGCGGCGCTGGCGCTCGCGCGCAACGTCGTGCGGCAGAGCCCGCACGCGGTCGCGTACAGCAAGGAGCTGATCGGCCTCGCGCGCCGCGGCGTGCCGCGCGGCGCGGCGCTCGCGGTCGAGCGGGAGCGCTTCGTCGACCTGTTCGATACGAACGATCCGCGCGAGGGCGTGGCCGCGTTTCTCGGCAAGCGCGCGCCGCAGTGGCGTACCGACGGAGAGTCGCAACGATGAGCACGCCGGTGACGAATCACGACGCGTTCGCGGAGCGCGCATCCGAGGTGCAGTTCCGCGTGGTGAATCGCGTGGCGCTGATCACGCTGAACCGGCCGGCCGCGCTCAACGCGCTGTCGTACGCGATGATCGGCGAGCTGGCCGCACTCCTCGAGCGCTGCCGCGACGACGACCAGATCGTCGCGGTCGTGCTGCGCGGTGCCGGCGAGAAGGGCTTCTGCGCGGGGGGCGACGTGCGCGCGCTGTACAGGATGGTCGCGCAGCGCGAAACCTGGCTGCCGTTCTTCGTCGACGAATATCGTCTCGACTACGCGATTCATACGTTCCCGAAGCCGGTGGTCGCGCTGATGGACGGCGTGACGATGGGCGGCGGCATGGGCCTCGCGCAGGGCGCGGCGCTGCGCGTCGCGACCGAGCGCAGCAAGATCGCGATGCCGGAGACGCGCATCGGCCTCGTGCCCGACGTCGGCGCGACGCATTTCCTGTCGCGCATGCCGGTCGAACTCGAGCTGTACGTCGGGCTGACCGGCGCGATGCTGTCGGGCGCCGACGCGCTGACCGCGAAGCTCGCCGATCTGTGCGTGCCGTCCGCATGGCTCGACACGTTCGAGACGCGCATCGAAAGCGTCAAGTGGGAAGGCGATGTGCTGCCGTTGCTGCGCAAGGTGTTCGAGCCGCCGTGCAACGTCGTGCCGCACGCGGCGCTCGACAGCCAGATGCCGTGGATCGTGCGTCACTTCGACAAGCGTTCGACCGTCGAGCGGATCGTCGCGACGCTGACGCAGGATCTTGCGCGCGAGGAGCTGTCGCGCGAGCACCGCCAATGGCTGCAGGCGACGCTCGAAGCGCTCACCGGCCACTCGCCGACGATGCTGTCCGTGACACGCGAGGCGCTGCTGCGCGGACGCCAGATGACGCTGGCCGAATCGTTCCGGATGGAGCTCGGCATCGTCGCGCGCGCGATCGAGGAAGGCGACTTCTGCGAAGGCGTGCGCGCGCATCTCGTCGACAAGGATCGCAAGCCGCGCTGGGCGCCCGCGTCGCTCGTGGAACTGCGCGCCGAACGCGTGCGGCATTTCCTGACGTCGCCGTGGAAGCTGTTCGCGCATCCGCTGGCCGATCTCGGCGCTGCGTGACGGCCCGACGCGCCGCGCGGCGCGTCGGTTTCATTTCATCTCGTTGACCTCATCCCGGCGCTCGATCATCGGCGGAATCGCCTGTGCGAGCGCGTCGATCACGCAGCGCGTCTTGCGCGGCAGGTAGCGCGTCTTCGGCCAGATCGCGTGGATGTCGCCTTCGCAGACGAAGCAGCGGTCGAGCACGACCGTCATCTCGCCGCGCTTCACGTAGTGATCGAGCAGCCAGCTCGGCAGCCAGGCGATCCCGAACCCCGATGCGCCGGCCGCCGCAATCGCCTGCACGTCGTCGAAACTGAGCTGGTGCGGCATGTCGACACGCACCGTCGAGCCGTCCGGCGCGCGCAAGTCCCACGGTTGAATCACGCCCGAACGTGAATACGCGATCGTCCGGTGGTCTTTCAGATCGTCGAGTGTCTTCGGCATCCCGTAGCGGGCGAGATACGACGGCGCCGCGCCCAGGCTGCCGTACTGCGTGCCGAGCCGCCGCACCGCGAGGCTCGTGCTGTCCGCGAGCGTGCCGATGCGCACCGCGAGGTCGATGCCTTCCTCGACGAGATCGACGAAACGGTCGGTGATCGACACGTCGATCCGCAAATGCGGATAGGTGCGCGCGAGATCGAGCACGATGGGCGTCACGCAGTGGTGCCCGAACGCAAGCGGCACGCTCAGGCGCAGCTTGCCGCGCGGCTCGTTGCGGCCGCAGTCGAGGTCGGCTTCGGCCGCTTCCAGTTCCGCGAGCGCACGCACGCAGCGGTCGTAGTACGCCTGGCCGTCGTCGGTCAGGCTCTGGCTGCGCGTCGTGCGCTGCAGCAGCCGCGCGCCGAGCCGCTTCTCGAGCCGCGCGACCGCCTTGCCGACGGCCGAGCGCGTCATGTCGAGCCGCTCCGCGGCGAGCGCGAAGCTGCCCGATTCCACTACCTGGACGAAGGTCGTCACGCCGTCGAGTCTGTCGGTCATGGGAGGGGGCGGTAATTGAGTCCTGCAGTTCCCCAGTCTGGAGAAAGGCGTGCGTCAATGGGGATGGAAATTCTCACTATAGTACCGATTCCCGCCCAGCGTGCGTCGCCGGCCGCACGTGGCGAATCCTTCTCACCTGGAGGCGCGCGGCCCGTTCCCGGGCCGTGGCGCAATACGCATGACGCTATCCGACTCCCGCAGGAATGCGGTCGCACTCGCGGCCGTCTGTCTCACGTCGCTGATGTTCGGCCTTGAAATCTCGAGCGTGCCGGTGATCCTGCCGACGCTCGAACACGTGTTGCATGGCGATTTCAGCGGCATGCAGTGGATCATGAATGCGTACACGATCGCGTGCACGACCGTGCTGATGGCGGCCGGCACGCTCGCCGACCGGTTCGGCCGCAAGCGCGTGTACGCGATCGGCACCGTGCTGTTCGGCGCGACATCGCTGCTGTGCGGGCTCGCGCCGAACGTGCCGGTGCTCGTCGCGGGCCGGCTGCTGCAGGGCGCCAGCGGCGGCGCGATGCTGATCTGCCAGATTGCGGTGCTGTCGCACCAGTTTCGCGAGGGCCGCGAGCGTGGCCGCGCATTCGGGATCTGGGGGATCGTGTTCGGCATCGGGCTCGGTTTCGGGCCGATCGTCGGCGGCGCGATCGTCGCGCTGGCAAGCTGGCCGTGGGTGTTCCTCGTCCATGCGCCGCTCGCGGCCATCGCGCTCGTGCTGATCGGCGGCGCGGTGCGGGAGTCGCGCGATCCGCATGCGGGCAGGCTCGACGTGGCAGGCATCGTCACGCTGTCGCTCGCGGTGCTCGGCCTGGCGTTCAGCATCACGCAAGGCGCGGAACTCGGGCTGACCAGCGCCGCCGGCCTCGGCGTGCTCGGTGCGACCGTGCTGGCGCTGGCGGGCTTCTTCATCGCGGAACGCGCCAGCGCGCGGCCGATGTTCGACTTCTCGGTATTCCGGATTCGCGCGTTCACCGGCGCGATCTTCGGTTCGATGGGGATGAACTTCAGCTTCTGGCCGTTCATGATCTACCTGCCGATCTGGTTCCAGGTCGCGCTCGGCTACGACAGCGTGACGGCCGGCCTCGCGTTGCTCGCGTACACGTTGCCGACGCTGGTCGCGCCGCCGCTCGGCGAACGGCTCGCGTTGCGCCATGGGCCGGGCGTCGTGATCCCGGGCGGCCTGTTCACGATCGCGGCGGGTTTCGCGCTGATGCGGATCGGCAGCGCGGCCGACCCTGCAAGCTGGATCACGATGCTGCCCGGCTGCGTGATCGCGGGCATCGGGCTCGGGCTCACGAACACGCCCGTGACCAATACGACCACGGGAGCGGTGCCGAGCTCGCGTGCCGGAATGGCGTCGGGTATCGACATGAGCGCGCGGATGATCTCGCTCGCGCTGAACATCGCGGCGATGGGCTTCGTGCTGGTCGCGGGGATCGTCGCGAGCCTGAAGGCCGGTATCGCGGGCACGATCGGCGACGCGGCGCTGCGCCGGCTCGCGCAGGAAATCGCATCCGGCCGTACCGACGCGCTGCACGAGATCGCACCGGCGCTCGCGCAGGCCGACCCGACCGGCGCGGCGCTGCACGCGGCGCTCGTGCACGGGTTCGGCTGGGTGATGATGTACGGCGCGGCGGGCGTGGCCGTGCTCGCGACGGCGAGCGCGGTGGCGTTCGCGCCGGCGCGGCGCGGGGCGCCCGTGTGCGAATGATGCCGCGCGCGGCTGGTACGGCTCGCGCGGCCGGCCCGGTGCGCGCCGCGGTCAGGACGTCCCGCCGCCGAGCGCGCGGTACAGCGTCATCTGGTTGTTGAGCCGGTTCAGGCGCGTTTGCGCGTCGGCGCTTTGTGCGTCCCGCAGCAGCCGCTGCTGGTCGAGCCATGGCTGCACGGCGGTCGCGCCGGCCGCGAAGCGCGCGGCGGCAAGCCGCTCGGCGCGCTGCGCCTGGGCCAGCGACAGCGCGCGCTGCTCGGCTTCGCGTTCGAGCTGCACGCGCGCCGACAGCGCGTTCTCGACTTCCGCGAGCGCCGTGTAGAGCTTCTGGCGGAATCCGGCCACGGCTTCCTCGTACTGGGTCTTCGATACCTTGATCTGCAACTGCATCGTGTTCCACTGGATGAACGGCAGTGCCAGGCCGAGCCCGAGCGTGCCGACCGGATTCGCGAGCACGCGCTCGAGGCTCGTGCTCGACGTGCCGGCCTGGCCGGTCAGCGTGAAGGTCGGGTAGAAGCTCGTGCGCGTCGCGTCGACCTGCGCGAGCGACTCGCGCAGCCGGAATTCCGCCGCGCGCAGGTCGGGGCGCCGGCCGAGCAGGCTCGCCGGCAGGCCGGCCGCCACGTCCGGCGGCGCCGCATCGGGCAGTGCCGACGGTTCCGCCGCGCGTTGCTGAGGCGGCCGGTCGAACAGGATCGCGAGGGCGTGGCGGTTCTCGGTGCGCTGCTGGATCAGTTGCGTCTGCGCGGCGCGTTGCGCGGCGAGGCTCTGTTCGGCCTGCGCAAGGTCGAGCCCCGACACGGCGCCGGCCGCGTGCCGCGACCGGACGATCGCGAGCGTGCGGACCGCATCCGCGATGTTCGCGTCGCCGAGCGCGATCTGCCGGTTCAGATAGCCAATCTGCCAGTACAGCGACGCGGTCGTGCCGATCAGCGACAGCCGCGCGGCCTCGAGATCGGCGGCCGTCGCGTCGGCCTCCCAGCGCGCGGCGTCGCGCAGCGCGGCCAGCCGGCCCCACAGGTCGATTTCATAGCTGAGCGAGCCGGTCACGCCGCTCGTCCGGCTCATCCGGTGCGTATCGAGCGTGCGCGACACGGCGCCGTTCGCGCCGAGCGATACGGCGGGCGTCAGGTTCGTATCCGCGAGCCCGGCCTGCAGTTGCGCGCGGTACACGCGGATCGCCGCGATCGCGAGGTCGTTGTTGGCGTGCAGCGCGTCGTCGATCAGCGCGTCGAGTTGCGGATCGCCGAAGCCGCGCCACCAGTCGCGCGTCGTGGCCGGCGCGCCGGCCGCGACCGGCGCTGCCCAGTTCGCGGGCATCGCGACGGCGGGCAGCGGTTCATGGCGCGCGCCCGCGCAGCCGGCGAGCAGCGCGGCCGCGCACGCGAATGCGCCCAGGCGGTGAAGCGGGGAGGAATGCGTCATGGCAGGCCTTGCGTCAGTCGCGCGCGAGCGCATCGATCGGATCGAGCCGCGACGCGTTGCGCGCGGGCATGAAGCCGAAGATCACACCGGTGAGCGTCGAGCAGACGAACGCGGTCACGATCGCACCGGCCGAGAACACCATCTTCCATTGCGCGACGAACATCGAGAACAGCGCGCCGAGCCCGAACGACAGCGCGATGCCGATCGTGCCGCCGAGCAGGCAGACGAGCACGGCTTCGACGAGGAACTGCTGCAGGATGTCGGACTGGCGCGCGCCGACCGCCATCCGGATGCCGATTTCGCGCGTGCGCTCGGTGACCGACACCAGCATGATGTTCATCACGCCGATCCCGCCGACGACGAGCGAGATCACGGCGATCAGCGACAACAGCAAGGTGAGCGACTGGCCGGTTTTCTCGACGGTCTTCACCACGCTGTCCATGTTGTACGTGAAGAAGTCCTTGCGGCCGTGGCGCTGCGTCATCAGCTTTTCGAGGCTTTTCTCGGCGGCGGCGCTCGGCTGCCCGTCACGCACGCGCACGGTGATGCTGTCGAGATGACGCTGCCCGAAGAGACGCCCGCTCGCGGTCGTGTACGGCACCCACACGTTCAGGCTCTTCACGCTGCCGAACGCGCTCTTCTTGTCGGCCGTCACGCCGATCACGACGCACGGCACGTTGTCGACCAGGATCACTTCGCCGATCGGGTTGCGCGTCGCGCCGAACAGCTTGCGGCGCGTGTTCTGGTCGATCACGGCCACCTGCGCCTGGCGGCGTACCGCGTCCTCGTCGAACGCCACACCCAGTGCGAAGCGCATCCCGCGCGCCTGGAAGAAGCGGTCGCCGACGCCGCTCACGAGCGCGTTCACGTCGATGTTGCGGTAGCGCAGCAGCAGCGTGCGCGACGTTTCGGGCGTCGCGCTGTCGACGTACGGCTGCTCGGCGAGCGCGGCGACGTCGGCGGGCACGAGCGTCTGGATCGCGTCGGCGCGGCTGTCGCCCCAGTCGGTGCCCGGATAGAGGTTGATCGTGTTCGTGCCGATGCTGCCGATCTCGTCGAGCATGTAGCGCTTCGCGCCTTCGCCGATCGCGACGATCGACACGACCGACGTGATGCCGATGATGATGCCGAGCATCGTCAGCAGCGTGCGCAACCGATGCGACACGAGTGCGATCCACGCCATCCGGCAGGCCTCGGCGAAGCGGCCGGAGCCGGCCGCGAAGCGTCGTGTGCGGGTGCCGGTATCGGCGTCGTTGTCGGTGTCGGCGCGCGCATCGGTGTCGGCTGCTGCGGGCGGCGGCGTGTCGTGGCGATCGCGTGCGGGTGACTCGCCGGCCGCTGCTTCGGTCGCTTCTTCAGCGTCTGCTGCGTCCACACCCGCTTCCGCGAGGGCTTTCGCATGGTGCCGGTTCGGCCGGTCGGCGACGATCTCGCCGTCGCTGATCTCGATGATGCGCTTCGCATGGCGCGCGACGGCCTTGTCGTGCGTGACGATGACGATCGTATGGCCGAGCGCGTTCAGCTCGTGCAGGATGCGGATCACGTCCTGGCCGCTTTTCGTGTCGAGCGCGCCGGTCGGTTCGTCGGCAAGGATCACCTGGCCGCCGTTCATCAGCGCACGCGCGATGCTCACGCGCTGCTGCTGGCCGCCGGACAGTTGCCCGGGGCGATGGTGCGCGCGATCCGCGAGACCGAGGCGCGCGAGCAGTTCGCGTGCGCGTGCGTGCCGCTCGGCGCGCGGCGTGCCGGCATAGATCGCGGGCATTTCGAGGTTCGCGACGGCGTCGACGTGCGGCAGCAGGTGGTAGCGCTGGAACACGAAGCCGAAGTGTTCGCGGCGCAGTTGCGCGAGCTCGTCGCTGTCGAGCATGTGCGTGTCGCGTCCGCCGACCGTGTAGGTGCCTTCGCTCGGGTGATCGAGGCAGCCGAGGATGTTCATCAGCGTCGACTTCCCGGAGCCCGACGCGCCGACGATCGCGACGATCTCGCCCGCGTGGATCGACAGGTTGACATTGTTCAGGACAACGACATCCTTGTCGCCGGCCGGAAAGCGTCGGGTGACGGCAGCGAGTTTCAGCAGGGGCTGGCTCATCGTCACACCACGTCCGACAGCGGCGCATGGTCGTCCCCGGCCGCTTCGCCGATCACGACGCGTTCGCCGTCCTTCAGGCCGGCCAGCACTTCGACGCGCACGTTGTTGTTGATGCCGATGCGGACGCTGCGCGTTTCGGTGCTGCCGTCGGCGCGCAGCACGCGCACCGCGTAGGTGCCGTCCTTGCGTTTTTCGCCGAGCGCGGCCGCTGGAATGCTGAGCGCGTTGCGTGCGTTGCCGAGCACGATGTTGACTTGCGCGGTCATCGAGATGCGCAGCCGATGCTCGGGATTCGGCACTTCGAACAGTGCGTTGTAGAACACGGCCGAGTTCGGCTTCGAGCCGCCGCCCGCGCCGCCGAGCGGGCTCTGCGATTCGGCGTAGTTCTGCGGCGCCGGCTCGATCGCGCGCAGCTTGCCGTAGTGGCGCTTGTCCGGTTCGCCGAGGATCGTGAAATACGCGGTCTGGCCGGCGCTCACGCGGATCACGTCGGCTTCCGACACTTGCGCCTTCACGGTCATCGTGTCGAGATCGGCGAGCTTCAGGATCACCGGCGCCTGTTGCTGCGCGATCACGGTCTGGCCTTCCTGCGTGACGACCGCGACGACCTCGCCGTCGATCGGTGCGACGATGCGCGTGTAGCCGAGGTTGGCCTGCGCGGTTTCGATCTGGATGCGGGCCGAGCGGATCTGCGCGGCGAGGGACGCGAGCGTCGCGCGCTGCACGTCGAGCGTCGCGCGGGCGGCCTCGAACGATTCGCGCGAGGTCGCATCGTCGGGCAGCATCGCCTGCTGGCGCCGGAATGCGAGTTCCGCTTGCGTGAGTTGCGCGGCGGTCGATTGCTGTTGCGCGCGCAGGCTTTCTTCACTGGCGCGCGCCTGGCGCAGCGCGTTTTCCGAGATCACGGGGTCGATCTCGGCGAGCCACTGGCCCTTCGTGACCTTGTCGCCGAGCTTGACCTTCAGCGACTTCAACTGCCCCGATACCTGCGCGCCGACGTCGACCTGCTTGAACGCCTGCAACGCGCCGGTCGCGAGCACCGCGTTTTCGAGATCGCCGCGCGTGACGGGCGCGGACAGGTATTGCGGATGCTTGTCGGGTGCGCACGCCTTCAGCGTGACGCCGGCGGCGATTGCGACGATGGCAACGGTAGCCAGCGCGATGCGCCGGCGGCGATGGGTCTTCTGGGTCATGAGCGTGCGGCGAGGATCAAGCGGTGCCGGCGATGCGTGCGGCCGGGCGGGACGATCCGGTCGGCGTCGCATGCCGGGCGCATTGCCCGCGACGGAATCCGCGTACGCATCGCGCGGGCGTGCCGAGTCGAATCAGGCGCTCATGGTAAGCGAGGAAATCACGCCAAATCGTGTGGAAATTGTGCCGAATTGTGCGAACGCCGCACGGGGGCAGCGGTCATGCGGCGTCATTGCTGCGATCCAGGAGAACGGCGGGCGAAGGTCCGTGCGTGTGGTGCGGCGTGCGTTTACGTGCGTTGGCGCTGTGCGGCGACGCGCGCCCGATCCCGCGAGCTTACGCGTGCTGTCCGCCCGCATCGATCCGGCGTTGCGTATCCGCGTCGACGATCTCGCGGATTGCGCTGAACAGCGGCGCGGCGTCGGTATAGCGGTGACCGTAGCCGAGATTGAACGCGTAGTCGAAATCGGCCGGATTGCTGCCCTGGTTGTGCTGCAGGATCGTTTCGAGCTTGTCGAACGCCTTTGCCGCGCGCGCTTCCGGCGTAGCCGCCGCCTCGTATTCATCCCACAGTGCGACGATCTCGTCGCGCGGTGCGGCGTCGAGCGGCGCGGTCAGCGTCAGCAGATCGTCGCGTTCGTGCGCGCTTTTGTCGGGGTGCGCGGCCTGTTCGATCGCGGGGATGTCGCCGTGCAGCGCCTCGCCGAGATCGTGGACGACGCATAGCTTCAGCAGCTTCAGCGTGTCGATGCCGGGCAGCGCGTCCGCGAACACGAGCGCCATCAGGCACAGTCGCCAGCTGTGCTCGGCCGTGCTTTCCGCTCGCCCGGACGACGTGTAGCCGCTGCGCAGCACATCCTTCAGGCGTTCGGCTTCACGCAGGAAAGCGAGCCGCGCGTGGATCGTATCGGAGGTCATGGTCGGCTTCCTTGCGATGAGCCGCCAAGCGTAATGCGGGTGGGCGCGGTTCGTCCACGCATGAAATATGCGTGGCGGGGGCGGGCATCGGGGCGCTTTGTCGTGCGCCTACCTCGCGAAAAGCCCGGCCCAGCAGAACAGCGCGAAGAAGCCCGTCTGAACAACGACGATCAGGGTGAACAGATAGGGGCTGCTGCGGCGCGCCACGCGCCTGCCGCCGGCGTTGGCCACCCCCGAGCGAAGCGCGACCAGCACGGCGGCGCCCATATAGATAATGAACGCGACGATCACGAGTTCTCGCATGACATTCGTCGGCATGTGGCATGTCCCCTGGGCGTGCTGCCCTTTACGTTCGCATCTTTTGCGTTGCGTGCCGGACACGTCGAAGTAGCCGTGCCGTTGCCGGCGTGCGGTTCTTCATCGCGCCCCGGCAATCACACATCCTGGAGCGTCTCGACGAGCCGCGCGGCCGACCCGTCCGACAGCATCATCCGTGTCCACCGGCACACGCTGCCGCGGATCGGCACGACACGCGACGCATTCGCGCCGGTGTCGAATTCGACGCTAGGCGGCCCTGCATGGTCATGCCAGCCGAGCGTGCCGAGCGCGGCTTCCATGCGGGCAATTTCCGGCGTCGCGTAGCGCCACAGCGACGTGCCGAGCAGCATCGGCAGCGGCTGCGAGAATTCGGCGGCGCGCGCGGGCGAAGAAGCGAGCAGGCGGTGCGTGAGGTCGCACACGAGATGCATGCGGCCCGCGCTGCCCGCGATGAGCCGCGCGAGCGCGTAGTCGCCCGCGGAATCGAGGCGCGCAGCCAGCAACCGCTCGGCGGTCGCGCGCTCGTCGGGCGACATCTGCTGAATGCCGGCTTCCCAGCGCGAGATCGTCGATTGCGCCACGCCGAACAGTTCGGCCGCATGGCTTTGCTTGACGCGATGCAGCGCGCGCCAGCGCTTGAGTTGCGGGCCGAGCGGGGGCGTGTGAAGCGGTGATGCGGTCATGGCGACGCTCCGGTTGCGGTCGTGGTGTGCGCTCGCGTGCCGCGGGCTGTCGACGTCGGTACGGCAGGCGCACCGCGCGCGCCGTTACATGATCCGCAGGCCGCCGTTTGCGTGGATCGCGATGGCCGCGAACGGCACGAGCACGATGCCGCCCAGCACGAGCACGCCGTCGGCGGCCACGGTAATCGGCGTGGCGAGAATTCGCAGGCCCATGCCGACGACGGACGGCGATTCCTGGATGTACACCGAGTACTGCTTGTTGAACGGCTGCGTGACGCCTTTGTCCTTCGCGGCGAAGCCTTCCGTCGAGTAGCGTTTGCCGTCGATGTCGCCTTCGAGCACGAGACCGGCTGGTTCGGCGACGAATCCGTCGGCGGCGGCCGCCTGTCGATCGTCGTCCGACGCGTCCTTCGGCAACACGATCCGGTAGTGGCCGGTGACGCTGCCGCCGGTCGCATGAAAGCCGGCAAACGTCGTGTGCAGCGATTTCCGGTAGCCGGACAGCAGTACCGGCCGCAATTGGGCCGGCAGATCGAAGATGTAGTGGTAGCGCATGCCGAGCACGACCAGTTTCTTGCCGTCCTCGGAAATCATGAATCCGGATACGTATTCGCTGTATGCGTCGTCCTTGTACAGCTTCGGCGTGAAGCAGCCCGACAGCGCAAGGCTGCTCGCGGCGACGCCGGCGGCCAGCAGGCGCCGGCGCGTGATCGATACGGTCATTGTTGTTGTCCCGTCTGGTGCGGCTCGGTTCAGTGGTTTTCGCCCTCGGAAGCCGGATTCTCGCGTATCCGCCGCGCGTTGTCGAACGGGATATCTGCCACGGCAGCGGTCGGCGGCCGCTGCCCGTGCGGCGCCGATAACGGTACCGTCGCGCTTTCAAGCGTCTCCGCCATATCTTATTATTCGGCCAGTGCGGGGGATCCCGGCCGCCAACGGTCATGTCGAGACATGGCGCGCCGGTACGAATTACCGCCTTTCGGCTTGCGCGTGGCACGATGCGCGGTCGAAACGACAGGAAACGCGTGACCAGCGCGTGTCCCGAAAAAATGACGAGAGGGCGCGATGGTACGACTGGTCTTGCTGCTGCTGGGCATCGAATACTTGCGCACCCGCTGGCGCGGGCTGACCGTGCTCGGCTGGGTATGGGTCGTCGCGGGCGTCGTGATCTTCGTCGATGCGCTCGACGGCGCGCTGCATTTCCCGATCCAGATCTTTGCGTGGCTGTTCCTGATCGAGGGGCTCGCAACGCTCGCGGTGGCCGGCAGCGGCGTCGGCGGGCAGCGCATCCTGCGCTACGTGAAGGGGATCGTGGTCGTGGTTGCCGCCGGGCTCGTGTTCGCGGGGCATCACCACGGCCATTTCCTGCTGTCGATGATCTTCGGCACGCTGTTTCTCGTCGACGGGCTGCTGCAGTGCACGGCAGCGTGGATGGTGCGCTATCGCCGCTGGAACGTCGCATTCGCATGGGGCGTCGTCGAGATCCTGCTGGCGATCTTCTTCTATCAGCCGTACCCGACGCACTACGTGGGCACCGTGCCGTACTGCCTCGGCCTGCTGCTGATGTTCGGCGGGATGCACATGCTGAGCCTCGCCGCGCGCGTGCGGCGGCTGACGCGCAACCCGGCGTTCGCAACCTCGCCGGCGCCGGCGCTCGCGCCGGATCTCGACGATACGCGCGACCGGCCGCATTTCGCGCAGTCCGAATGGGACGGCCCGCCGGCCGACGGCGAGCATGCGCTCACCGTGCATGTGTGGACGCCGACCGGCACGTCGAAGGCCGAGGCGCAGCGCTATCCGGTGATCGACCGCTATATCGCGGCCGTGGACGTGAACGGCGTGATCTCGACCGGGCACGCGGCGCTGGAGGCGCCCGAGGGCATTTATATCAGCCTGTATCCGGGTGTCGAAATCGATCGTTCTCCGGACGAATTCACGCGCATCCTGCGCGCGACACGCGAAAACGACGTGCCGGGCCTGTTCCAGCCCGACTACGCGACCGAGTCGAAGGCGTGGTGCCCGTCGACCGTGCGCGTGCGGATCCGCAACTACGATCCGGCGAAGCTGGACGCCTTCTGGTCGTCGTACCGGCAGGACGCGACGTACAACCTCACGCACCGCAACTGCTCGAGCACGGTATCGAACGCGCTCGAAGCCGCGCTCGACGGTGCGGTGTGGCGGTTGAAGGGCGCGCGTGCCGGGTGGGGCGCGTTCGTGCGGTTGCTGCTCACGCCGGAGCTGTGGGTCGCCGCGCAGATCCGCAAGCGCGCGGTGACGATGGCATGGACCCCCGGGCTCACGCTCGACTATGCACGCGCGCTCAGCATGCTCGCCGATCCGCGGCCGTTCGCGTGGTGGAAGGTCGCGCGCTCGGCCGTGAAGGCGATCATGCTGTCGCGCCGCACGTGGCGCGAGCAGGACAACGCGGCGCTGTCGCCCGGCCAATCGGAAGCTGCGTCGATGAAGTGATCGCGTGCCGCCGGGCGCGGGCCCGGCGTCACTGCGGCTGCCACTGCGCGGTCGAGCAATGTTGCCCGCCACGAGAACCCCCATACGCAAACAACAATGAACAAGACGAGCGCATTCCGCATCCTGATTCCCGCCGCGCTGGCGCTGACCAGCGCCGGCTTCGCGCAGGCGAGCTTGGACGAAGTGCCGCGCATGAGCGACGACGTGTACCGGACGTCCGTATCGTTCTGCTCGAACGTCGCGGCCGACGAGAAGATCGAGTGCCAAGGCGACATGATCGCCGCAGGCAGCCGGATCGTCGCGGCGATCGGCGGCCTGCCGCCGGCATCCGCCACGTCGATCGACGAAGGCGCGCGCAACAAGCTGCCGGCGGCGGAGCGCAAGGGGCTCGCACCGGTCGAGCCGGGTGCGATCGACAAGGACGACGACCTTGCCGGCCTCGCCGGCATGGTGCGCCTGTGCGACGTGTACGAATCGGAACCGGCGTCGCGCGCGCGACATCACGCGGCGCTGAAGCAGCAGGCGCCGGACGCCGCACCGCGCGTCGAGGCGTTGCTGGCCGATGCGTCGACGGCGGCGCGCCAGCGCGTCAGCATCGGCGTGTGGCAGATCCTCGCGCTCGAAGGCCCCGAATCGATCGCACGCGCGTGCACGCAGCTGGGCGCCGGATCGTGAGGGGCGGCGTGCCGCATGCGTGCGCGAGCCGGTGTCGATAGTGCGGCGTCCGCGGCGGCGCCGGACGATCAGTCGCTCACGATCGTGGCCGGCCTGATCCGCACCGGCTTGCCCAGCGTGCGGGCGACCGGCGAGGCCGGCGTCGCGTCGCGCGTTCTTTCGTCCACCTTCACATTCGTGCCACGTTGCGTCGGCAACAATCGCGGACAGACATTCGACAACCTTGCGGCGCATCCCGCGACCGCAAGCCTTTTCCGAGGAAACGCCATGCTCAAGACGCTCGCCCGCGCCGCTGCCGCACTCGCCGTCGCTT
The DNA here is from genome assembly GCF_902833075.1 of Burkholderia sp. BCC0405. NCBI lineage: Bacteria > Pseudomonadati > Pseudomonadota > Betaproteobacteria > Burkholderiales > Burkholderiaceae > Burkholderia > Burkholderia sp. BCC0405. The sequence goes on from NZ_CADFEO010000009.1 coordinate 152,550, forward strand.
CCGCTTCACTGCACGCCACCGCGCAGACCAGCTACGACTACCTGTTGCTCGCCGCGTCGTGGGAGCCCGGCTTCTGCGCGTCGCACGACACGCCCGAATGCACGAACCTCGCCGGCACGTACGCGGCGACGAGCCTGTCGCTGCACGGCCTGTGGCCGAACAACTACGACGGCAACCAGCCGTTCTACTGCGGCGTGCCGCAGAACGACATCGACCTCGACAACGCGCATCAGTGGTGCAGCATGGATGCGTATCCGATCAGCAGCGCGACCCGCAACACGCTGTCGACGTACATGCCGGGCGTCGCGTCGTGCCTCGACAAGCACGAGTGGTTCAAGCACGGCACCTGCTCGAACTCGGCGACGCCCGATGCGTACTGGAACCAGGCGTCCGGCATGATCAGCCGGCTCGGCAACACGTCGTTCAACACGTTCCTGCAGGCGAACGCGGGCAAGACGGTCACGCGTAACCAGCTGCTGTCGGCGTTCGAAGGCGCATTCGGCAGCAATACGCGCAGCGCGGTGTCGCTGAAGTGCACGAAGACGAATGGCGTCAGCTACTTCACCGAAGCGTGGATCGCGGTGAAGACCAATGCGACCGCGCAGTTCCCGAGCGCCGCATCGCTCGTGACGGACGGCAATACGCAGGGCACGTGCCCGACGTCGGGCGTGTACATCGCGCAGTAACGGGGCAGGGGGCGACGGCGCGCGACATCGCGCACGCCGTCGCCGGTCACGGCTTCGGCGGGATGCCCGACCACAGCAGCCGGGCCAGCTCCGGTGCGTCGAGCTGCGGCTCGTGTTCGTCGATAGCGCCCGGCAGCGCATGCCACGGCACCGCCGGATTCCGGTGATGCTGCAGATGAAGATTGATGTGATACGGCCACACGAACACGCGGCCGATCCAGCCCGTGCGCCACGAATACGTCCAGTCGGCCCAGCCGGGCGTCGCGTGCGGGCCGCCGCTGTGCTCGGCCATGCTGCGGATCTTCTGCAGCAGCACCGACAGCGTGAGCAGCGGCGCGAACCACAGCGCCGCGACCAGCAGGATCGTTCGCGCGGAACACGCCCACACGAGCAGCGCGACGATCACCGCCCATACGGCCGCGGCCGCCTGGAACGGCGGGCCGAGCCGCATGTTCTGCCCGCCCGCGCGCCGGAATGCCGCCATGTTGCGCACCATGTTCAGCACGAACAGATCGCCGAGCAACTGCCGCGCGAGCGGCCATGCGTCGAGCGGCCGGAACCGCCACGGCTGGCCGTGATAGAGAAACTGGCGCTCCGGGTCTTGCGCGGTGCCGAGATGCCGGTGATGCGCGAGATGCAGCGGCCGGTAGAACTCGACGGGCACGAGCCCCGGCACGCCGATTGCGACGTTGATCAGGAAGTCGTTGAAACCGCGACGGCGCGTGAGGTGATAGTGGGTCGCGTCGTGATACAGGATGAACAGCGCATGCTGCCGCGTCGCGACGACGAGCACCGCAAGCGCATACAGGTACCACGCGCCGAGCGCGACGGCCACGCGGATCGCGACGACGATGCATGCCCATTCGAGCAGTGCGGCCGCCACCGTGCGCAGGTCGGCCTCGATGCGCAGCAACGCGAGCGTGAACGTGCCGGCCGCGATGCCGGTCGTGCAGCCCCATGCGACATCGGCGGCGCGATGCTGGCCGGTCGTCAGTACCGTCACCATCAGCAGCGCGCTCCACGCGGCGAACAGCACGGCTGACCGTTGCCGCTGCGCCAGCAGCACGATCGCGATCGCGACCGGCAGCGCGACGTGCCCGCTCGGCGATGCGGCAAGCGGCGTATCGATTCGCTGCAGCCACGCGATCCAGCCGTCGTGAGCGGGCGGCCACGCGACGGCGGTCGGATGCAGCAGATGGCACACGAGGCACGCGCCGGCCGCGAGCGCGCCGGCGAAGAACGCCGGCAGCAGCCATGCGCGGCCGCGCCCGAGCCGGACGAGCGCGGGCATCGCGAACAGGTAGCTGAGGTAGAGCGGCACGGCGCCGGGCAGCAGCGGAACCGCGCGATCGAGCGCGCTCGCCGGAACGAGCGTGACCGGCCCGAGCGGCAGGTGCGTGACGAATGCGTAGAACGCGCCCGTCACGACGAGATAGGCGGCGAGCAGCAGCCATGGCCGGGCGATCGGCGCGTCGTTCGCATCCTGGCGGAAAACGGCGTGGGACATGGCGGGAGCGGGCGGGTAACGGGCTATCATAGCAAGCTGTTCAGTCTTGCAGGAGGAGCCGATGGAGTTGCGTGCCACCGCCGTCGAACGAACGGCCCTGGGCCCGGACGACATCGACCGGATGTTCTCGTTGTATGCGGCGTCCTATTGCGACACGGTTCGTGCGCAGTTCGACCGCGACCTCGGCGACAAGACGCACTGCATCGTGCTGCGCGACGGCGGCGGCGCGATCCAGGGCTTCTCGACGCTCAAGCAGTACGAGACACGCTGGCGCGACGCATCGATCCGCGTGATCTTTTCCGGCGATACGATCATCGATCCCGCGCATTGGGGCACGCAGCATCTCGCGTTCGCGTGGATCCGCCACGCGGGCGACGTGTGGCGGCAGGCGCCCGCCGTGCCGCTGTACTGGTTCCTGATCTGCAAGGGGCATCGCACCTATCGCTACCTGCGCGCGTTCGCGCGCGACTACGCGCCGCGTGCCGACAACCTGACCGCACCGGCCACGCAGGACCTGATGGATCACCTGGCCGCGAGCCGCTACGGGCACGCGTACGATGCCGCTACCGGCCTGCTGTCGTTCGACACGCCGCAGGGCCGGCTCACGCCCGCGCTCGCGGAGGTGCCGGCCGCGCACCGGCGGCTGGCCGACGTCGACTACTTCCTCGCACGCAACCCCGGCTATGCGCGGGGCGACGAACTCGTGTGCCTGTGCGAACTGTCGGCGTCGAACCTGCGGCCGCTCGCGCGCCGGCTGTTCGACGGCAGGTGAGCCGCGCATGCGGATCCGTCTCGCGCAACCGGCCGACAACGCGCGCATTCTCGATTTCCAGTCCCGCCATGCGATGCAGGGCAGCCTGCCGCTGCGCTTCGATCGTGCGCCCGACTACTTCGCGCTGCATCGCTGCCACGCGCCGCATCACGAGGTCTGGCTCGCGGAGGATGAGCGCGCGTCGTTGAAGGGGCTCGCGAGCCTCGTCGTGCGCGACGGCTATCTCGGCGAACGCGCGCAGCCGGTCGCCTATCTCGGCGACCTGCGGCTGATGCCCGACCGGCGGCTGTCGCGCGAGTGGACCGACTCGGTGCGCGAACGCTTCGCGACGCTGCGCGCCGACGCCGGCGTGCAGCATGCGTATTGCTGCATGATCCGCGACAACCGGCTCGCGGTGCAGTCGTTGGCACGATCGCGGCGCGAGAACCGGCTGCGTTTCGCGCACTGGCACGGCTACGAGAACGTGTCGATCTATGCGCGGCGCGGGCTGTCGTCGGCGCCGCGCAGCGTGCCGGGCGTGCGGATCGTCGAGGCGCAGCCGCATCATGCGGACGCACTGCGCGCGTTTCTCGATGCCGAATCGTGCCGCCAGCCGTTTGGCGGCGTATTCTCCGTGGACGAATTCGCGCGGCGGCTCGACACGTGGCCGTCGTTCGGCATCGGCGCGTTCCTGCTGGCGCTCGATGCGCACGACAACCTGCTCGGCTGTGTCGCGCCATGGGACGCCGGCGATATCAAACGGATCGTGCTCGAGCGGCTGCCGTTGCCGCTGCGGGCGGTGCGTGCCGCATTCAATGCGCTCGCGCCCGCATTGCGCCGCCCGCGTATCGCGGCGCCCGGCGAGCCGTTGCGCGACGTCTACCTGACGCACCTGCAGGTGCGCGAGCGCGATCCGTCCGTGTTCGCGGCGCTGCTCGATGCCGCGTGGCTGCGCGTGCGCAACAGTCATGCGCTGATGCAGTTGTGCCTGTACGACGGCGATCCGCTTCGGCCGGCGCTCGCGCGCTACTACGCGGCGCGTACGCCGATGGATCTCTATACGCTGTCGACCGGCGAGCCGGCCGCACCGATCGACGGCCTGCTGGCCGGCCGCGTGCCGGGCTTCGAGATCTACCTGGTCTGAGCGCGCGTGACGTGCAGCAGGTCGGCGAGCGCGAGCCAGAAGCGGCCGGCGTCGAAGCCGAGCCCGCCGAGCACGGGCTGGCCGTGGTCGAGCCGCGGCAGGCAGACCTGCGGGATGCCGGCCATCACCTGGTGTTCGAGGTAGAACTGTCCGTCGTGCGCGCAGCCGGGACGATGCCCGTTCAGCCGCCCGTGATGCGAATCGAAGCGCGTGGATGCCTCGACGGACCAGCTCACGCCATGCACGAGATGCAGGTCGCGCGGCAGCGCGGCAAGCATGGCGCCGACGCGCGGATCGCGCCGGCTGCTGATGTCGCGCGTGCCCGCGTCGGCCCAGCGCGTGCGCAGCATGCGGCGTGCGATGCGGTCAGGCCACGGCGCGGCCGCATGCGGCGCCATGCCGTGCCGGAAGATCGTATCGACGATCGCGGACGGGCCGCACGGCGGCTGCATGAGCGCGAGGCCCGCGCAACGCGCGGCCAGCGCCGGATCGCCGACGAGCGCGGCGAGCGTGTCGATGCCGCCCTTGCTGTGCGCGAGCGCGACGAATTCGCCGCCGGCCGGCAGGTGCGTGCGCAGGTACATACCGATATGCGCGCCCTGATCGAACACGCCGCGCGCGGAACGCACCGGCACCGTCAGCACGCGATAGCCGGCCGCGCCGAGCGTCTGCCGCGCACCGCGATTGCAGCCGGGCAGCCATTCCGAATACAGCCCGGCGACGAGCACGACCGTCGTCGTCAGCGGCAGGCGGGCGGTGCGCCGCGTCCAGCTGTCGATGAACGCATCGGTCCGGTCGAGGTTCACCGCGGCACGCGCGAACGGCGTTGCCGGATAGTGGCGCCGCCAGTCGTCGAACCCGTCGGGCGTCCACGGCGCGCGCGTCATGCGTGCGACTCCGGTTCGCGTTCGGCGCCGGCCAGGTACGGTGCGAGCGCGGCGCGTGCCGCGCGCAGCGCCGCGTCGCTGTCGAGGCGATCGGGATGGAAGCGCGGCGAGAACCAGCACAGCCACATCGGCATCACGCGCGTGAAGATGCCCGGCGCGACGAACAGCCAGCGCAGCAGTTGCAGCCAGCCGCGCAGGTTCCAGGTCTGCCCGTCGACGGCGACGAGGCGGTGCACGAAATGGATCAGGTCGATCACGAAGTAGACGGAGATCCCGAGCATGGCCGCGCAGCGCACGACATAGCGCCGCGCCGCGTTCGGCATGGCCGCCGCGAACACGTCGAACGCGACCGTCTTGTGCTCGGTTTCCTCGATTGCATGCCAGCGCCACACGGCCGCCATCGTCGGATCGGCGCCGTCGAGGATCGCCGGGTCGCTCAGCAGCCGGTGCGCGAGGATCGTCGTGTAGTGCTCGAGGCACGCGGTCAGCGCGAGCCGCGTGACGGGCGATACCTGCCGCGCGGCATTGCGCTGGCGTTTTTCGAGCAGCGCTTCGAGCGCGTCGACCGGCACCCGCTGCGACGCGAGGCGCGCGTTGTAGAGCCGGTGCACGCGGATATGCGATGCTTCCTGCCGCACGAACGCATCGACGTCGGCCGCGAGCGTCGCGTCGCCGCCAACCTGGTCGCGAAACGGCCGCACGCTTTCGATGAAGAAGCGCTCGCCGAGCGGAAACATCACGGAAAACGCGTCGAAGAAGCGCGTGACATGGCACGCGCCGCGATACCAGAAGCGCGGAATGCGTGCGTCGATCGCGAAGCGCACGTCGCGGGCCGGCATGCGCGACGCGGTGCTGTCGGCGGGCGTGCGGCGCAACGGCCGCATGCTAGTTCCGCCCCGTCAGGGACGGGGCGCGGGCCGTTACCGGCGGCTGACGCATCTGTTGTATCCTCCCGTGCAAACAACCGCCATTCCGAGCCATGAACCGACCGAGCGCGCCAGCCGCTGCCGTGCAGACCCGACGTTACGATCGTGCGAACCTGCTCGTGCTCGCGCTGCAGAGCGTGGTGTGGGCCGGCACGCTCACCTGGCTCTCGCATACCGGCGTCGGCGCGATCAAGTGGCTCGCGCTCGTGCCGTTCTGCCTCGTGATGCAGGGCGTGTTCTCGATGATGCACGAAACCTTCCACGGGTTCGGGCATCGCCGGCCGATCGCGAATTATATGATGATGTGGTGGGCGTCCACGATGTTCGGCGCGGCCGCGACGCTCATTCACGTGAACCATCTCGGCCATCACGTGCGCAACCGCACGCGCGCCGAACGGGCGGATTTCGCGACCGCGGACGAATCGCTGCTGCGCAAGTGCATCGAATACTACGCCGCGATCCTCGGCGGCATCTGGCTCGGCGGTTTCGTCGGCAGTTTCGTGCTCGCGCTGGTGCCCGGCCGAACGATGCAGCGGCTCGCCGCGCGCGGCGACGACAACACCTACGCGGCCGCCTTCAAGGAATTCACGACGGCCGACTTCCGGCGAATCCGCTACGAAACGCTCGCGGCAGTCGGCGCATGGCTGCTGGCCGGCTGGCTGCTCGACTGGTCGGTGTCGGCGGTGCTGGTCGCGTATCTCGCATTCGCGTTCTCGTGGTCGTCGCTGCAATGGGTGTACCACATGCGCACGCCGCTCGACGTCGTCGAAGGCACGTACAACATGCGCGCGCCGACGCCGGTGCGCTGGCTGCTGCTGAACTTCAACTACAACCTCACGCATCATCGCCGCCCCGCGCTGCGCTGGCAGGACATGCACGCGGTGTCGGACCTGCGCGAGACACGGCCGCTGTGGTACGGCTGGCTCACGATCTTCGCGCCGCCGCGCCGGCTGCCCGACGATCTCGCGCAACTCGACAAGACCTATTTCTGATGGACGCTTCGGTACGCAGCCCGGTCGACGCATGGCGCACGTTCGCGCGCGCCGCGCGGCCGGACGTCGATCGCTGGCAGGCCGGCCTCGCAGCGCCGGGGGACGCGCAGGCGCGGCGGCTCATGGCGCTGCTCGCCGCGAACCGCGATACGGCGTTCGGCCGCCGGTTCGGCTTCGACCGGATCGATGGCCCCGCGCAGTTCCGTGAGCGCGTGCCCGTGCAGGCGGCCGCCGATTTCCTGCCGTGGCTCGATCGCGTGTCGCACGAAACGGAACCGGTGCTGACCGCCGAGCGCCCGGTGTTCCTCGAACGGACGAGCGGCAGCACCGCGCACCAGAAGCGGATTCCTTATACGCCCGCGTTCCTGCGCGAACTGCAGGCCGCGATGATCGTATGGCTGGCCGACATGTATCGCGCTTGTCCGGCGCTCGGCGAGGGGCGTGCGTACTGGTCGATGTCGCCGCCGCTGCAGGCGCCGGGTGTCGCGCCCAACGGGATTCCGGTCGGCTCGGCGAGCGATCTCGACTACCTCGGCGACAGCAGCGCGGCCGCGCTCGCGTCGACGCTGCTCGTGCCGCCGCTGACCGGCAACGCGGCGACGTGGCGGCGCGAGACGCTGCGCGCGCTCGTCGCGGACGAAGCGCTCGCGTTCATCAGCGTATGGAGCCCGACCTTCCTGACGAGCGTGCTGCGCCCGCTGTTCGATCGCGACGATGCCGACGGCGCTCGCGACCTCGCATGGGTCGAGGCGGCGTTGCCGGCCGACCGCCGCGCGGCGCTGCGCGGTGCGATCGGGAATGGCGATTGCCGTGCGCTGTGGCCGCGCCTGGCCGCCGTGAGCTGCTGGCTGGACGGACCGAGCCAGCATTACGCCGACGCGTTGCGCGTGCGGTTTCCGCAGGTGCAATGGCTGCCGAAAGGGCTGTTCGCGACTGAAGGCGTCGCGAGCATTCCGTTCGGCGCCGGTGACGGTTGCCCGCTCGCGATCGGCAGCCATTACCTTGAATTCATGCGCGACGACGGCAGCGTGTGCGACGTCGAAGGGCTGCGACCCGGCGACGACGCACAGGTGCTGCTGACCACCGGCGGTGGCCTGTATCGCTATGCGCTTGGCGATCGCGTGCGCGTGGTCGGCATGACCGCGCGCACGCCGCGCATTGCGTTCGTCGGGCGCGCGGCGGCGAGCGCCGATCTCGTCGGCGAGAAGCTCGACGAACGGATTGCGGCCGATGCGCTGAATCGCGCGCGCGGGCAGCATGGCGAAGTCGGTGCGTGCATCGTGCCGTGTGTCGCGAAAGAAGGGCTGCCGCATTACGTGTTGTGCGTCGCCGGCGAAATCGGTGCGGACGCGGCCGGCGCCATGTGTGCAGCCGTCGAAACCGAACTGGTGCAGGCGTTCCACTATGCGCACGCACGCCGCCTCGGCCAGCTCGGCACGCTGCGCGTGCGACGGCTGGGCCGATCGCCGGAGCGGCTCGGCGACCTGCTGCAACAGGCGGCCGAACGGGCCGGCATCCGTGCGGGCGACGTGAAGCCGTGCGCACTCGTGACGCGGTTGCCGGTGGCCGATGCGCTGCTTGCGATGACGAATGAATGACGCGATGAACGACATGATCGAACCACGCGGATGCGGGCAGGATTGCCCGTCGCGCGATGCGGCGGGCTCGCGCGAGCCGGCACCGCCGGCCGACGGCCTGCACGAGCAATGGTTCGTCGCGTGCACCGAACGCGAACTCCCGCGCGACAAGCCGCTCGGCGTGCGGATCCTCGATACCGGCATCGTGCTGTTCCGGCAACGCGACGGCCGCGTCGCCGCGCTGATCGACCAGTGCGTGCATCGCGGCACGCGGCTATCGGCCGGCAAGGTCGACCGCGACACGCTCGTGTGCCCGTATCACGGCTGGCGCTACGACGGCGCAGGGCAGGTCGTCCACGTGCCGAGCATCGACGGCACGCAGCCGGCCGGCGCGCCCGGCCGCTATCCGTTCCGGCAGCGCACGCTGCCCGTGCGGTTGCTCGACGGGCTCGTGTGGGTGTATCTCGGTACGGGCAATCCGTCGGCGCGCGCGATTTTCCGGATGCCGTTTTGCGACGTCGCGCCGTGGCAGTCGTACTTCATGGTGAACACGTTCGACGGCGACATCGCGATGCTCGCGCAGAACTTCATGGACGTGCCGCATACGGTATTCGTGCACGACGGGATCTTCCGCAGCAGCCGTGGCCAGGCGATGGAAGCGACGGTCGCGACGACGCCGGACAGCGTCGCCGTCACGTATCACGACGGCGACGACAAGATCGGCTTCTGTCTCGACTGGCTCACGAACCCCGATCGCGTGCCGCTCGCGCACGTCGACCGCTTCATCGCGCCGAACGTGACGCGCTGCGACTATCTGTGGGGCGAACGTTCCGGTTTCCTGATCGTCAGCCAGATCACGCCGATCGATGCGCGCCGCTCGCGCGTCTATACGTACATCGCGTATCGCTTCCGGCTGCCGCGCTGGATGTTGCGCGCGCTGCGTCCGCTGCTGAACCTGTACACGCATCTCGTGATCCAGCAGGATGTGCGGATCATGCGCGCGCACCGGCAGGGCCTCGACAACGCGCCGGGCTTTCGTCCGCATAACGTGCGCGCCGACATCGTGCACGTCGCGATCGACCGGCTGCTCGATGCGGTGAAGCACGACGAGCCGCTGCCGGCCGCGCAGTGCGGCGAAAAGGTGATGCGCTTCGAGCTGTAGGCGCCGCGCGACGCAGGGCGTCTAGCGTCTAGCGTGTGGAGCCGGCCTGGCCGGGCGCGGGCGGCGCGAATGCGGCGCCGTCCGTCAGGTAGCGGTGCACGGCCGGCAGATGTTCGAGCGCGAGCGCCGGATACGCGTGATGCACCTGGTGATAGCCGATATTGCGCGGATACAGCACGAGCTTGCCGATCCAGCCGAACGTCATCGTGCGTGTCATCCGCCAGATCGATTCCGGCGCGCGTTCGTCGATCTCGACGTGCTGGTGTTCGAGCAGCACGCGGTTCGCGTTCATGATGCCGCCGACGATCCACGGCAGTCCGTAGTACGTGAAGAACGGCAGATCCCAGTGCACGACGGCCGCAATCGCGAGCAGATAGCCCGCACAATGCGGCAGGTCGGCGCGCGCGCATGCGATGACTTCAGGGTGACGGCGCAGATCCTGGCGCGAGCGGTCCTGCATGAAGCCGCGCGCATACCACGGCCGGAACGCGGGCCAGGCGAGCGCAAGCGGCGCCATCAGCGCGCGCAGCGGCCACCAGACCGGCAGCAGCGCGCCGCGCAGCATCATCACACGCCGCACCCAGCCGCCGCGCGCGGCCAGCCGGTGCAGGTACGGATCCTCGGTGGTGCCGACCGCACGGTGATGGCGCAGGTGGTGATAGCGCATCGCGGCGATCGACGAACCGATCGTCCAGCCGGCGAGCGCTTCGACGAGCGCCAGCGGCAGCGTCATGCGCCGCATCGGGAGATGGCAGGCATCGTGCAGGATCACGCCGAATGCCTGCAGCCGGCCCGCGATCAGTAACACGGCCGCGACATGGACGAACGGATTCGGCACGAAGCGGATCGCGGCCCAGCACAGCAGGATGCCGAGCCAGTCGATGCACGCATAGCGGACGAGCCGCCACGGCCGCGCACCGGCTGCGAACGGCAGCGTGCGGTTCAGTTCGGCAGGGGTCGGCAGGGCGGATGGCGTTGGCATTCGATGAGGTCGGGCACACCGGCGACGGCGCGCATGCAGGCGTATCGGTCGGCAATATACACCGGATTCCTCAGGCGACGAGCGGCCGCATTCAACGCGCGGCGCAGGGCTTGCCGAACCATCGCGCTGCAGCGTGCGCGGCTTCGTCGGCGCTCGCAGCATCGTCACCGGCCCACGCGACGACACCGTCGGGCCGCACGAGCACGGCGCGCAATCCCAACCGGTCTTTCGCATCGCTGGCGAGATAGGCGATCCGGTCGCGCCAGCGATTGGCGAGCGCCTGAAACGGCCTTCCGCCATCGAAGTCCAGCAGCACACCTTTGCCGTGCCTGACGTGTTCGCCGAGCCGGGTTCCGTCGGCCAGTTCGAAGTCGGGAACGCTGCGTCCCGCGAGCGGATGGCCGTCGCCGAGATCGGCATCCTCGACAACGACGGCGAAGGCGCGCTGACGTTTCGCGCGCTTGCTACGCACCTGGTGACCGGAAGCGGCGCGATCTACTGGCATGTCGCCGACAAGCACGACCTGCTCGCGGCGGCCGCGGATCGGGTGATCGCGGGCGCGATGGCGGACGAGTCGGCGGCGCCTGACGGCGATGCGGCGGAGGCGATCCGTCGCGTCGCGTTGCGTCTGTTCGATGCGTTCAGCTCACATCCGTGGGTGGGCGCGCAGTTGTTCCGCGCGCCGTGGTAGGACGCGGTGCTGCGGATTCTCGAAAGCGTCGGCGGGCCTCTGCAGGTGCTGGGCGTGCCGGGGCCCGCGCAATTCAACGCGGCATCCGCGCTGATGCACTCCATCTTCGGGCTGGCCGGCCAATACGCGGCCGGCGCCCGCCTGCATTCGCGCGATCCGGCGCAGCCGGAGATCGTTGCGGCCGTCGCCGGCCGGTGGAAGCAACTCGATCCCGCGGAATGTCCGTTCGTGCGCAAGGTGGCGGCGCAACTGGCCGCGCACGACGAGCGCGAGCAGTTCGTGGCCGGCGTCGACCTCATCCTGAAAGGGATCGGAACGGCCCGGTAGGTGTTATGCCGCGGGCCGATTCGCGTCGAGCCGCCGGCCTGTCACGCTCGCGCGTACGCTGGTTTACTCGATCAGCCGCAGCGCGTCCGCGAGCGACAGCACCGTCGTGCGCGATTCGAAAGCGGTGGAGAACAGGTGCTCATGGACCACTGGGTCCGGGTCGTAACAGCAGTCCTTGACCGTGTACAGGCGGAAGTCCGCGTCGCTCGCGTAGGCGATCGACGACAGCATGACGCCCGTCGACGCGATGCCGACCATGATCAGCGAATCGACACCTTGTTCAACCAGCCGCGCTTGCAGATCGGTGCCGAAGAACACGCTGGCGCGATGCGCAACGATCAGCGGCTCGCCGGGCTGCCGGCCGAGTTCCGGCGACGGGCCGTCGTCGACGAAGAGGCCGAGCTGCTTGATGCCCTGGCCGTTCTTGTTGCGCGGGCTGATTTCCGGATAGCCGGGGCTGAACCGGAGGTTCGCGAACCAGACGCCGATGCCGCTTGCCCGGGCCGCATCGCAGAGCCGGCGCGTATTGGCGAGCAACCCGGGCGCGACGGACGGGAAGAGGCCGAGGATGTCGGTCTGGTAATGCATGACGAGCAGCGCGGTGCTTGACGGCACGATGGCGGGAATCGGCGCGGATGGGCTGTCGCCGGGAGTCGTGCGGGTTGCCGTTGCGATATCCGGTGCGTTTTGCCGAGTCATGAACGAGTGTCTCCGATTGCCCGCGGGGAATTTCAGCGTTCCCGATTTGTACCGGAAAATCGGGGCGCTTGCCGATGCGATTCTCGTAGGGGCGTTTTGCCGCGTCGCGCGGCCATCCCCGCCAAACCGGCGCCACGTCCCTGCGCCGCCGCAATATACTGGCGTGCGCTTTATCGGCCCACGGTCGTTCACGGTCGTGCGATGCCCATGTCGATCGTCGGCCGCGATTGCTTGCCACTGCCGGCTTGCCGTTTTCGCGCGGAGCGTGCCCGAAGCGGCAATGCCCGGCGCGATGCCATTTCCTGTCACGTTGCGCCAACACGAGCTACACGTCATGCCAGTTACCGGATTCAGTCACTACAATTTGCGGGCGGATCGGCAGACACTCGATTCGCTTCGCGATTTCTACGTCGACATCGTCGGCTTGCAGGAAGGGTTTCGTCCGCCGTTCAAGAGCTTCGGGTATTGGTTGTATGCGGGCACGCAGGCCGTGCTGCATCTGTCGGAAGCGCGGCCGGGCGAGTCGCGCCCGTCAAACGTTGCCAATACGTTCGATCATGTTGCGTTCTCCTGTGCGGACGCCGCCGAAATGGCGCGTCATCTGACCGATGCCAACGTGGTGTTCACGCGTGCCTACGTTCCGCTCACCGGCCAGATGCAGATTTTCTTCCGCGATCCGGCAGGCAATGGCGTCGAGCTGAATTTCGCGCCGGCCGACTGACCGAGCCGAGAACAATTCCAAGGCGCCACGATGGCGCTCGACCTCGAGGAAGGGGATTTCCTGGCAGTGGTACATATCGTTTTTGGGCCGCAAGGTGCCGGCAAGTCTACTTACGCGCGGACGCTTTCGGACTGGTGTCAGGATCAGGGTGTGATTCCGGCGCGGGCAACGCGGCCTGCATCGCCTGCAGCTTGCCCAGGACATCCGCATCCACGTGGACGTGTCGCGCGGGCCAGCGCGGCCGAATCTGCACGCCGGTGTGGACACCGGGCGGCAGCGTGAGCAGATTCGAATGCATCGTGAGGTTATCCGTGGACGCAATGGGCTATAAGCCAGGGTCATTGCAAAGCAATTCGTCCATGAGCATGCCGGCGCGTGCCGATATCAACCGGCCGCCGCTGTTGCCATGGGGCAATCGTGCGTGGTATCGGCACGATAGAAAACGACCGCCTCGAATCAGTCGTCAACCATTTCAGCGGCAGCGTGCTGACATTCCGGCAATATAAACTCGCATCAAGGTATTCATTTCCTTAAAATCAATCCGCTCATGTATTGATTCAAATCGCGAAAATCCTTGACTGTCCAGGGGTGGGGTGGCAGTTTTACACCATTTTCCCGCAACGTTTTTGGAATCAGGTCCCCGTTTGGACGAAGTATGACTGACGAGACAATAACGCCTGGATAATCGTTGAGTCGTTTTTTGAAGGCGGGCGTCGTTAGATCAGGCGTGGGTGGGTTGCTTTTATTGGCCAATGGTCCTGTTCCTTTGGCATCTGCTCCGTGGCACATGGCACATCTCGCCAGGAAGATCTTTTTCCCGTTATCACTATCCGCGAAGGCGGGTGATGTTTGAACAAGCAATGACATTCCTAATAATGAAGCGACGAGGAATATTTTCATTTTTCGTGGTCTCGTTGTGTGAACCGGTGCACGTCTCGGTGGGGTCGATTGCTGCCGAATGGCGAGTTCTCCATTGGGCGCGCCGATTATTCACCTGCCGGCATTGCGCCAGATGATGAGGCACGCCCAACTCCGCCACTTCAAAAAATCGACCTTCCCGAATAAGTCGTCAACCATTCCAGCGCCAGCGTGCTGGCACTCCGACGATATAAACCGACTATGTCGTCCGGGCGCCGACCAAGCGGGCGAGTGCCGCGCTACTTTCGACGACCGGGTTCGACCAGTTCAGTCATGCGTCCAATCAACGAACCGGTCACTCGAGTGGCGCCCTTTGTCTCTATATCGGACGTCCCTAGTCGAGATCGGGCGTCACTTCTCCCTCCCACCTCCCCCATATCACTATTTTCGATTTTTCATTTTGCCGTGGCTCCTTTGGCAGTATCGACTAGCTGTTCGATTAGTTCAAATTTGCCCCTCGACCAATCAAGGGTCGTAATTTGCTTTTGCCACCAACTAATGAGGCTAACAAGGCAGTAGAGCGTTCTATCGGCCTCATGTGCGCCAAGTGGAACCCGGCTGTTGTGAGATGCCGCGTTTCGCCACTTTAAGAGTTCATTAAGACATTCGCCAACATGACTCGGAAAAGGCGTTCGGCGCGACTTCGGCTTCGTCAGCTCGTCGAATTTTGTTCCGTAATATGATCGATCGCTCTTGATGAGAGAAACAAACTCCCGGAGGATTGGTTTTATCCCTTCCATGTCGGAATCATTGTCAATCGCTCTAATTTTATCAAACAAGGTGTCAGCGGTCGATTGAGTCATCTTCCCATTTGGGAATTGTTCGTCGATATTTTTATGCAGGCGATCCAACGTCTGGCCAAGCGTTAAGTTGCTTGGGATCTGCTCCCTCAAAAGGCTGACGTATATGCGCTGAAGATAATCCTCGGCTATTAACCCAAGGGTGCTAACGCAATGCTGAAAATCATTATCCTCATAATAATCCAGTGCTCGTGTAAAAGCACTAGATATCTGGCGGTCGTCAATTAGGCTCAAAAGAACGCCAGACACCATTGCGAAATATGGCCGAAATAGACTATCATCAGGTGCAAACACACGGCTCACAGTTGCATTCTGAAGCACGCCAATAGCTGAATAGAATTCTTGCATTGCGCAGACGTCGGCTTTTTGAATGGCTGCCAAGCATAACGCTCCGTCGATGCGAGGGAGCTGAAGGAATGATATCAGGCCGTTTTTTATCTGAAATAGACGATTCGGAAAAACTGACGATCTAAACCCATCGAATAACACCTTCTCTTCAAATATCTTCACCGCACTATTGAATTTATCGCAAAATTCTACCGGGTCAATCTTTTCTATCCATGCATCGATGTTTGGAATATTTGAAACAGTGATGCCCGCCTTTTTCTTGGTCATTACGGAAAATAGGACATTTATGGGGCTCAAGCGATTGGTTAATCGCAACAACTCCGCTCGACTATCCTCGCCGAGCTTTCTTGCGGTAACGGCAGGCAGGAATCGCTCCGTCTCCCCATTTTTCTCCAGCTCGCTGAGTGTTCCAAGTCTCTCCATTAGATAGAGGGACAGTGGCGACGAATTATCCCATGCACCTTTGAGCTCCCAATAGCCCTCTTCATATGGATTTACCAGATAAGAAAGTATCGGGGAGCATATAGCCTCATCGAAAGATGTGCTATCTCTTCTGCGCAAAGCTCCAGAGTCGGCATCCCTGTCACTCACATTTTCTATAGCCCTTACGAGCATGCGCAATTGATTTTTTGTCATTGCAAACCCCGAAAAATTATTTTCTATAAAATATTTTGGTGTGGACGGCGCATTCCGTGCTAGGTACATTTTCCACTTATCGCTGACTTGGCGGCGAACTAGAATAGTTTACCTCGGGACCTGTCCTTTTTGGTCTAGCAGGCTGGTTGAGATTAAACCAAGGCAAGTGTACGTCGGAACTCGGACAAGTTTTCGATTGCAAACGGCCATCGGTGGCCCGGTTGGCTGGTACGAGCCATATCAGAGCGGCCGTCGATAATTCAGGATAAGCGAGCGACCGATATACATAGAGAGTGGCCGTTTCGCTCGCGATGGATCGATCGCCCGTTTGGGGGCGATTGCTGCCGATGGCCGAATTCCCCCATTGAGCGCGCCGGTGCGCGCCGACATGAATCTGCCGCCGTTGCGCTAGGTGAGGCGCACTTAACTCCGCCCCCTCAAAAAATCGACCTTCCCGAATAAGTCGTCAACCACTCCAGCGCCAGCGTCCCTGCCAGCGAGTTCCCGTTCGCATCGAGCCCCGGCGCCCACACGCACACGGCCATCTCGCCGGGCAGCACCGCGACGATCCCGCCGCCGACGCCGCTTTTCGCGGGCAGCCCGACGCGATACACGAAATCGCCGGCCGCATCGTAGGTGCCGCAGGTCAGCATCAGCGCCGACAGCCTTTTCGCGGAACTCGAATCGACGATCCGTTCGCCGGTGACCGGCGCGACGCCGCCGTTCGCAAGGAACAGCGCGGCGCGCGCCAGCTCGACGCAGTTCATCGTGATCGCGCACTGGCGGCAGTACGCGTCGATCACCGTGTCGGGCGGCATCTGCATGTTGCCGAAGCTCGCCATGAAGTGCGCCATCGCGCGGTTGCGCTCCGCGTGCTGCAGCTCCGACTGCGCGACGCGCGAATCGTAGTCGATGTCGTTCGTGCCGATCAGCCGCCGCACGAATTCGACGAGCGCCGTCTCGGCCCGCACGAAGCGGCGGCACAGCACGTCGGTGACAACCAGCGCGCCGGCGTTGATGAACGGGTTGCGCGGCTTGCCGCGCTCGCTTTCGAGCTGCACGAGCGAATTGAACGCGGTGCCGGACGGCTCGCGGCCGACCCGCTCCCACAGCGCGTCGCCCAGCAGCTGGAACGCGAGCGTGCACGCGAACAGCTTCGAGATGCTCTGGATCGAGAAGCGCTCGTCCGCGTCGCCGACCGTGCAAACGTTTCCGTCCAGCGTCACGACGGCCATCCCGAACTTGTCGGCGGGCACTTTCGCGAGCTCGGGAATGTAGTCGGCAACCCGTCCCCGGCCAATCCAGGGGGTGAGTTCGGTGTGGATGCGTTCGAGGATAGTCTGGTAATTCATCGAGTCAGGCGGGTAGGTAAGCGGCCAGGATTCAAGCGAGCCCGTATGGAACCGTCCCGGCGCCGATTCGTCAAGCGCGGACGATATCGCGCCCTTATTCTCAAGACCTCTGAACAGGCAGTCTGCGGGCGCAGTATCATGCGGTACGTTTCGGCCAATGGCCGGCGTCCGGCACCGGCCGGCGCCGCCGCGGCTTCCCCGATGAACCGACCGCTGCCCATGTCTTTTCGCATCCTGCTCGTCGAAGACGACACCCGCCTGTCCACGCTGATCGCCGGCTACCTGCGCAAGAACGACTATGAAGTCGACACCGTGCTGCATGGGGACGCCGCGGTGCCGGCGATCCTGTCCATTCGTCCCGATCTCGTCATTCTCGACGTGAACCTGCCGGGCAAGGACGGCTTCGAAATCTGTCGCGAGGCGCGCAAGCAGTACGACGGCGTGATCATCATGGTGACGGCGCGCGACGAGCCGTTCGACGAACTGCTCGGCCTCGAGTTCGGCGCGGACGACTATGTCCACAAGCCGGTCGAGCCGCGCATCCTGCTCGCGCGGATCAAGGCCCAACTGCGCCGTGCGCCCGCGCGCGCGGCCGAGAGCACCGCGCCGCAGCCCGAGCGCTACGCGTTCGGCAAGTTCTCGATCGACCGCACCGACCGCTCCGTCGTGCTGCCCGACGGCAGCACGCCCGACCTGACGTCGGCCGAATTCGACCTGTTGTGGGCGCTCGTGTGCCATGCGGGCGAAGTCGTCAGCCGCGACGACCTGATGCTGCAGTTGCGCGGCGTCGAGTTCGACGGCCTCGACCGCACGATCGACGGGCGCATCTCGAAGCTGCGCCGCAAGCTGCGCGACGACGCGAGCAACCCGCAGCGGATCAAGACGATCCGCAGCAAGGGCTATCAATTCAGCAAGCACGCGTGGGAATGACGCGGCGTTCGTACGACGCCGTCACGTTCCGCGCGGGCATTCCACCCGCCGGCCGGGAGCCGAGATGATCCGACGAACCCGTTCGCACCCCGATGCACCGCCGCTGCCGCCGCTGCGCTACGTCAAATGGCGCTGGCTGCATTTCCGCCGCGCGTGGACCGATACGCGCGCCGATCGTATTCCGAGCTGGTCGCGCCTTTACGTGCGCACCTACCTGCATCTGCTCGGCCTCGTGCTGCTGACCGTGCTCGTGCCGGCGCTCGCGCTGTGCGTCGAATTGTCGCCGCAGGTCGTGTGGCATGCGTTCGATTCGCTGCCCGGCGACATCTGGATCGTGCTCGTATTCGTGTTCGCCGCACCCGCGCTCGCGGCGTACCGGTGGATGCGGCCCGTGTGGTCGGATCTCGTGATGGTGCGCGAGCGCGCGATCGATTTCACGGGCGGGCGCTTCAACACGCGCGCGCGCGAATCGCACAGCGTGATCATCGGCCCGCTCGCGCGGACGCTGAATGCGCTCGCGATGCGCATGGAACGGCTGATCGCCGCGCAGCGCGATCTGACGAACGGCATCTCGCACGAGCTGCGCACGCCGCTCGCGCGCGTGCGCTTCGCGCTCGAAATGCTGCGCGAACCGGGTTCCGCGGCCGAATACCAGGGCGCGCTCGAGAGCATCGCGCAGGACGTGACCGAGCTTGAAGAGCTGATCGACATGAGCCTCACGTATGCGCGGCTCGAATACAGCTCGCTGCAGTCGAACCTCGAGATGACGGCCCCCGTCGCGTGGTTCGAGCATCAGGTCAACGATGCGCAGCTGCTGTATCCGGAGCGCGCGATCGAGTCGCGCATCGCGATCGCGTCGGATCTGCGCGTGAAGATGGACCGGCGGCTGATGTCGTATGCGATGCGCAACCTGTTGCGCAACGCGAGCAAGTACGCGAAATCGCGGATCGTCGTCGGGATCTCGCTCGTGCACGGCAATATCGGGGTCTTCGTCGAGGACGACGGCCCCGGCGTGCCGGAGAGCGAGCGCGAGCGGATCTTCGACGCGTTCGTACGCCTCGACCGCCGCACCGGCGGCTATGGCCTCGGCCTGTCGATCACGCGGCAGGTGCTTCATGCGCACAACGGTCGGATCGCGGTCGTCGATCCCGTCGAACTCGGCGGCGCGCGCTTCGAGATCAGCTGGCCGGTCTAGCGAGTCGCCGCACGGGCGCCGGGCCTCGACAGTCACAACAGCACGACGGCGCCCAGCCGCGCGCGCCGGTTTCGAGCGCGTCGCCGGCCATTCACGCCGTACCTTCCCGTATCGACACCTTCCCGCACCGTAATCGCGTGACGATTCGGTTGCCGCTCGTGCGCGCTTTGCATTACGATTGCAATTGCAATTATATGGGCGGGCCGATCCATGACAATGAAGACGTGCGGCCCGCGACGCAGCAGTGAAGCCGGGGCCGCCACGCTGGCCGCCCCGTTGATCATGCATTCCTGTCCGGGTCACCCATCATGCGGCTTTTGAATATCGTGTCTTCTCCTCGCGGCGCCAGGTCGGCTTCGATCGCGGTTGCCAATGCCTTTGTCGATGCGTACCGGGAGACGGGCGCCGCGATCGACGTCGATACGCTGAATGTCTGGGAAGAAGACTTGCCGGATTTTGGCAGCGACGCGATCGGCGCCAAGTACAAGGGCGTCGCAAACGCGCCGATGGATGAGGCCGAGCAGTCGATCTGGCGGCGAATCCAGTCGCTCGTGAAGCGTTTTCAGGAGGCGGACCGGATCGTCGTCGGCGTGCCGATGTGGAATTTCGGCTATCCGTACAAGCTCAAGCAACTGATCGATCTCGTCAGCCAGCGCAACATGCTGTTTACGTTCGACGGCCACGCATACGCGCCGCTGCTGGCGATTCCGCGCGCGCTGGTGATCCATGTGCGCGGGCAAAGCCGCGAAACCGGCGCGGGCGCCGACAACCCCGGGTTCCGGCATCAGGCCGACTACATCGAATTCTGGTTGAGGTTCATCGGCGTGAGCGAGGTCAGAAGCCTGACCGTCGAACACACGTGGAGTGCGCGGGCAAGCGACAGCATCGAGCGGGCGCAAGCCCGCGCGGTCGCGATGGCGGCGGAGTTCTGATCCGGGCGGGCGGCGCGACGCAGACGCGGATGCCGCCGAAACGGCATCCGCGCACGCTCAGTACGTGCGGCCGAGCTGCAGGTAGAAGTTGCGGCGGCCGCTGGGCGCGAGCGCGACGCCGATGTAGACGGGCCCGAACGCGGTCGACAGGCTCGTGAAGAACGTGTAGCTCTGCTTGAGCGCGCCGCCGCCGATCTGCTGGCCGCTCGACCAGACGTTGCCGACTTCCGCGCTGGCGCCCACCGACAGCGCCTTGATCGGCGATGCGTTGAACGTCATCAGCTGGTTCATGTAGGTCACCTGCGCGTACGCGAGCTCGTTGCCGTTCAGCTGGTCGGCCGCATACGCGGACAGATGCTGAAAGCCGCCGAGCGTGAAGTTGAACGCGTTGATCAGGTTGGTGCCGCCGATGCTCTTGCCGCCTTCGATCGTCGCGCTGACGCTGTGCCGGCCGAACTGCTGCGCAACCATCGCCTTACCGTAGATCTCGGTGTACGGCGCGTTGGTGATGCTGTCGTCGAACTCCGACGCCGACTCTCCGTTGCGCGACACCAACGAGCGCTCGACGCGCAGCTCGGTGAAATAGCCCTTGCGCGGGAACAGCGGATCGTCGAGCTGGTCGATGACGAGCCGCGCGCGCGCGGTCAGCGCCTGCGACGTGAAGCTTGACCACAGCAGCGCCTGGCCGCTGCCGTCATCGAACGGCAGGTTGTAGGTCGGCGAGCCGTGCCCGGTCACATAACCGATACCGATGCGGAAATCGCCGAGCCGCGCAATCGGCAGGCCGAGATCGAGCCCGGCGCGCGCGGTCTGCATCAGGTACTGCGTGATCTTCACGTCGCCGCTGTCGTCGTACAGGTTCGCGTAGCGGCGCTGGTATTCCGCGTACGGCGACAGATAGACGCCGTATGCCATCGACAGCGGCTGGCGGAACTCGATGCGCGCCGATTGCAGGTCGCTGCCGATCGTCGTGTCCGCGCGGAATTCGAGCCCCGATTCGGTGAGCCACGGCCGGCGGTAGCCGACGTGCAGGCGGAAGCCGCCCTCGTCGGTCGAACTGCTCGACATGCCGAGCCCGAACAGCAGGAAATTCGGCCCCCAGTATTTTTCGCGCGCGTTGATCTCGAGCACGTTTTCGTCGCCGTGGCTCACGATCTGCTGCGTGACACTCTCGAAGTTGCCGCCCGTCGTGAGCCCGAGCAGATCCTGGCTGACTGTGTCCGGATCGTAGGTGTCGCCGGGTTTCACGTGCAGCGCGTTGCTGACGACCCGCTTCGGCACGCCGCCGCTGGTCTTGATGTCGATGCGCGTGATCCGGATCGGCGGGGGCAGTGGCTGCGCGTGCGCCGACCGGTAGGCCGCGTACTGTTCCGGCGTGAGCGCGAAGCGTCGCAGCTTCGGCAGCGCCGCGGTCGCGGCGGCCGCGCCGGCGGCGATGGCCTGCTTCGCGTTCTGGAAATCGGTGAACGCGAGCGAGCCGAGGTCCGGCGTGAGCAGCACGTCCTGCGCGTCGAGCTGCTTGCGCTGCGCGGTCACGTTCTGGCGGATCAGGATGCCGACCATCTGCTGCATCACGTCGGCGGGCGACGCGAGCGCGTCGAGCGGGCGCAGTTGCGAGCCGATGTCGACCGCGATCACGACGTTCGCGCCCATCTGCCGCGCGGTGTCGACGGGCAGGTTGCTGACGAGCCCGCCGTCCACGAGCGCGCGCCCGTTGATCTCGGCCGGCGCGAACAGGCCCGGCATCGCCATGCTCGCGCGGATCGCGAGCGGCAGCGAGCCGTGGTCGAGCACCACCATCTGGCCCGTCTGCAGGTCGGTCGCGACCGCGTGGAACGGGATCGGCAGGCGGTCGAACGGCTGGTTGGTCGGCACGGCGGCTGTCCATCTCGCGAGCAGCGCCTGCAGCCGGTTGCCCTGCACGAGGCCGACCGGCGCCTTCACGCCTTTCTTGCCGAAGCCGAGCGTCAGCCCGTTGACGTACAGGCGCTCGTCCTCCCGGCTGGTTTGCGGCAGGTCCGCGCGCTCCGTCACGTCGAACGCGATGTCAGCGAGATTGACCTCCGACAGCCGCTTCTGCATCTCGCCGGCGGCCATCCCGCTCGCGTACAGGCCGCCGACCACGGCGCCCATGCTGGTGCCGGCGATGCAGTCGATCGGGATGCGGTTGTCCTCCAGCACCTTGAGGACCCCGAGGTGCGCATAGCCGCGCGCGCCGCCGCCGGACAGCACCAGGCCGATCGACGGGCGGCCGGCCGAGCCGCCGTCGGCTTCGCAGGTGTGCCCGGCCGCGGCGGGCGCCGCAGCCGGCGCGCTGGCGGCAGCGACCGGGGCCGGGGCTGCTGCGGCGGTAGCGGCGGTAGCGGCGGAGCCGGCGGCCGGCAGCGGTTGCGCGGCGACCGTGCAGCACCAGAAGGCGACGAGCGTCGTGCAAAGCGGGCGCAACCGCGCCCAGCGGGAGGAAACGGTCGCTGTCATGGTGGAAATAGCTGGCGTGATCGGGCGTCTGAGGCCTGCCGGGAGCAGGCAAGACCGAGAGATTACCGTGTTTTACAGGCGCAATGCGAGTGGCTGTTGCGTAGCCGGATGCGTCCGGAACAGTATTTTTGACAATTCAGTCGCGAAAAAATCATCGGAATTGCCTAAAGTATCGGAACGATTTGCCGCTAAGTTCGTGATGGGGCGGCATGGACGGGCCACGGAAATGCGGCCCGGCTGCCTTGGCCTGTTCGATTACAAAGGTTTGATATGTCGACACCGCTGTTCGGAAAGTTGTTTGCGCAACCCGTTGCGATCGATCCTGGAACGGCGAGTACGCGGATTTATACGCATGAACGCGGGGTGGTGCTGAACCAGCCGTCGGTCGTCTGCTTCCGCAAGGCCGGCGCCGGTGTGACCGACGCGCGGCCGACGCTCGAGGCCGTCGGCGAGCTTGCGAAGGCGCTGCTCGGCCGCGAACCGGGGCATCTCGAAGCCGTGCGGCCGATGCGGCACGGCGTGATCGCCGACGCGCACGCAGCCGAGCAGATGATCCGCAGCTTCATCGACATGTCGCGCACGCGTTCGCGCTTCGGCCGCCGCGTCGAGGTCACGTTGTGCGTGCCGTCCGATGCGACGGCCGTCGAGCGCCGCGCGCTCCGCGAGGCCGCGTTCGCCGCGGGTGTATCGGAGGTCGAACTGATCGAGGAATCGCTCGCGGCCGGGCTCGGCGCGGGCCTCCCGGTGACCGAGCCGGTTGGCTCGATGGTCGTCGATATCGGCGGCGGGACGACCGAAGTCGCGGTGATCGCGCTCGGCGGCATCGTCTACCGTGAAGCGATTCGCGTGGGCGGCAACCAGTTCGACGCGGCGATCGTCAACCATGTGCGCAACCTGTATGGCGTGCTGCTCGGCGAACAGACGGCCGAGCACGTCAAGCAGACGATCGGCTCGGCCACCAGCGCGGTGCCGCGCAGGTCGACGCGCGCGGTCGGGCGGGGTGTCGGCGATGGCCTGCCGCGCTCGATCGAGCTGTCCAACCACGATGTGGCGGACGCGCTGGCCGCGCCGCTCAAGCAGGTGATCGGCGCGGTGAAGTCGGTGCTGGAGAACGCGCCGGCCGAGCTCGTGACCGACATCGCGAATCGTGGCGTGGTGCTGACGGGCGGCGGCGCGCTGCTCGCGGATCTCGAACGCCTGCTGTACGACGAGACGGGGCTCGTCGCCCGGATCGCCGACGAGCCGGCCACCTGCGCCGTGCGCGGCGCGGGCGAGGCGATGGGGCGGCTCACGATGTGCCAGGTCGACTGATCCGGGCCGTGCCGGGCGGGCGTCGCCGAGCGGCGCGCGCAGCGACATTCTTTCGATCTCCCTGTTGCATACCCGCGTCGCCGGGCACGCTTCCCCGGTCGACTTGCCGGTAGGCCGGCCGTCGTCCGGCATCGGTCCGTCGCGTGGACACCCGAGCGCGCCGCGTGCTAGCGTTACGCGCCCGTCCGGGGCCGGGCCAGCCGATACGCCCGACGACCTGAGAGATCGAAAACCTTGAAAAACCACACCAAACGGGGCTCGTTTGCCCGCCTGGGCCGCTTGCTGGCCGTCGTCGCTTGCGTCTGGATCGTCGCGGCCGTTGCGCTCGTCGCGTACGGGATGCGGATGCCGAGCGAGGCGGCCGATGTCGCCGTGATCTTCGGCAACGCGCTCGACGAGACCGGCGCGCCGAAGCCCGTGCTTGCCGCCAGGCTCGACGTCGGCGTGCGCTGCTACCGCAGCGGGCAGTGCCCGGCGTTGCTCGTCAGCGGCGCGATCGACGGCCCCGGGCTGAACGAGGCGACCGCGATGCGCGACTATCTCGTGGCGCGCGGCGTGCCGGCCGACCGGATCACGGTCGACGACCAGGGCGACAACACGCTCGCGACCGCGCAGCACACGCTCGCGTACCTGCAGGCGCACCGCGTGTCGCGCGTGCTGATCGTCAGCCAGTATTACCACCTCGCGCGGGCGCGCCTCGCGTTCGAGCGCATCGGCATCGCGCGGGCGGACATCTCCGCCGCGTATCCGCGCCGTTTCCAGTTGCGCGACGTCTACTCGAGCTGGCGCGAAGTGCCGGCGTATGCGGTGTATGCGGTGCGGCTGTGGGCGAATCCCGATGCGCGGCCGGTTTCGTTTCGGCCCATGCTTTATCTGATGCGCCTGTTTTCGTAGCGCGGCGCGCTTTTCCCGTGACCGTGTCGACGCTTTCGCTGCGAAGCAATCGATGGCGGCACGGGTTGTCGGAGCGAGGCGCGGCGGAAATCGCCGCGATCCGCCGAGTACGGGGCATACCGGTTCCGGTCTGGCGAGTGATCGGGTGCGAATTAATCGGGTGCGAATTATATTGCCCCGGTGCCTGACGGAAGCGTAAGTATTACGCCGCGAGAAATTATCCGGATAATCGTCTCGGAATATCATTTTCTCGCTGATGCGGAGATTGTGTTTATTCGGGAAATTAAAATTGCCCGGCAGGAGGTATGCAAAATTTCACGTATTAAGCGCTCCAATAAGTAAAAAATGCGTGCCAATTTTCCC
Source organism: Burkholderia sp. BCC0405 (assembly GCF_902833075.1). NCBI lineage: Bacteria > Pseudomonadati > Pseudomonadota > Betaproteobacteria > Burkholderiales > Burkholderiaceae > Burkholderia > Burkholderia sp. BCC0405. Next base: position 177,759 of record NZ_CADFEO010000009.1, read on the forward strand.
CTGATCCGAAAAGAAAAAGATCGACTGGAAAACCCTGTTTTTTTGATGTAGCCTTGTCTGACAAAAGCGGGGCGGGAATCAAATCAACCAGAAAGTCGCTGCGTAAAAAAACAGGGGCCATCGTCATGTCGTCAACCTAGTTTCACACCTGCCTTCAAGGGCCAATTAAAGACTGATCCGAGAATCAACCGACGTCGCGTCGCGACGGCCGGGGCGAATCCTTTCGTCCGTGATTTTCTGCTGCCGGCCGTTCGATTTCATTGCAATGCCAATTCCAATAACGAGGAAAAGCATGAATCTTGCGCGTTCGAAAAAAGCCGGCGAGCCGTTTCCGAGATTGCTGTTGCCGACCGGGGTGTTCCTGGCGCTGTCCGGCGCGGGCATCGTCCCGGCGTATGCGACCTGTAGTTCGGCGGGGTCCATCGTGTCCTGCTCGGGCGTCGCGAATCCGCTTGCGCCCAGCTATTCGAACAGCGGCAACAACCTGAACGTGACGGTCAACGCCGGCGCGAGCCTCGGCGTGCTGCTCGGCGTTGGCGGCACCGCGCTGTCGTTGCAGGGCAGCGGCACCACGCTGACCAACAATGGCACCATCGATCCGTCCGCGCTCGGCACCGGGCTCGGCGTGCTGTCGAGCGGCGCGCTGGTCGGCAACAACCTGGCGAGCACGACCACCATCACCAACAACGGCACGATGAAAGGCTCGACGGGCGTCGCGCTGTCCGGCGTGACCGGGATGGCGCTCGCCGCGCAGAACGGCACGGGCGGCACCACCAACATCACCAACACCGGCACCATCAGCTCGAACGGCCTGATCGGCGCGACCCTGATCGGCTCGGACGCGCCGGTCGTGGTTGCCTACGGCGGCGCGCAGGTCAACTTCAACAACAGTGGAACGATCAACGGCCGCGTCGCGTTCGAGGCATCCGGCACGCCGGGGGCCGGCAATACCTTCACCAACTCGGGCACCATCAACGGCAGCGTCTCGATGGGGGGGAACAGCGTCAATACCTTCACCGCGACCACCGGCTCGTCGGTCAATGCGAACGGCGGCACCGGGGCTGCGCTGAACCTCGGGGTCGGCGCGGTCACGATCGGCATCGCGGCCACCGGCACGGTGGACGGCGGCGCGGGCGGCAACAACACGCTGGTGCTGCAGCAGAACGGCGGCGGCCCGGCGACCGGCTCGATCAACAACAACAACTACATCAACTTCCAGAACCTGCAGGTCAACAGCGGCAACTGGACCACGACCGGCGCGTCGAGCGCGCAGAACGCCACGCTGAACGGCGGCGTGGTGAGCATCGACAACAATGCGGGGCTCGGCACCGGCACCATCACGAGCAACGGCGGCGGGATCCAGAGCGCGAATTCCGGCGTCAACCTGAGCAACGACGTGACGCTCGGCGCAGGCGGGCTGACGGTGCAGGGCGGCAACAATCTCGCGCTGTCGGGGGCGATCAGCGGCAGCGGCGGCCTCACGCAGAACGGTACGGGCACGCTCACGCTGTCGGGCGCGAACACCTATTCGGGCGGCACCGGGCTGAACAGCGGCGAGATCGTGCTGGGCAACGGCGGCGCGCTGGGCTCGGGCACCCTGACCGTCGGCGGGGCGGGCACGCTCGACACGACCGCCAACATGACGGTCGCCAACAACGTCGTGATCAACGGCGGCACGACCCTGACGCTCGGCGGCAGCAACAATCTCGGGCTGTCGGGCGCGATCTCGGGCGGGGGCGGAATGGTGCAGAACGGCCCGGGCACGACCACCCTGACTGGCGCGAACACCTATACGGGCGGCACGACGATCAACAGCGGGATCGTGTCGATCGGCGCGGGCGGCAGCCTCGCGGCGACGGGCGCGGTCAACGTGGCGGGCGCGGGCGCGGCCTTCGATATCAGCGGCGCGGGGACCAACCAGACGATCGGCGCGTTGAGCGGGGTGGCCGGCTCGACGGTGACCCTCGGCGGCAACGGCCTGACGTTCGGCGACGGCACGAACCAGACCTTCGGCGGCGCGATCACGGGTACGGGCGGGATCACGAAGGCGGGCACGGGCACGGAAACGCTGACAGGCGAGAACACCTACACGGGCGGCACGACGATCGCGAACGGCACGCTGGCGCTCAGTGGGAGCGGCAGTCTCGCGGCGACAGGGGCGGTGAGCCTGACGGGCAACGGCGCGACGCTTGACCTGAGCGGCGCGAATGGGAGCCAGACGATCGGCGCATTGAGCGGCGTGGGCGGGTCGAACGTGACGCTGGGCGGCAACGGGCTGACATTCGGCGACGGCACGAACCAGACCTTTGGCGGCGCGATCACGGGTACGGGCGGGATCACCAAGCAAGGCGGCGGCACGGAAACGCTGACGGGCGCGAACACGTACACGGGTGGCACGACCATCAACGCGGGCACGCTGTCGATCGTCGGGGGCGGCAGTCTCGCGGCGACGGGTGCGGTGACGCTCGCGAACTCGGGTACGACGCTCGACCTGAGCGGCGCGAACGGGAACCAGACGATCGGCGCGCTGAGCGGCGCGGGTGGGTCGAACGTGAGCCTGGGCGGCAACGGGCTGACATTCGGCGACGGCACGAACCAGACCTTCGGCGGCGCGATCACCGGTACGGGCGGGATCACGAAGGCGGGCACGGGCACGGAAACGCTGACGGGGGCGAACACCTACACGGGCGGCACGACCATCAACGCGGGCACGCTGGCGATCGTCGGGGACGGCAGTCTCGCGGCGACGGGTACGGTGACGCTCGCGAACTCGGGTACGACGTTCGACGTCAGCGGCGCGAATGGGAACCAGACGATCGGCGCGCTGAACGGCGTGGGCGGATCGAACGTGAGTCTCGGCGGCAAATCGCTGACCCTCGGCGGGACGACGAACGGCACGTTTGGCGGCGTGATCGCGGGCTCGGGCGGCATCACGAAGCAGGGCAGCGGCACGGAGACGCTGACGGGCGCAAACACCTATACGGGCGGCACGACGATCGCGAACGGCACGCTGGCGATCAGCGGGAGCGGCAGTCTTGCGTCGACGGGGGCGGTGAGCCTGACGGGCAACGGCGCGACGCTCGACCTGAGCGGCGCGAACGGGAACCAGACGATCGGCGCATTGAGCGGCGTGGGCGAGTCGAACGTGACGCTGGGCGGCAACGGCCTGACGTTCGGCGACGGCACGAACCAGACCTTCGGCGGCGCGATCACGGGTACGGGCGGGATCGTGAAGCAGGGCACGGGCACGGAAACGCTGACGGGGGCGAACACCTATACGGGCGGCACGACGATCGCGAACGGCACGCTGGCGCTCAGCGGCAGCGGCAGCCTTGCGTCGACGGGGGCGGTGAGCCTGACGGGCAACGGCGCGACACTCGACCTGAGCGGCGCGAACGGGAACCAGACGATCGGCGCGTTGAGCGGCGCGGGCGGGTCGAACGTGACCCTGGGCGGCAACGGGCTGACGTTCGGCGACGGCACGAACCAGACCTTCGGCGGCGCGATTACGGGTACGGGCGGGATCACGAAGGCGGGCACGGGCACGGAAACGCTGACAGGCGCGAACACCTACACGGGCGGCACGACGGTCGCGAACGGTACGCTGGCGCTCAGCGGCAGCGGCAGTCTTGCGTCGACGGGGGCGGTGAGCCTGACGGGCAACGGCGCGACACTCGACCTGAGCGGCGCGAACGGGAACCAGACGATCGGCGCGTTGAGCGGCGCGGGCGGGTCGAACGTAACCCTGGGCGGCAACGGGCTGACGTTCGGCGACGGCACGAACCAGACCTTCGGCGGCGCGATTGCGGGCACGGGCGGAATCACGAAGCAGGGCAGCGGCACGGAGACGCTGACGGGCGCGAATACCTACACGGGCGGCACGACGATCGCGAACGGCACGCTGGCGCTCAGCGGGAGCGGCAGTCTCGCGTCGACGGGGGCGGTGAGCCTGACGGGCAACGGCGCGGCGCTCGACCTGAGCGGCGCGAACGGGAACCAGACGATCGGCGCGCTGAGCGGCGCGGTCGGGTCGAACGTGACCCTGGGCGGCAATGGGCTGACATTCGGCGACGGCACGAACCAGACCTTCGGCGGCGTGATCGCAGGTACAGGCGGGATCACGAAGGCGGGCACGGGCACGGAAACGCTGACGGGGGCGAACACGTACACGGGTGGCACGACCATCAACGCGGGCACGCTGTCGATCGTCGGCAGCGGCAGCCTCGCGGCGACGGGGACGGTGACGCTCGCGAACTCGGGTACGACGTTCGACGTCAGCGGCGCGAACGGGAACCAGACGATCGGCGTGCTGAACGGCGTGGGCGGATCGAACGTGAGTCTCGGCGGCAAGTCGCTGACCCTCGGCGGGACGACGAACGGCACGTTCGGCGGCGTGATTGCGGGCTCGGGCGGGATCACGAAGCAAGGCGGCGGCACGGAAACGCTGACGGGGGCGAACACCTACACGGGCGGCACGACCATCAACGCGGGCACGCTGGCGATCGTCGGCAGCGGCAGCCTCGCGGCGACGGGTACGGTGACGCTCGCGAACTCGGGTACGACGTTCGACATCAGCGGCGCGAACGGGAACCAGACGATCGGCGCGCTGAGCGGCGTGGGCGAGTCGAACGTGACCCTGGGCGGCAACGGCCTGACGTTCGGCGACGGCACGAACCAGACCTTCGGCGGCGCGATCACGGGCTCGGGCGGGATCACGAAGCAGGGCACCGGCACGGAAACGCTGACGGGCGCGAACACCTACTCGGGCGGGACGACGATCGCGAACGGCACGCTGGCGATCGGCGGCAACGGCAGCCTTGCGTCGACCGGCACGGTGACGCTCGCGAACCTGGGCACGACCTTCGACATCAGCGGGGCCAGTGGCGCGCAGACGATCGGCGCGCTGAACGGCGCGGGCGGGTCGAACCTGAACCTGGGCGGCAACTCGCTGACTTTGGGCGGGGCCACGAACGGCACGTTCGGCGGCGCAATCGGCGGCTCGGGCGGCATCACGAAGGCGGGCGCGGGCACGGAGACGTTGACGGGCGCGAATACCTACACGGGCGGAACGACGATCGCGGGCGGCACGCTGGCGATCGGCGGGAGCGGCAGTCTCGCGGCGACGGGTGCGGTGAACCTCACCGGCAACGGTTCGACGCTCGACCTGAGCGGCGCCGGCGGGGCGCAGATGATCGGCGCGCTGTCCGGCACGGGCGGTACGACGGTCGATCTCGGCGCGAACGCGCTGGCGCTCGGCAACGGCGGCGGCAGCGCGACCTTCGGCGGCACGCTGACGGGCAATGGCTCGCTGACGAAGGTCGGCGCCGGCACGCAGACGCTGACGGGGACCAACAGCTATACCGGCGGCACGACGATCGACGCCGGCAAGCTGGTGATCGGTGCGGGCGGCAGTCTCGCGGCGACGGGCGCGGTGAACCTGGCCGGCTCGGGCGCGTCGCTCGACATCGGTGCATCGGGCGCGAACCAGACGATCGGCTCGCTGTCCGGCATCGGCGGCACGAACGTCACGCTTGGGGGCAACACGCTCACGTTCGGCGACAGCACGAACGCGACTTTCGGCGGCGCGCTCGGCGGCACGGGCGGGATCGTGAAGCAGGGCAGCGGCACGGAGACGCTGACGGGCGCGAACACCTATACCGGCGCGACGACGATCAACGCGGGCAATTTGGTGATCGGCTCGGGCGGCAGCCTGTCGAACGCGACCACCGTCAATCTCGGCGCGGCGGGCACGGGATTCACGCTCGGCAACGGCGCCGGCGCGCAGACGATCGGCGGGCTGGCCGGCGTCGCGGGCAGCAACGTTTCGCTCGGGACGAATACGCTGACGCTCGCGGGTTCGGGCAACACGTCGTTCGGCGGCACGCTTGGCGGCGCCGGCGGCCTCGTGAAGAGCGGCACCGGCACGCAGACGCTGTCGGGCAACAACACGTATGCGGGCGGCACCACGGTCACGGGCGGCACGCTCGTGCTCGGCAGCAACGGCGCGCTCGGCACCGGCGGGTTGACGGTCGGCGCGTCGAGCACGATCGACACGACGACCGCGGTGACCGTCGCGAACCCGGTGACGCTGAATGCCGGCGCGACGATCGGCGGCACCGCGGACCTGACGCTGTCGGGCGTGGTATCGGGCGCGGGCGGTCTTGTCAAGAACGGCCAGAGCACGCTGACGCTGAACAACAGCAACACCTTCCAGGGCGGCACGGTGCTCAACAGCGGCTCGCTGGTGCTCGGCAACGGCAGCGCGCTCGGCACGGGCGGGCTCACGCTGAACGGCGGCAGCATCGCACTCGGCAATACCCAGTTGACGTTGCCCACGCTGAGCGGGGCAGCGGGCGGCACGCTCGACACCGGCACGGGCGGCCTCACGGTCACGGGCAGCGGCGCCTACGGCGGCACGCTGGCGGGCGGCGGCTCGCTGACCAAGAGCGGCAGCGGCACGCTGATCCTGTCCGGCGCGAACACGTATGCCGGCGGCACCACCATCAGCGGCGGCGCGCTGCAGATCGGCAGCGGCGGCACCACGGGCAGCCTCGCGGGCAACATCGCGGACGCGGGATCGCTGATCTTCAACCGTTCGGACAACACGTCGTTCGGCGGTGCGATCTCGGGCGCCGGTTCGCTGACGCAGGCCGGCAGCGGGCAACTGACGTTGACGGGCACCAGCACGTTGAGCGGCCCGACCACGGTCAGCGCGGGCACGCTCGCCGTCAACGGTTCGCTCGGCCAGTCGACCGTGACCGTGCAGAGCGGCGCGACGCTGACGGGCACCGGCACGATCGGCGGCCTCGTGGTGCAGGGCGGCGCGAAGGCGGCCGCGTCGCAGCCGGGCGCGGCGCTGAACGTGGGCGGCAACGTCACGTTCCAGCCGGGTTCGACGTTCCAGGTCGCGGCCACGCCGCAGCAAAGCGGCAGCCTCGCGGCGGGCGGCACGGCGACGCTGAACGGCGGCAACGTGCAGGTGCTCGCGAACCAGGGCAGCTACCAGCCGAGCACGACCTACACGATCCTGACCGCCGCGTCGGGCGTGCAGGGTGCGTTCAGCCAGGTGAGCGCGAACTACGCGTTCCTGATGCCGAAGCTCAGCTACGATCCGAACCACGTTTACCTGCAACTGGTCGCGAACGGCACGTCGCTGCCCGACGTCGCAACGACGCCGAACCAGCGCTCCGTCGCGGCCGCGCTCGGCGGGCTCGGCGCCGGCAACCCGCTGTACGACGCCGTGATGACGACCGACGCGGCGACCGCGCGCCGCGCATACGGGCTGCTCGACGGCGAACTGCAGGCAAGCCTGAAGAGCATGCTGCTGCTCGACAGCCGCTATGTGCGCGACGCGGTGACCGATCGTGTCCGCCAGGGCCTCGCGCCCGGAGCGGGCCCGCTCGCCGCGCTGTCGTCGGGTGGCGCGGCCTTGTGCGGCGACAACACGGCTGGTGCGGTCGACCCGACGCTGCCGCCGGAACGCCGGATCGGCTCGCGCGACGGCTGCTACGGCGGCACGCCTTACCAGCCGGTCGTCTGGGGGCAGGCGTTCGGCGGCCGCAGCCGGCTCACCGGCGACGGCAACGCGTCGACGATCAACCGCAGCATGACGGGCTTCATCGCCGGCGCCGACATGGCGCTCAACGACAAGTGGCGTGCGGGCCTGGCCGCGGGTGTCACGCACAGCTCGCTCGACAACGACCTGAGTTCGTCGGCGTCGGTGAACAGCTACTACCTGTCGCTGTACGGCGGTGCGCAGTACGGTGCACTCGGCGTGCGCGGCGGCGCGTCGTACACGTGGTACCGGATCAACAGCGACCGTTCGCCGAGCTTCGCGGGCTTCTCCGACCACGATTCGGCCGGCTACGACGCGAATTCGGCGCAGGTGTTCGGCGAAATCGGCTACGCGCTGCCGGTCGGGCCCGTGGCGATCGAACCGTTCGCGGGCCTCGCGTATGTGAACCTGCATACCGACGGCTACACGGAAACCGGGGGCGCGGCCGCGCTGCGCGCCGGCGGCGAGACGACGCATGTCGGCTTCTCGACCCTCGGCTTGCGCGCGGCGTCGCAACTCGGCTCGATCGGGAGCGGCACGTTCACCGCGCGCGGGACGGTCGGCTGGCGGCATGCGTTCGGCAACGCGAGTCCGTCGTCGGCGTTCACGTTCGCGAACGGCGGTACGTCGTTCCAGGTATCGGGCGTGCCGATTGCCCGCGACAGCGCCGTGCTCGAGGCCGGCATCGACGCGAACATCACGAAGCGCCTGACGCTCGGCCTCACGTACAGCGGCCAGTACGGCAGCGGCGTGCGCGACAACGCCATTCTCGGCAACATCCTGTGGAAGTTCTGACCGGCGCCTGACGCGCCTGCGCGATGGCATGCGGCGACGGCAACGTCGCAGGCCATCGCGTCTGCCTCGTCGCTGCGCGCGTCCCCCGTTCTGTCCTATCCTGTGCGAAACACGCGACGCGCCGCGCGTTGCGACCCGACACAGGAGCATCGATGCCGAATCACGCTGAAGCCACGACGACCCAGGCGCCGCAAGCCGCGCCTGTTGCCCCGAACCCGACGTCGGGCCCCGCATTCATCGCGCCCGAAGCCGATCCGCAGGGACTGGCGCGCAACAACCAGTACGTCCTGAAATCCGGCGATGCGTTCGTGGTCAGCGACGCGCTCGGCGACATCGGCGGTCATGACGACGGCCTGTTCGTCGACGACATGCGCGTGCTGTCGAAGTGGCGCCTGACCTTCGGCGGCCGTGCGCCGTCGCTGCTGTCGGGCGCGACGAGCGCCGACAACGCGTCGTTCACCGCGCACCTGACGAACCGCCCGCTGCCGCCGCTCGGGGGCCGCGAAACGCCCGAGGGCGTGATCCATATCGAGCGGATGCGCGTGCTCGCGGGCGACGTGCTTTACGAAGCGCTGACGCTGACGAACTACGGCGCGAGCGAAGCCGAGGTGCCGCTGTCGCTGTCGTTCGCGGCCGATTTCAAGGACATGTTCGAAGTGCGCGGCACGCAGCGCCCGAAGCGGGGCACCGTGGCGGCGCCGCGCGTCGACGCGGGCGCGGTGCGGCTGCGCTACGACGGCCTTGACGGCGTCGAGCGCAACGTGACCGTGCATTTCTCGCCGGCGCCCGATGCGCTGTCGGTCGATCGTGCCGACTACACGCTGACGATCGCCGCGCAGGCCTGCGTGTCGATCTACCTGACCGTCGATGCAACGCTCGGCCCGGCGCATGCGGAAGGGCCGGGATGTGGCCGCGTCGTGCTGCGCACCGCGCTCGTCGGGGTGCACCGCGAGATGCGCGCGCGGCGCGAATCGATGGCGCGCGTGAACACCGGCAATCCGCTGTTCGACGCGTGGCTCGACCGCTCGCTCGCGGATCTCGGGCTGCTCACGACGCAACTCGACACGGGGCCGTACCCGTATGCGGGCATTCCGTGGTTCTCGACGCCGTTCGGCCGCGACGCGGTGATCACGTCGCTGCAGATGCTGTGGCTGCAGCCGTCGCTCGCGCGCGGCGTGCTGCGCTTCCTGGCCGAGCATCAGGCGCGCGAGACCTCCGCGTTCCGCGATGCCGAGCCCGGCAAGATCATGCACGAGTTCCGCCGCAGCGAGATGGCCGCGACGGGTGAAGTGCCGTTCGCGCTGTACTACGGCGGGGTCGACACGACGCCGCTGTTCATCGTGCTCGCGGGCGCGTATGTCGAGCGCACCGGCGACGATGCGCTGATCGACGAGCTGTGGCCCGCGCTCGAGCGCGCCGCGCAATGGGTGATCGACAAGTGCGACCGCAATCCTTACGGACTGCTTGACTATCAGCGCACGTCGGAGCGCGGCCTCGCGAACCAGGGCTGGAAGGACAGCCACGATTCGGTGTTCCACGCGGACGGCCGCTTCCCGGATGGGCCGATCGCGCTCGTCGAAGTGCAGGCGTATGCGTGCGCGGCGCTCGATGCGATGTCGGTGTGCTCGCACCGGCGTGGCCACGCGGCCGATGCGACACGCTACGCGTTGCGCGCGAAGACGCTGCGCGAGCAGGTCGACGCGCTGTTCTGGATGCCGGAAGGCGATTTCTACGGCATCGCGCTCGATGGTCATGGCGACCTCTGCCGCGTGTTCGCGTCGAACGCGGGCCACCTGCTCGCGTTCGGGCTGCCCGACGCGGAGCGCGGCGCGGCGGTCGCCGGCGTGCTCGGCTCGACGCTGTTCCAGACGGGCTGGGGCGTCCGCACGCTGGCGGCCGGCCAGCCGCGCTTCAACCCGATGGCGTATCACAACGGCTCGGTATGGCCGCACGACAATGCGCTGATCGCGCGCGGGCTGGCGCGCTACGGGGACAAGACCGCCGCGGTGAACCTGTTGCGCGCGCTGTTCGAGGCGGCGGTGAGCTTCGAGATGCGCTTGCCCGAGCTGTTCTGCGGGTTCCCGCGCCGGCGCGGCGAACCGCCGACCGCGTATCCGGTGGCTTGCCTGCCGCAGGCGTGGGCGGCCGGTGCGCCGTTCATGATGCTGCAGGCCTGCCTCGGCGTGAGCATCGACGCGTCGCGCCACGAGGTGCGTGTCGAGCGCCCGGCGCTGCCGGAAGGCGTCGACTGGCTGCGGATCGACGCGTTGCGCGTCGGCGACGAAACCGTGTCGCTCACATTCCGCCGCGTCGACGGCCAGGTCGTCGCGTCGGCGGAGCAGCCGGGCGCCGTGAAGGTGGTCGCGGTGCTGTAGCGCGGCGCGGCGCGAATGTTGCGCGATGTCGTGCCACGTTCGCGCGCAGCGGCATAGAATCGTGACATGACCCTTGAACAATGGCGGAGGTAGACGATGACGACCGACAACCGGCCCGACGACAGCGAGCACAAGCTCGAGAATCTGGAAGCGGCGGTCGACCACCTGCACAAGTCGATCGAATCGCAGAGCATCGCGGTCGGCGCGGCGAAGGGCATCCTGTTCAGCCTGATCGAAACGCTCGGCGCGCTGATCGGCGATCCCGACCTGCCCGAGCATGCGCGCTCGGGCTACGAGGCGCTGCGCGACAAGGCGAGCGAATTGCGCGGCGGGCTCGACCGGCATTGATCCCCGGATGGCGCCGGCGCTCGCCGCACGGGCCGCGCCGGTGCTGCCCGATTCTGCAGACGCAGCACAAAACCCCGTGCGCTCAATGAGTTAGGTGGCCGATACGCAGGATATCCACACGCTTGCCAACACAATCTGTGGAGAACCGTCCGGCCCCGGGCCGGGTGCGGCGAGGCCCGTGCGAAAGCACCGGCGCTGCCACAGGGTTGACCTCGCAAGGTCCGTGTATTGAATCCCCTTTTGCATCAGGGTGTTACGCGCCGCATTGGGGGGATATCCACAGGCTTGCCAACATATTCTGTGGACAACTCGCAATCGATTGCGTCGCGCCAGTTGAGGATCGGCCCGTCTGAAGCCGGCGCGTGAAGCCCGTGGATACACGGCTGCCCGATGTCTGCGTCGGCCCGCTAATTCGTACGCGATCAAGGGTTTAGGTCCCGGGTACCCAGGATATCCACATCCTTGCCAACACTTTCTGTGGACAAGCGGGGCCGTGTCATTCGGCCGGTGCCGTGGCGGCCGCTTCGGCCACGATCCAGTCGCGAAAGAGCGTCATCGCCGGTGTGAGCGGCTTCGACTTCAGCGAGGTGAGCCAGTAGCCGCCGGTGCGCACGTCGATGTCGAGCGGTCGTACGAGCAGGCCGAGCTGCAGTTCGCGCGCGAACATGCATGCCGGCGCGAGCGCGACGCCCGCACCCTGCATTGCAGCCTCGACCATCAGCCGCGACGAATCGAACACGGGCCCGTTGACCGCCCACGGCGCGAGTTGCGCGGCATCGAACCAGCCGTGCCATTCGTCGGTGCGGTACGAGCGCAGCAGCGTTTCGTTCGCGAGATCGGCCGGTTGTGCGAGCCGCCGCGCGATGTCCGGCGCGCACAGCGCGGTCAGCGGCGCGTCGAGCAGGCGCTCGTTGCGCGTGGTCGGCCAGTTGCCTTCCCCGAAGCGGATCGCGAAGTCGAGGCCCTCGGCGGCGAGGTCGACGACGTTGTTGTTGGTCCGCATCCGCAACTCGACGAACGGGTGCGTATCGCCGAACTGCTTCAGGCGCGGCATTAGCCAGCCTATGGCAAAGGTGCCGACCACGCCGAGCGTCAGCACCTCGCGGAAGCGCCCGCCGTCGAACTGCTTGAGCACCGTCTCGATGCGGCTGAACGCGTCGCTCAGCACGGGCAGCAGCGCGCGCCCCTCGTCGGTGAGCCCGAGGCCGCGCGGCAGTCGCGTGAACAGCGTGCAGCCGAGCCGCTCCTCCAGCGAACGCACCTGCTGGCTGACCGCGGCCTGGGTCACGCTCAGCTCGAGGCCGGCGCGCGTGAAGTTCAGGTGGCGCGCCGACGATTCGAACGCGCGCAGCGCATTGAGCGGAAGATGAGGGCGGAGCTTAGTCATAAGGATTTCTTTTGTCAGTGCCCAATTATCGTTGCTTGTCAGGCAACCGTAAAGTCCCGATAGTGCTGTCTCGCCGGCCGGCGCTTCAACCCCCTTTCGCTCACCTCATTCCACCACGAGACAACCGACATGACCCACTCATCGAAACGTCGAACCTTGTTGCTGGCCGCTGCGACAGCGCCGCTCGCCCTGACCGTCGCCGCCTGCGCGTCGCGGCAGACTGCTGCACCGGATCCGTCGTCGAGCGAGGCCGCCGCCGCGGGCGGGGCGGCCACGGCGGCCTCGCTCGACGCGGCGACGTTCGATGCGCTGGCGGCGCTCGAACGCAGCGCGGGCGGTCGCCTCGGCGTGTGCGCGATCGACATCGCAAGCGGCCGGCGCGTAGCACATCGCCAGGACGAGCGCTTCCCGTTCTGCAGCACGTTCAAGGCGATGCTGAGCGCGGCGGTGCTGGCGCAGAGCGTCGAGCGACCCGCGTTGCTGCAACAGCGCGTGACGTATACCCAGGCCGACCTCGTCAACTATTCGCCGGTGTCGAAACAGCATGTCGGTGAGGGCATGACAGTTGCAGCGCTGTGCGAGGCCGCGATCCAGTACAGCGACAACTCGGCCGCGAACCTGCTGATCAAGCTGCTCGGCGGCCCGCAGGCGGTGACGGCCTACGCGCGCTCGATCGGCGACGACACGTTCCGGCTCGATCGATGGGAGACCGAATTGAATGACGCGGTGCCGGGCGACCTGCGCGACACGACGACGCCGGCCGCGATGACCGCGAGCCTGAACGCGCTGATGCTCGGCGAGGCGCTGCCGGCCGCGCAGCGTGCGCAGCTCGTCGCGTGGATGCGCGGCAACAAGGTCGGCGACAAGCGGTTCCGTGCGGGCGTGCCGGCCGGGTGGACGGTCGCCGACAAGACGGGCACCGGCGACTACGGCACGACCAACGACGCGGGTGCCGTGTGGTCGCCGTCGGGTGCGCCGATCGTGCTGGTCGTGTACTACACGCAAGCCAGTGCCGATGCACGCGCAAAGGAAGACGTGATCGCGTCGGTCGCACGCATCGTGGTCCGCGCATTCGGTTGAGGCGGGCGGCGCGGCGTGCGTGTGTGATCCGCATGCATGCCGTGCCGCTGCCGTGACCTGCGTGATCAAACGTTGTGCGATCAACGACTTAGGTCATGCATGCTCAGGATATCCACATGCTTGCCAACAAAAATTGTGGACAAGCCCGCGCGCGGCCGCATCCGGCGTGGCGCGGGCCGCCGTGCCGCGTTTGAAGCGGCGCGGACAAAGTCTTTCGGATCAAGCGCTTGGCCTCGGTATGCGCAGGCTATCCACACGCTTGCCAACACAATCTGTGGACAAGCCGGTTCGCACGCGCGCAGGGCGCCCCGTCACGTCGCGAACGGGCGTGTGAGCGGCACTTTCCCGGCCGCGTGCCGCATTTGAAGCGGCGCGGACAAAGTCTTTCGGATCAAGTGCTTGGTCGCGGTATGCGCAGGCTATCCACATGCTTGCCAACAAAATCTGTGGACAAGCCGCGCAGCCGTGGTGGCGACGGTCAGGGCTGCCGATCGTCGACGGTGGGCCAGCGTGCGAACGCGAACACCCACAACATGACGAAGTTCAGGATCGGGACGAACATCGTCAGGATCCACCAGCCCGAATGCCCGGTACGCCGAACGATGCGGACGTACGGATAGATGACGACGGCGACGAGCACGATTGAGACGACCAACTGCCACGCGGTGAAGTGTTCCATGGTCTTCCTCGGAGTGAAGTGTCGTGGTGCGGCGCCGGCGGAACGGCCGGGCCGTCGAGCCGGCGCGCGAAGCCGGCGATGCGCGTCTGCGTGCGGCTCGCGTGATCTTGACGCGAGGCAGGCGCGAGCGTCAAGGCGACGGCGATGCACTGTCGTTGCGCGGGATCGGCCGCCTGCGTGCATGCCCGGGCCGCATGGTGCCGAAACCGTGACGCCGCGCACGAACCGTAGGCCGATCAACGGGTTAGCGCAGGCTTGCGCAGGATATCCACAAGCTTGCCAACACAATCTGTGGGTAAGTGCGCCGCGCATGGCGGGCACGTGCGAGAACCGACTGCGGCGTGCATCGTCGTGGCGTTGTGATGCGTCGTGCGGCGATGCGGGGTATGCGGCGGCCATCCCCGGGGCCTCGTCTGCATCACGCGTGCCAAAGTCCATCGGATCAAGGGCTTAGCGTTGCGGTGCGCAGGATATCCACAAGCTTGCCAACATTTTCTGTGGAGAAGTCGGGGTGCGCGAGCGATGCGCGACACCCCCGCGAATGCCACGCGTTGCCCCGCTTCACCCGTGCACTCACGCTGTGCAGATACCGGCCACGCCGACTTTCTGGAACAGGTGCGGGCTCGCGACGGCGGACGACGGATAGGCCGACAGCTTGGCGACGAACGCCGGATGCGTGAAGGCCGCGCGAAACGCTTCGGTCGATTCCCAGACCGCGTAGTTCAGGTAAGCCGGACTATCGCCGAGCGCGCGATGCAATTGGGTCGAGATGAATCCCGGCTGCCGCTTCATGAATTCGGCGTCGTCCTTCCACACGGCGAGAAAGTCGGCTTCGTCGGCGGCGGCCAACGTGAACACGTTGACGAGGACGACCGGCTCCGCGTCGATGGCGATCTGTTGCTGGATCGGAAAGGCCGGATCCATCGGCTTGAAATGAGGCATGGGAATTCCTTCGGATGAGGGGGACGGGGCGATTGAGCGCTCACGTCGGTGTAGCGGCGCCATGCGCGCTGGACATCGCTGACAGCACGCGGATCGCCGCATCCAGATCGGTCGAACTGAAGTCGCCGGCGATGTCGCGGACATGCTGTTGCCATTGCCCGACCACGGCCTGATAGGCCGCCTCGCCGCGAGGCGTCAGCGCATACAAGGGCGAGCGCTTGTGCGCCGGGTTGGGCAGCGATTGAACCAGCCCTTCGTCGGTCAGCACGTTGATCTGTTTCAGCACGGCCTGCCGCGTGATGCCCATCGCGTCGGCGACCTGCGGGATGTTCGGGGCTTCCGGCGCGAGCGAGATGGCGCCCAGCACCTGCCAGCGTGCACTGGTCAGGCCGTGGGGCCCGGCAAACGTGTTGCCCCATTCGATCAGCAGGCCGTTCAGGCGGAATACGGACAGCGCGACGGTGGTCAGCTTCGCGGATTTCGTCATGTTCGATACGCGGGATGAATTGACAACTACTTTACGTCATGGACAACTGGTTGTCAATGTTGCGAGCGAATCGCCGACGACAGCTGAGCGGGATGCTTAGCCGACCCGCGCTGGCGCATTTACCGCGCACGCCTGGCAATCCCTTTCCGGTCAATGGCTTGGTGCTGTTAATGGACGGTTGTCCACAAGCTTGCCAACACAATCTGTGGACAAGCCGCGCGATGCGCGGGTCAGGCCGGCAGCGGAAAGCGCACCGTGACGGTCAGCCCGCGCCCGCCGCGCGTGGTGCCGAGCGCAACCGTCGCGCGATGCTGTTCGGCGATCCGCTTGACGATCGACAGCCCGAGCCCGCTGCCCGACGACGTGACGGCCTGCGCGCCCGCGCCGCGATAGAAGCGCTCCCACACGTCGGTGCGTTCGGCCTCCGGGATCCCCGGGCCGTCGTCGGCGACTTCGAGCACGGGCGTCGCGCCGTCGATGCGTGCAGACACATCGACACGCGCGCCGTCGCCCGCATAGCGGATCGCATTGTCGACGAGGTTGTTCAGCAGTACGCGCAGCGTGTCCGCGTTGCCCGACGTCATCACGGGTGTCGACACGATCGCGCCGAGATCGATCCGGTGTGCGTCGGCGACGCGCGTGCGATCCGAAACCACCGACCGGCACAGCGCGGCGAGATCGACGGGGGCCGACACGGCGGCGGCGGCCTGCGCATCGGGTTCGAGGCGCGCGAGCGTCAGCAACTGCTCGGCGAGGTGGCTGAGGCGCGTCGTGCCTGCATGGATCTGCGCGAGGATCTGCTCGCGTTCTTCGGCGGTCGCCGCGCGCCGCAGCAATTGCGACTGGATCGACAGGCCCATGATCGGCGTGCGCAACTCGTGTGCGGCATCGGCGATGAAGTGACGCTGCAGCGTGAACGAGCGGTCGAGGCGCGCGAGCAGGTCGTTGATCGCTTCGGCGAGCGGCCGGACTTCGTTCGGCATCGAGCCGACGTCGACCGGTTCCAGATTGTTCGCATTCCTGCGCTTGAGGCCGGATGCAATCGTGCGCAGCGGCCGCAACCCCGCGCCGATGCCGAACCACAGGCCGATCGCGAGCAGCGGCAGCATCGAGAACACGGGCCACAGCAGGTGCACGGCGATGCCCGCGATCGCTTCCCATCGTGCATGGCGTGCCTGCGCGAGCCGGATCGTCGTGCCGCCGCGCTGGGTCACATAGGTGCGCCACGGCTGGCCGGCGACGTCGACACTTGCGATGCCCTTCTGCTCGGGCGGCGGCAGTTTCGAATCGCGGTCGGTCGAATACACGAGCGTGCCGTTGCGCCAGACCTGCAGCAGCACGGCGTCGGGGTCGCTCGCTTCGAAACCGTGCTTGCCGTTGGCGTGGTTGCTGAACGACAGCTCGCCGTTCGGACCGACGACGATCTGCTTCGACATGCTGCGCATCTGGTCGTCGAGCAGGTCGTCGAGTTCGCGCAGCGCGCCCCAGTAGGTGCCCGCGCTCGCGACGAGGCCGATCACGCACGCGGCCGGCAGCAGCCACGTCAGCAGGCGCCGCCGCAGCGATGCGTTGCGCCAGCGCGCGATCGCGCGTTGCATGCGCGTCATGGGCCGTCACCGATCCGGTAGCCGACGCCGCGCACCGTGCGGATCGTGTCGTGGCCGAGTTTCTTGCGCAGGTTGTGGATGTGCACTTGCACGGCGTTGCTCTCGATTTCCTCGCCCCAGCTGTACAGCCGCTCCTCGAACTGCTCGCGCGAAATCACCGCGCCCGGGTCGCGCATCAGCTCGTGCAGCAGCACGAACTCCTTCGGCGACAGCGGCACTTCGTCGTCATTGAGCCAGACGAGGTGCTTGACGGGGTCGAGCCGCAGCGGGCCGATCGCGAGCGTCGTCTGCGCGCGGCCCGCATGGCGGCGGTTCACGGCGCGGATACGGGCGAGCAGTTCGTCGAGCTCGAACGGCTTGACGAGATAGTCGTCCGCACCGCTGTCGAGGCCTGCGATGCGCTCGGGCACGCCATCGCGCGCGGTGATGATGATCGCGGGGAGGTTTTCGTCGCGGCGGCGCAGCGCGGCGAGCACCGACAGGCCGTCGCGGTTCGGCAGCCCGAGATCGAGCAGCAGCAGGCCGTAGCCGGTCGCGCGCAGCGCGAGCGATGCGGCGTCGCCGTCTTTCACCCAGTCGACCGCGAAGCCTTCCTGTTTGAGGCCCTGTTCGAGCCCGCTGCCGATCAGCGGATCGTCCTCGACGAGCAATACGCGCATGGATTGGTGTCTCTTCAACGGGGCGCCGCGGCACCCGGGGTTCCCATCATAAGCGCCCGTGTCTTAGGCGGACCTTAAATGCGGGCGGCGCGCGGCGGGCGTTGGCAGGCGTCCGATGCGGCGCCGTGTCGCTTCGGCGCGGCCTTCAGGTTTGCTTAATCTTACGGTCCGTAATCTACGGCCGTCGCGTTCAACGGGGCGCGGCGTCACATCGAAGAAGAGGACCACGATCATGAAACACCTGGCCAGAATCCTGACGGTTGCGCTCGCCACGCTGCCCGCCGCCGTCTACGCGCAATATACGGGGCCGTCCGCGCTGACCCCGACGACCGTGAAGGAACTGCTCGCGAACGGCAAGGACGACCAGCACGTGCAGTTGCAGGGCCGCATCGTCAAGCATGTTGGCGGCGAGGATTACGAATTCGCCGATGCGACCGGCACGATCCGCGTCGAGATCGACCACAAGCTGTGGGCGGCCGGCCAGCCCGTCAGCGACAGGAACGAAGTGAAGGTGACCGGCGAATTCGAGCGCAAATGGTCGGGTAGCGTGAAGGTCGACGCCGATCACGTCGAAGTGCTGCGCTGACCGGTGCGCGCGGGGCCGGTGATACCATGGACGACCGGTTCCCGTACCCACCAAGATGGCCGCCAATTTCGACGAACTCGCGTCCCGGATCCGGGCGCAATTTTCCGAGCTGAGCCCGCAATTCCAGGCGGGCGCTGCCTTCCTGCTCGATCATCCCGACGAGGTCGCCACCTCGTCGATGCGCAAGGTCGCACAGCGCGCGCGGGTGCAGCCCGCCTCGCTCGTGCGGCTCGCGCAGCAATTCGGCTTCCCCGGCTGGAACGAGTTGCGCGACCTGTGCGTCGCACGCGTGCGCACGCGCCCCGAGCCGCTCACGCAGCGGGCGCGCTCGCTCGTGCGGCCCGACGCGAAGGCGTCGCTCGCGCACGACCTGCTCGCCGCGCAACAACACAACCTGTCGGCCACCGCCGCGCAGAACGAGCACGCGCTCGCCGATGCCGCGAAACTGATCCGCAAGGCGTCGCACGTGCATGTCGCGGGGTTTCGCTCGTGCTATCCGGTCGCGTTCGGCTTCGTGTACGGCTACCGGCTGTTCCGTCCGACCGTGTCGCTGCTCAACGGCGTCGCCGGTTCGCTCGAAATGGAGCTGCGGACGATCGCGAAGCAGAGCGTGACCGTCGTCGTCAGCTTTGCACCGTATTCGGCGGAAGCGACGCGCGTCGCACAGGCTGCGAAGGCGCAGGGCAGCCGGATCGTCGCGATCACCGACAGCGCGGTGTCGCCGATCGCACTGCACGCGGATGCGCAACTGATCTTCACGCACGACAGCCCGTCGTTCTTCCCGTCACTGGTGGCCGCGCACGCGATGGCCGAAACGCTGGTCGCGCAGTTGCTGGCGCTCGAAGGCAGCGATGCGGTCGCCGCGCTCGAGCGCACGGAAGCGGAACTGCACGCGAAGGGTGCTTACGTCGTTTGACGCGGTACGTGCGGCTTCAATCCTTCCTTGTTTTCGATTCAGGCGAACTCGACCGATGACGTTCACATACGAGGTGACGGACGCGGGCGACGCGAACGTGCGCAAGCAGATCGTCGCGCCGCTCATCCGGTTCAACGAAAGCCAGGCGGGGCCGAACGATGCCCGTCCGCTGGCCGTGGTCGTGACCGATGGCGATGGCGCGGTGGTGGGCGGCCTGTGGGGCAGCACGGCGTACGGCTGGCTGCATGTCGACCTGCTCGTGGTGCCCGAGGCCGCGCGCGGCCAGGGCGCGGGCACGCGCATCATGGATCTGGCCGAGGCGGAAGCCGTCGCGCGCGGCTGCCACAGCGCGTGGCTCGACACCTTCGACTTCCAGGCGCGGCCGTTCTACGAGAAGCGCGGCTATGCCCGTTTCGGCGAGTTGCCGGATTATCCGGTCGGACACACGCGTATTTTCCTGACGAAGCGGCTCGCGGGTTGAGCATCGCCGCGGCGTGGCGCGGTTGACGAGGTCGCTGGCGCTCGCCTAGGATACCGGGCAGCGATGCAGGTCGCTTCCGGGTCCGCGGAAAGGGTTGAACCCACCTGTCGCGGCAAATTCACTTTCCCCCTGTCCTTTGTGCTGGCGGTATTGCGGACCTTCGGCCACGACTGCACGAGGATTCGCATGAAAAAGCTGCCTCCCAAGGCCAATCCCGATCATCTGAAAAAGCAGGCCAAGGCATTGTTGCGCCTGTACCGGCAAGGCGACGCCGATGCCGTCGCGCGCTTTGTCCGGTTTCTCCCCGCCGCCGCGAACCGCACGCACGACGAAGCGCGCGCGCTCGGGCTTCGCCTGCATGACGCGCAATCCTGCATTGCGCGCGAGTACGGCTTTGCCTCATGGGCCGATCTCGGCGCATTCGTCGAAACGCATGCGCTGGCGGGGCAACCGCGGTCGCAGCTGATCCGGCGCTGGCTCGACCTGGCGTACGGCGGCGACGTGACCGGCGGCTTCGACGCACCCCGGCCGCGCGTCGCCGCACAATTGCTGCTCGACCATCCCGATCTCGTTGCGGGCGATCCGACCGTCGCATGCGCGGCCGGCGACCTCGACGCGGTGAAGGCGGCACTGGCCGCCGATCCCGGCTGGATCGCGCGCGCCGGCGGCGTGCTGAAGCTGCCGCCGCTGGTCGCCGTCACGCATTCGCGGCTCGGGCAGCTTCCCGGGTTTGCCGCCAGGCTGCGCGCCTGCGCGCGTCTTCTGCTCGATGCCGGCGCCGATCCGAACCAGCGGATCGGCAACCGCTTTCCGCCGGCTTCGCTCGCCGAGCCCGACGAAGCGGCCCCGCTGTCGGCCCTGTACGGCGCAGCGGGCGTCAATCGCGATCCGGTTCTTACCGCCATGCTGCTGGAAGCGGGCGCCGATCCGAACGACGGCGAATCGCTGTATCACTCGGTGGAGAACCCGGCCTGTACGCGCCTGCTGCTCGAACACGGCGCGCGGGTGGGCGGGACGAATGCGTTGCGGCGTGCATTCGACATGCGTGACGCAGAGGCGCTCGAACTGCTGCTCGCGCATGGCGGCGACCCGAACGAGCCGCCCGGAGCGGGGCTGGCGCAGACCTGGGGCGCGCCGTTGTTGCGGGCGATCGGCGTGCGCTGCTCGGCGCGCCACGTCGCCGCGCTGCTGGCGGCCGGCGCCGATCCCGGCGCGCGGACGCCGGCAGGCGTCAGTGCGTACCGGCTGGCGATGCAGACCGGGCTGCCCGACGTCGCGGCGTTGTTGCGTGCGGCCGGCGCGGAAGAGGCGCTCGATGCGCAGGACGCGTTCGTGGCGGCCTGCGCGCGCGCCGACGCCGACGATGCGCGGCGCATCCAGGCGCGCCATCCCGACCTGCCCGGTGCGCTGTCGGGCGAGCGGCTGCGGTTGCTGCCGGACGCCGCCGCGTGGGGTTCGGGCGACGCCGTGAAGGTCATGGTCGAACTCGGCTGGCCGATCGCCGCGCGGGGCGGCGACTGGGATGCGAGCGCGCTGAATCACGCGGTGTTCCGCGGCGATGCGGACTTGCTCGCGTTCCTGCTCGCGCACGGCGCGAGCTGGCGCGACATGCACGGGTTCGGGAGCGACGCGCTCGGCACGTTGTCCTGGGCATCCGTCAACGAACCGGAGCATGCCGGTGCGTCCGACTGGGAGGCTTGCGCGCGGGTGCTGCTCGCGCACGGCGTGCCGCATGCCGCGCGGGATCCGTCGAATCCGGACGGCGTGCTGATCGACGGTCGCGCGATGCGCTTCTCGGAGGCCGTGACCGACGTGTTGCTCGGCATCGACGACGGCCCGACCGCATCGATCTGAACGACCGTGGGCCGGTGGCGGGCAGGCGGCGGCGCCGGCACGCTCGTTGCCGGCTGCCGGCGCACAGTCGGCGCGCCGGGTCGTTCCGGTCGCACGACGACATTTCGGCGAACGCTGAAACGTCGCGTGCACGTCCGGCGTAAGCTCGGTCGTCAACTTCCCTCCGGAGTCCGCGATGACCCGTTCCGACCTGCAAGCCCGCCAAGCCGAAGCCTTCCGCGCCCTGCATGCGCGCCCCGGCGCCTTCATCATCCCGAACCCGTGGGACGCCGGCACCGCGCGCCTGCTCGCGATGGCCGGCTTCGAGGCGCTCGCGACCACGAGCGCCGGCTACGCGTTTTCGAAGGGGCAGCCCGACAATGCGATCGACCGCGACGCGATGCTCGATCACATCGTCGAGATCGTCGCCGCGGGCGGCCTGCCCGTGAGCGCCGATCTGGAGAACGGCTTCGGCGACGCGCCCGGCACGGTGGCCGAAACGATCCGGCTCGCGGCCGAGGCCGGCGCGGTCGGCGGCTCGATCGAGGACGCGACGGGCCGCGCCGACGCGCCGATCTACGCGCGCGAAGCGGCGATCGAGCGTATCGCGGCCGCCGTCGACGCGGCACGCGCGCTGCCGTTCCCATTCACGCTGACCGCGCGCTGCGAAAACTACCTGCATGGCCGCCACGACCTCGCCGACACGATCGCGCGGCTCGTCGCCTATCGCGACGCGGGCGCCGACGTGCTGTACGCGCCGGGTATCACCGATGCGGACGAAATCGCGGCGGTGACGCAGGCGGTCGGCGCGCCCGTGAACGTCGTGATGGGGCTACAGGGCGGCTTGCTGAGCCTCGACGCGCTGGCGGCGCTCGGCGTGAAGCGCGTGAGCGTCGGCGGCGCGCTGGCGCGGGCCGCGCTTGGCGCATTCCTGCGCGCGGCGAAGGAGATGGCGCAGGACGGCACGTTTACGTTTGCGCAAGCTGCCGTACCGGGGCGCGATATCAACCGCTGGTTTGCATCACCCGATAATTCACCGGTTTTGTTCGGAGAATAAGTGTAAATAAACCGTGGGATCGTTTCCAGCCGAAACTTTCAATTGACTATAATCAATCGATTTCGCGTCAAGATTAAAAATCGGTGACGGCGTAAAATACATCGTCTATTCTCCGCATTCATCCCGTTCGACCTTCGCCGGCGCGCAAGCCGCGCCGGATCGGGCGATCGGGCGCCCGCCGTGCGGGTCGATGCCGCGCATTGTTGCATTTCCCCGTTCAGGATGTTTTTTGAACGCGGGAGTTGCAGGCTGTTTTTTTGATTGATAATCTGCGGCACGTTCGAATGAACGATTGGTAAGCCGCCGGTAATATCGATATATAAGAATGTTGAGAGAGCGATGACGAACCGAGAAAATCAACGCGTCAGGTTTCGTGTCGGCGATGTCGTGACGCTGAAGACGGGCGGGCCGCGCATGACCATCGCCTATGCCGGGCCGGTCGTATTCGACGACGGCGACTGGCTGATCTGCCAGTGGTTCGACGAAAACGGCGAATTCCGGCAGGAAATGTTCCCTCACGACACGGTGGTGCCCGAGCCGCGCGCGATTTCGGCCGGGCGCGTCCGCATGCGCATGCAGTCGCATCGCTGCCGCTCGGCTGCCTGACAATCACCTGTCGTCGCGATGCGGCCGCGCCCGGTACCCGCGCCGCGACATTTCACGTCGGCCCGAAACATGCGGCGGTGCGCGGCGCCGATACTGTCCGCATGAACCCGATCGATCCTATCGCAGCGGTCACGCACCGCGATCCCTATCCCTACTATGCGGCGCTCGTCGACGGGCCGCCGCTCGCGTTCGACGCCACGCTCGGCCTGTGGGTCGCGAGCCGCGCGGCCGCCGTGACGGCCGTGCTGGGCCATCCGGCCTGCCGTGTTCGCCCGCTGGACGCACCCGTGCCGCCCGCGTTGCGCGGTACGACGGCCGGCGCGCTGTTCGGCGAGCTGGTGCGCATGAACGACGGCGCGTTGCGGCACGACGTGCCGAAGCAGGCGCTGCGCACGGCGTTCGCGCCGATCGACACGGTTGCATTGGGCGGCCGTGCCACGCGGATTGCCGCGCGGCGCTTGCCGGCGCCGGGCGATGCCGGCGCACTGAACGCATGGTGCATGACGGTGCCCGTCTGCGCGGTCGCCGATCTGCTCGGCTTCGACGAGACGCAGCTCGACGATATCGCGGGGCAGGTCGTCGACTTCGTCGCCGCGCTTTCGCCGTTGTCGGATGCCCCGGCACTGGCTCGCGCGAGCGCCGCCGCGCGGCAGCTGCTCGCCCGGATGACGGAGCGCGTCGCGCACACGCATGCCCATGACGGCACGCTCGTGGCCGCGGTGCAGCAGGCCGCCCGTGCGTCGGGCTGGCAGGCGAGCGGCGCGCTGGTCGCGAATCTCGTCGGGCTGCTGTCGCAGACCTGCGAGGCGACCGCCGCATGGCTCGGCAATGCGCTGGTGGCGTGGAACGGGGAAGCGGGAGCGAGCGCTGCGCGCGGCGTTCCGGACGATGCCGCGCTCGACGCATTCGTTGCCGAAGTCGGGCGCTTCGATTCGCCGGTGCAGAACACGCGCCGCTTCGTCGCATCGCGCACGACGATCGAAGGCGTGACCGTCGAAGCCGGTGACGCGATTCTCGTCGTGCTTGCCGCGGCGAATCGCGACCCGGCCGTGCATCGCGATCCGCACCGGTTCATGCCTGATCGCGCGGCCGGGCCGAATTTCGGCTTCGGCACGGGGCCGCATGGTTGCCCGGGCGAGCGGATCGCGCGGGCGGTGACGGCGGGGGCGTTCGGGGCGTGGCTGCGTGCGGGCGGCGGAGCGCCGCACGACGGGCTGGCGTGGCATTACCGTGCGTCGACCAACGTCAGGATGCCGAAGTTCGACGCGGCGCGGTGAAGGGGAAAGCGGGACTTAACGGCAGCCTTGCTTCTCCGCCCATCGTTCCTGGGCGGCGACGCGGCGTTGCACGCGTTCGACGAGACCGGTCGAGAAGGTTCGCATGCTGATACCGCGGCGCTTCGCGAGGATCGTCTGCGCGACATCGGTGCGCGGGTTCGGCTGGCAGGCCCAGTAGAGCGTCATCAGCCAGCCGATGCCGGTCCACCCGAACAGCGCGTTGAACATCGCGACCGTCAGCTTGTCGTGCCGGCCACGCCGGTCGGCCATGACCGCCGGCAGGAAATAGATCGCGATCGCGGCGACCGAACCGGCCACTTGAATCAGGACTGCGTTCTGCATGTTGCTGCTCCATCCGAACTGCAATGGGACTGATTGTCGCGCTTTTTCCGTCTGCGTGCAGGCCGTGCCCAGGCAATTGATTGTTGCGCTTTTAATGACGATCAGCCGGCTTCGGCTTCGGCGTCTGCCGGCTGCACTTCGTTGCTCAGCGCGAAACCTTCGTCGAGCCAGCCCGTCACGCCGCCGATCATCAGCTTGACCGGCCGGCCGAGGCGCGCGAGCCTGATCGCCGCGCGCGCGGCGCCGTTGCAATGCGGGCCCGCGCAATAGACGACGAACAGCGTGCCGGCCGGATAGCCGGCGAGCTTGCTCTCGATGATCTTGCGGCGCGGCAGGTTGCGCGCGCCGGGTACGTGGCCGGCGGCGAACGGGTCGGGGCCGCGTACGTCGAGCAGCACGAAATCGGGCGTACCCGACGCGAGCGCGTCGTGCACGTCCCAGCAATCGGTCTCGAAGCGCAGCGATGCCTCGAAATGCGCGAGGGCGGCGGGGCTGTCGGCGGCGGGCACGTCGGTGACGTAGGACATGGGAAAGTTCTCCTGAAGGTTGCGCAAAACGCGGTGGAATGAGGGGCAGTATCGCGGTTCCGCACGTTTCGCGGCAGTGGCGCGATCGACAAGTTCCGGTAACATCACGCCATGCACAATCATCTCGTCGTCGCGCTCGCCTACGACCGCCTCTGCACGTTCGAATTCGGCTGCGTGGTCGAACTGTTCGCTCTCGAACGCCCCGAGCTCGGGGTCGACTGGTATCGCTTCGCGGTCTGCGCGAGCGAGCCGGGGCCCGTGCGCGCGGCGGGCGGCATCACGGTCGTCGCGCCGTATCGGCTTGCGACGCTCGATCGCGCCGATACCATCGTGATTCCCGGCTGGCGCGATCCGGACGAAATGCCGCCGGAACCGCTGCTGAAGAAACTGCGGGCCGCGCATCGCCGCGGCGCGCGGCTCTGCTCGATCTGCTCGGGCGTGTTCGTGCTGGCCGCGGCCGGCGTGCTCGACGGCCTCACGGTGACGACCCACTGGCGTTATGCGGAGAAACTGCAGGCGTGCTATCCGGCGCTGCGCGTGAATCCCGATGCGCTGTACGTCGACGAAGGGCAGGTGATCACATCGGCCGGATCGGCGGCGGGGCTCGACATGCTGCTGCATCTCGTGCGCCGCGATCACGGCGGCGCGATCGCGAACCGGGTCGCGCAGCGCCTCGTGCTGCCGCCGCATCGTGACGGCGGCCAGGCGCAGTTCGTGCCGCGCCCGGTCGCGCCGGGCGGCACCGACCGGCTCGCGAAGCTGATCGACTGGATGCGTGCGCACGCGGCCGAGCCGCACACGCTCGCGTCGCTTGCCGCGCAGGCCGCGATGAGCACGCGCACGCTGCAGCGTCAGTTCGCGGACGCGACGGGAATGTCGCCGCTCGCATGGCTGATCCGCGAACGCGTGAACGTCGCGAAGGACATGCTCGAAGCCCATCCCGGGCTGTCGCTCGCGCAGGTTGCGGCGCGAGCGGGGTTCGGTTCCGAGGAATCGCTGCGCCGGCATTTCCGGCGCGTCGCGGCGACGAGCCCGGCCGCGTACCGGCGCGGGATGAGTCGCGGCGAAGGCACGCGGGACGCTTGAGCGCGGTACCGGTTCCTGGCGACGCTTTCCTCGGGTGACACCGCAGTGGCGTAAGATCGCGCATCACCGAGAGAAGCCGGTTGCGTGGCCGCCGGCTTGCGCCGTTCGCGCGGCACGACGAAAACGACAAGGACAACATCATGGGCCTGCTGGGAAAGCTGTTCGGAAAGAAACCGCGCGCTGAGGCGTCGCCGCCTGCGCCGTCGACGCAGGACGCTGGCGAACCGGGCGCGTCGCGCGAGCCCGACATCGCCCCCGAACTCGCGCCCGCGCTGGCCGCGTTCCAGGCGGGCCGGCCCGAGGACGCGATCGCGGGCGCCATGCCGCACGTGGAGCGGCTGGCCGATGCGGCGCGCTTGTGCGCGCTCGCGTACTCGGAGATGGCGCGCTACCCGGAAGCCTTCCCGTACTGGCTCAAGCTGTTCGAGCAGGAGCCGAGCGCGCACAACGCGCTGCAGCTCGCGACGACGTCGGTGATGTGCGGCGAAGTGGAGCGCGGCGAAGCGTGGCTGCTGAAGGCTGCCCAGGTCAATCACGACACGCGCGAGCAGTCCGACGTCGCCGCGTGCGTGAACTTCATTTCCGCATTGATGCAGAGCGGCCACCTGCGCGAGGCGCTGCCGCATCTCGTCTGGATGCGCGACGTCTACGCGCAGGTGCGCATCACCGATTCGACCTTCCTCTCCATGCGCGGCATTCCGTTCTTCCCGTCGTTCCTGGAGAAGAGCCTCGAGATCCTGAAGGCCACGCAGCCGGCCGACGCGATCGCGTCGTGGTACGGCGAACTCGATGGCAAGCTCGACGAAGAGGGGGCGGCGCAGCTCGCCGAGTGGGTCGGCCAACTGAAGGGGCGGCCGGCGGCCTGAACGGCCGACGCCGGCTGCGAGCGACGACGCCTGCCGCCGGGCGGCGGCGCGGCGTCGCCGTGCACACGCGCTGCACTTAGCGCGTGTGGGTATCGCGCTTTTGCTTGATGCACGCGATCCGGTACACGCCATCCTCGACTTCGACACCGTGCGTGTCGTGCGTGAAGCCCGGGAAGCGCAGGTCGTACTGCTCGAGCGCCTTCAGGTAGCCGAGCAGCGGGCCGTCGGCCGGCCCCGCGTTCTCGCCGGGCATCAGCAGCGGAATGCCGGGCGGATAAGGCACGACGCCCGTCGCGACGGTGCGACCTTCCATCTCCGAGAGCTCCAGCATCTCGATGTCGTTGTGCACCAGGTGCTCGAACGCCTCGGCCGGGCTGTAATCGGGCTTCGGCAGCGTGGAGAAGCCGCGCGACATCATCTCGGTCGTCTTCAGGTCGCTCATCGCGCTGAACATCAGGTCGCACAGGTCGCGCAGGCCGAGCTTGCCGTAGCGTTGCGGATAGCGCGCGACGAGTTCGGGCAATGCCTGTTCGAGCGGCGCGTTCGCATCGTAGTCGCGCTTGAAGTCGAGCAGCGTGTTGACGAGCGTGCCCCACTTGCCCTTCGTCACGCCGAGCGAGAACAGGAACAGGATCGTGAAGTCGGTCGTCTTCTCGACGACGATCCCGTGCCGGTCGAGATACGCGGTGACGACCGACGCCGGAATGCCGACCGGCATCAGCCCGCCGTGCGATGCGACGCCCGGCGTGACGATCGATACCTTGATCGGGTCGAGCATGCAGTAGTCGTCCTCGATATCGCCGAAGCCGTGCCACGTGTCGCCCGGATGCAGCACCCAGCACGACGGGTCGGTGGCGAGCAGCGTCTCGTCCGCTTCGTGAAAGCGCACGCGCCGGCCCGTCTTGCGATCGACGACGCTATCGGGCTGCCAGCCATTGAAGAACCAGTCGTTGTTCTCCGCGCATTCCGCATGCAGGCGCGCCAGCATCTGGCGGAACGCGACGGCCTCGCGGATCGCGTCGGTCGTCAGCGCCTCGCCGCCGGGGCCGTCCATCATCGCGGCGCTCACGTCGTTCGACGCGATGATCGCGTAGTTCGGCGACGTCGACGCATGCATCATGTACGCCTCGTTGAAGCGTGCGTGCTCGATCGGGTTGCGGCCGTCGCGGACATGAATGAACGAGGCCTGCGACAGCGCGGCGAGCAGCTTGTGCGTCGATTGCGTCGCGAACACGGTCGGCTTGCTCGCGTCGTGTTGCGCGGGATCGCCGTGCATCGCGTGACGGTCGCGGTAGATCGGGTTGAAGCGCGCGTAGCCGTACCACGCCTCGTCGAAATGCAATCGATCGACGCTCTGGCCGAGCAGCTCCTCGACGCGCGCGACGTTGTAGCAGAGGCCGTCGTACGTCGAGTTCGTGATCAGCGCATGCACGGGCGTCGGGTCGATGCCGTCGCGGCCGCGCACGAGCGGGTTCGCGTCGATCGCGAGCCGCACGGCGGCCGCCGTCAGCCGCTCGGGCATGATCGGGCCGATGATCCCGTAGTGGTTGCGCGACGGAATCAGGTAGGTCGGAATCGCGCCCGACATCGTCATCGCGTGCTCGGCCGACTTGTGGCAGTTGCGGTCGCACAGCGCGACCTGGTTGCGCGTGACGCTCGCCATCAGGATTACGCGGTTCGACATCGACGAGCCGTTCGTCACGTGATACGTGCGATGCGCGCCGAACACGCGCGCCGCGTAGCGTTCGCTTTCGCCGATCGGGCCCGAGTGATCGAGCAGCGAGCCGAGTTCGCCGACCGAGATCGACAGGTCGGAGCGGAACAGCGATTCGCCGAAGAATTCGAAGTAAGCGCGGCCGACCGGCGATTTCAGGAACGCGGTGCCGCCGGTGTGGCCGGGCGTATGCCACGAGTATTCATACACGCGCGAGAACTGCGCGAGCGCGCGGAACATCGGCGGCAGCACCGTCTCGCGGTAGCGCTCGATCGCGGCGACGATCCGACCGCCGATGAACGCGGTGGTGTCCTCCAGCATCCAGATGAAGTCGTCGGCCTTGCGCATCGCGTCGACCGGAATCGCGGACGCGCTCGCGCGGCTCGCCAGCAGGAACACGGGCACGGTCGCGTTGCGCGCGCGCATCGCGTCGAGCACGGCCTGCGCGGGTGCGTGCCCGGCATCGTTGCCGAGTTCCCAGTTGAGCAGCAGGCATTGGATCGCCGGATCGGCGGCGACCACCGCGCACGCATCGTCGGCGGACGTCGCGATCACGACGTCGACGAGCCGCGTGCGCAGCTCCTCGGCAAGCGCCGTTGCGGCGCGCCCGGTGGCCGTGCGTTCATCGATGTCGTGCTGCACGAGCAGCGCCTTCATGCCGAGGCGGCGGAAGGCCGGTTGGGTCAAGGAAGCGGTCATGTGTCATTCCCCCGTTTGCTGGGTTGCCTGGACGCTCGCGGCAACGGCCGGCGAGCGCGCGTGAAGGGTGTCGGCCTGGTGACGGCCCACGGAGATCCAGAAGGTGGCGGCGAGCGCGGCGATGGTCACGCCGAGCGCGAGATAGCGGACCCAGCGCGGCGAGCGGCCGCCCGGATGGATATGGGTTTCCTCGATCTCGCGCTGGCGGTTGATCGACAGCTCGTAGAAGACGATCGTCGCGACGACGAAGATCAGCGACCAGCGCGTTTGCTGGCCGTCGGAGCCGACCATCGCCCACAGCGCGTAGACGGCGCCGATCAGGCCGACGATCGTGTAGAACGTGAACTGGTGCGACGGCATCTTGCCGTAGCCGAGCACCTTGATCGCGATGCACGAGTAGATATACGGCAGCAGCGTCATGATCACGGCGATCGACGCGATCTTGCCGAACTGCTCGCTGGCGCTCGGCGACATCGTCGCGAGCACTTGCACCGACATGATCAGCGCGACGATGGCAAGGCCGGCCGACGGCACGTTCTTCGAGTTCACGCGGGCGAACACGCTGGCGAACAGGCCGTCGTCGGCGGCGGCCTTCGCGGTCTGCCCGACCAGCAGCGTCCAGCCCGCGAGCGAGCCGAGGCAGCCCAGTGCGGCGCACAGCGCGACCGCGTTCGCGGCGGTGTCGCCGAGCGCGAGGCGCGCGGCATCCGCGAACGGCGCGCTCGATGCGAGCAGCGCCTTGTTCGGGATCATCCCCATGATCACGGTCGAGCTGAGCACGTAGCAGACGGCCGCAAGCACGACGCCGCCGACGGTCGCGATCGGCACGTTGCGCGACGGGTTCTCGACGACGCCGGCCGATACCGACGCGCTCTCGACGCCGATGAACGCCCACAGCGTGAAGTTCAGCGTCGCGCCGATCGCGCTGAAGCTGTTGGTGCCCGACACGTTCCAGCCGGCGAAATACACGTCCTTGCTGAACCAGAACCAGCCGAACACGGCCATCCCGAGGATCGGCACCAGCGCGAAGACCGTCGTGACCGACTGCACGCGGCCGACGACGTTCGGCCCGAGGATGTTCGCGTACGTGAACAGCCAGATCACGAAGATCTGCGCGAGCGCGAACACGAGCGGATCCTTCAGGACCGGGAAGAAATGCGTGAGGTAGCCGAGGCCGGCGACCGCGAGGCCGACGTTGCCGAGCACGTTCGCGAGCCAGTAGATCAGGTTGGTCTGGTAGCCCATGTACGGGCCGAACGACTTGCGCGCATACGCGTACGGGCCGCCGGCGGCCGGGTCGATCGCCGCGAGCTTCGCGAACACCAGCGCGAGCGACACGGCGCCGACGACGGTGATCAGCCAGCCGAAGATCGCGATGCCGCCGGTGGCGGCGAGGTTCGCGGGCAGCATGAAGACGCCGGAGCCCATCATGTTGCCCGCGACCATCAGCGTGGCGGGAATGACGCCGATTTTCGGCGCGGAAGCCGCTGCCGGCGTGGCGGCGGAGCGGGACGAGGACGAGCTGGCATCGGACATGCGACGCTCCTTGACGAGACGTGTTGCGGTTGAGGTGGCGCGGCGGGGCGCCGGTCGGCGATTCCGGTGCGGATCGTCGATTTAATTGACGTGTTCATGTTATCGCCTGGATGGTTTCGAATAAGGGTAAACGCCGGTATTTAATAATTTGAAGATTGATGAATGTCATTGAAACCGGTAAATCGGCGTTTGAAGGCGGGGGGAGGTGGTCCGTGCGGCAACGCTGGAAGGCGTTTCTGTCGGTCTCGAATCCGGACGCCGGGATCACGCCGCCGAAGCTGCCGTGAATAATCGTTTCTCCGAATCGATTGAATCGATTTGTGATGTAAATGGCGCGGCAATCGGGTGCGGGTTTGTCGGTTAATATCGAGCGCATTTGATGCGCGCCGCCTGCGCGCGCACGCTTCGCTTCTTCCCCGAGGACGATTCCGATGACGACGCTGCCTTCCCGCTTGCCGCTGATCCAGGCCCCGATGGTCGGTTCGCTGAGCCCGCTCGCGATCGCGGTGTGCGAAGCCGGCGGGCTCGGCTCGCTCGCATGCGCGGCGCTCGGCCCGCAGCAACTGCGCGACGAGATCGCGGCGATCCGCGCGCGCACGCCCGCGCCGTTCAACGTGAACTTCTTCTGCCATACGCCGCCGGCGCCCGATGCCGAGGTTGACGCGCGCTGGCGCGCGGCGCTCGCCGGCTACTACGCGCAAGCCGGGCTCGATCCGGCCGACGTGAAGGGCGGCCCCGGCCGCGCGCCGTTCGACGACGCGATGTGCGCGGTCGTCGAGGAATTGCGGCCGGCCGTCGTCAGCTTCCATTTCGGGTTGCCGCACGACACGCTGCTCGAGCGCGTGCGGCGCACGGGCGCGCAGGTGGTGTCGTCCGCGACGACCGTCGAGGAAGCGCGCTGGCTGGATGCGCGCGGCGTCGACGCGATCGTCGCGCAGGGCGCGGAGGCCGGCGGCCATCGCGGGATGTTCCTGACCGACGACATCCACGCGCAGCCGGGCCTGTTCGCGTTGCTGCCGCAGATCGTCGACGCGGTGCGCGCCCCGGTGATCGCGGCCGGCGCGATCGCCGACGGGCGCGGCATCGCGGCAGCGTTCGCGCTCGGCGCGCGCGCCGTGCAGATCGGCACGGGCTACCTGCTGACGCCGCAAGCGGGCCGTTCGGCGCAGCATCGCGCGGCGGTGCGCGCCGCGCGCGACGACGGCACGCGCATGACCAACCTGTACACGGGCCGCCCCGCGCGCGGACTGCTGACGCGCTTCATGCGCGAGCAGGGGCCGATGAGCGCGCTCGCGCCGGCGTTCCCGCTCGCGACGGCGGCGGTCGATCCGCTGCGCGGCGCGTTCGAGCGGCAAGGCCGCGACGACTTCTCGCTGCTGTGGGCGGGCGAGGCCGCGGCGCTTGCACGTGAAGAGGATGCGGGCGAACTGACGCAGCGCCTGTGGCGCGACGCACTGGCGTGCGCGGCGGGGCTGCGCGACGCGTTCCCGCAGGCGGCCTGAACCACCGGGAAGGGGGCGCTGGCGCGGGAGCATCGGCGTATCATCTGGGTTTTCGTCAGCCCGATCCAGGCACCCCCACCATGACCTCCGTCGACACTACCCCCGTCCTCGACCATGACAAGCTCGTTACCTTCATCGAGCGCAAGTGGAACGATGAAATCCTCCACGCCCTGACCGACTACATCGCGATCCCCGCGAAGAGCCCCGCATTCGACCCCGACTGGGCGAAACGCGGCTATCTCGAGCGCGTCGTCACCGATGCCGCGCAGTGGGCCGAGCGGCAGCCCGTGAAGGGCCTGAAGCTCGAGATCGTGCGTTTGCCCGGCCGCACGCCGGTGATCTTCTTCGAATCGCCCGCCACGCGTTCGGGCAGCACCGACACGATCCTGCTGTACGGCCACCTCGACAAGCAGCCCGAATTCGACGGCTGGCGCGCGGACCTCGGCCCGTGGACGCCGAAGTACGAGAACGGCAAGCTGTACGGCCGCGGCGGCGCGGACGACGGCTATGCGATCTACGCGAGCCTCGCGGCGCTCGGTGCG
Organism: Burkholderia sp. BCC0405; assembly: GCF_902833075.1. Lineage (NCBI taxonomy): Bacteria > Pseudomonadati > Pseudomonadota > Betaproteobacteria > Burkholderiales > Burkholderiaceae > Burkholderia > Burkholderia sp. BCC0405. Next base: position 211,243 of record NZ_CADFEO010000009.1, read on the forward strand.
CTCGACGAGCAGGGCATCGAGCGGCCGCGCTGCGTGGGCCTGATCGAGACCTGCGAGGAATCGGGCAGCTACGACCTGCTGCCGTACGTCGATGCGCTGCGCGACCGGCTCGGCCAGGTGTCGCTCGTCGTGTGCCTCGATTCGGGCGCCGGCAACTACGACCAGATGTGGCTCACCACGTCGCTGCGCGGGCTCGTGTCCGGCGACCTGCAGGTCGAGGTGCTCGAGGAAGGTGTGCACTCGGGCGTGTTCGGCGGCATCGCGCCGTCGAGCTTCCGCGTGATGCGCCAGTTGTTCGAGCGCCTCGAGGATGCGAAGAACGGCAACCTTCTGCCGGGCGTGTTCCATTGCGAGATTCCCGACAGCCGCGTGCGCGAAGCCGACGCGGCCGCCGCGATTCTCGGCGACGCCGTGTGGAAGGGGCTGCCGTGGGCCTGCGGCGCGGACGGCAAGCCGGTGCTGCCGACCACGACCGATCCGCGCGAGGCGCTGCTGAATTCGACGTGGCGTCCGTCGCTGTCGGTCACCGGCGCGGCCGGCATGCCGGCGCTCGCCGATGCGGGCAACGTGCTGCGTCCGCGTACCGCGTTCAAGCTGTCGCTGCGCCTGCCGCCGCTCGTCGACGCCGCGCAGGCCGTGCAGCAGCTGAAGGCACTGCTCGAACTCGATCCGCCGTACAACGCGAAGGTCACGTTCAAGCCGGACGCGGGCGCCGCGACGGGCTGGAGCGCGCCGGATCTCGCGCCGTGGCTCGCGTCGTCGCTCGATGCCGCGTCACGCCGCCACTTCGGCGCCGACTGCGCGTACATGGGCCTCGGCGGCACGATCCCGCTGATGAACGTGCTGCAGGAAGGTTTCCCGTCCGCCCAGTTCATGGTGTGCGGCGTGCTCGGACCGAAGTCGAACGCGCACGGCCCGAACGAATTCCTGCACGTGCCGTATGCGAAGAAGCTGACGGCGGCGGTCGCGGACGTGATCGCGACCGCGCGCTGATCGTCTGGTGCCGAGTGTTTAGCGCTTGGCGTGACAACTGCCCGACCCGACCTGACGGAGCCTTGCCGATGACCGCACTGCCGACGCCCGATACCGAACCGCTGCGCATGCGCGCCGAACCGCTGCATGCATTCGTCGCGGCGCTCTGGAAACAGGCCGGCAGCAGCGAGCGGGAGGCAAGGCTCGTCGCCGATCACCTGGTCGGCGCGAATCTCGCGGGCCACGATTCGCACGGGATCGGGATGATTCCGAACTACGTCGCGTCGTGGCGGGAAGGGCAGTTGCAATTGAACGGGCACGCGTCGATCGTCCGCGACGGCGGTGCGGTGCTGACGATCGACGGCGGGCGCGGCTTCGGCCAGGTGATCGCGTTCGAGGCGATGGTCGAAGGGATCGACCGCGCACGACGCATGGGCATCTGCGCGATCGGGCTGCGCGACGTGCATCATCTCGGCCGTATCGGGCACTGGGCCGAGCAGTGCGCGCGCGCGGGGCTCGTATCGTTCCATTTCGTCAACGTGCCGGGCGACCTGCTGGTCGCGCCGCTGCACGGCGCCGATCCGCGCTTCGGCACGAACCCGTTCTGCGCCGCGTATCCGCGTGCGGGCAGGCCGCCGCTGCTGCTCGATTTCGCGACCAGCGCGATCGCGTACGGCAAGACGCGCGTCGCGTACAACCAGGGCAAGCGGGTGCCGGCCGGCTCGCTGATCGACCATCGCGGCCAGCCGACCGACGATCCGGCCGTGATGCACGAGCAGCCGTTCGGTGCGCTGCTGCCGTTCGGGATGCATAAAGGGTACGCGCTGGCGGCGATGTGCGAGATTTTCGGCGGCGCGCTGGTCGGCGGGCACACGACCTACGGCGACACGTTGCAGAAGACGAGCGCGATCGTGAACGGAATGCTGTCGGTGCTGATCGATCCGAACGCGTTCGATGCGGCCGACGCGGAACGCGAAGCCGATGCGTTCGTCGCATGGGCGAAGGCGTCGCCGCAGGCCGGCGACGCGCCGGTGCAGGTGCCGGGCGAGCCGGAAGAGGCCAGCCGCGCGGCACGCGGCGCCGGCGGCATTCCGGTCGATCGCGCGACGTGGCGGCAGATTCGCGAGAGCGCGGCGGCGGTCGGCTTCGACGAAGCCGGGCTCGATGCGTGGACGCAGCGCTGCACGGGATCCGCATGAGCTGGCAATCGGAAAAGGCGCGCGGCGAGGAGATCGCGTATCAGCTCGCGCCGCTTGGCAACGTGACGGTCGTGCGGTTCTTCAGCGGTGCGGCGATGCGGCTCGACGGCATGATGTTCGGCTTCATGTCGCGCGGGTCGCTGTTCCTGCGTGTGGATGACGTGAACCGTCCGGCGTTCGTCGCGGCGGGGATGGGGTCGTTCTTGTACGAGCGGCCCACGCGCACGGTGTCGCTCGAAGGCTATTACGAAACGCCGGCCGACGTGCTCGAGGACGCAGGCGCGCTGTTCGACTGGTGCCGCAGTGCGTATCGCGCGGCGTTGCTGGCGGGGCCGCCGAAGCGCAAGGCGCGGGCGGTGGCGAAGCCGGTGGCGGAAGGGGAAGCGGCGGCGAAGCGAGCAGCGAAACCGGCAGTGAAACCGGCAGTGAAACCAGCGGCGAAACCAGCGGCGAAACCAACGGCGAAACCAACGGCGAAACCAACGGCGAAACCAACGGCGAAACCTGCGGCAAAGCGCAAGCAAACTTGATACCGATCGAGGGAAGCGAAAACTTCGCGAATTTCGTTTTCCTTTCTTTCGATCTCGGCCGTGTCGGGGCGATTCGCGTCGCGCGTCGTGCGTGGTGGGTACTCTGCGGCGCGCCCAAACGGGTGCGCAAAATCATTCACCTTGCCGCACTGCACATTCCCCGTGCTTCACAACGGCGGCCACGGCGTTTATGATCGGCGCGGGTTGCACCCGTGCCTGGCTCGACCCGGGCCGGCCTCGCCGCCGGCCCCGCGAACGGCGCATCGTACGCCGCGCGGGACGCTTCCCCACTCATCATTCCAGACGGAGACAACCGATGCTCGTCCTGATTCTCGGTTTAGCGATCTTCCTCGGTGTGCACTCGATCCGGATCGTCGCGGACGGCTGGCGGTCAGCGACGATCGAGCGGATCGGCGAGAAAGGCTGGAAGGGCCTCTATTCGATCGCGTCGATCATCGGCTTCGTGCTGATCGTCTGGGGCTACGGCATCGCGCGCCAGGGCGCGACGCTGCTGTGGGTGTCGCCGGTCGGCGTGCGCCACCTCACCGGCATGCTGACCGCGATCGCATTCGTGCTGATCGCCGCGTCCTATGTGCCCGGCAACCGCATCAAGACGCTCGTCGGCCATCCGATGGTGGCCGGCGTCGCGGTATGGGCGATCGCGCACCTGCTCGCGAACGGCACGCTGCATGCCGTCGTGTTGTTCGGCGCGTTCTTCGTGTGGTCGCTCGTCGATTTCGTCGTGTGGCGCGCGCGTGACCGCCGTGACGGCGTTCGCTATCCGGCGGGCAAGCTGTCGGGCGACGTCGTGGCGATCGTGGCCGGGCTCGTCGTGTGGGCCGTCTTCGCGCGGTTCCTGCACGGCTGGCTGATCGGCGTGCGGCCGTTCGGCTGAGCGGTCAAGCCGAGCAGGATCGCCTCGACGGTGATCGTCATCATCGACTTGAACCAGTACAGCCAGCCGACCGCGAAGCCGGCCCATTCGCCGAGATAGCTGCTTGCGTAGGTGGAGAACGACCCGCTGTCGGGATTGCGCGACGCCATTTCGCCGAGCATGAACATGACCAGCGTGACGATCACGCCGCCGATCAGGTACGACAGGATCGCCGCGGGGCCGGCGGTCGCGATGATGGCGCCGGAGCCGACGAACAGGCCCGCGCCGATCACGCCGCCGAGCGCGATCATCGTGATGTGCCGTTGCTTGAGGCTTTGCCTCAACGAGTTGTCCTGCATCTTCTGCCGCTAGTTATTGTTGGCCCGTTGGCCGTTAGCGCATCGGGCGGCGCGGCGGCAAGCGTGCTGCCGCCGCAAAGGGCGCCGATGTCGAGGGAGCGTGTGTGACGCGATATGCCGGGCCGCCGGCGGTGAATCGGAATGGCGGCCGCGAAGTGCCGGTCGGCGCCCGCGAGAGGGCGATGACGACGACAACCCAGGATTGTGGGCGGACACCGTCGTCACGGCAAACGAGGTATGCGAAAGACGCCTTGCCGTTTGCTCATCAATTGCCGCAGCGGCGGCAGGCGCGTGCGCGTCAGATCGGCTTGACGAACAAGCCGACGGTCAGCGCCGCGCCGATGCAGACGATCCCGATCCGCAGCACGCGTTCGTTCACGCGATGCAGCGCCCATGTGCCGAGCAGCCCGCCGACGATCGCGCCGCCGCCGAGCGCGAGCGCCTTGCCCCAGTGCAGGTGCGGCGACGTGAGGAACAGCACGACGGCCGATGCGTTCATCACGCCCGCGAGCGCGTTCTTTGTCGACATCGCGTGACGTGGCGAGAGCCCGGCCATCGTCAGCACGGCCATCATCAGGAAGCCGAGCCCGCCGCCGAAGTAGCCGCCATAGATCGCGATCATGAACTGCGAGAGCGCGGCGGGGACGGTGCCGAGGTGGGCCGTGCCTTCGCTCGGCTTGCGGAAGAAGCTGCCCCACGCGAACACGATCGTCGCGAACAGCACGAGCCACGGCACGAGGCGCGAGAAGATCGACGACGGGGTCTTCAGCAACAGCAACCCGCCGAGCGCACCGCCGACCACGCTGATGAAGAACATCGCGCGAAACGACAGCTTGCCGACGCCGCGCACCATGTTGCGGCTCGCCCAGCCGGTCGTGACCTGCGCGGGAAACAGCGCGACCGTCGACGTGATGTTTGCCGAGAGCGGCGACATGCCCGACACGATCAGCGCGGGCAGCGTGACGAACGAGCCGCCGCCGGCGAGGGTGTTCTGCAGTCCGGCCCACAGGCCGGCGAGGATGACGAGTGCGAGCATCGGAGCGGAAGCGGAAGGTGACGGGCCTCGCCTGCCGGAAGCGGGCAGGTTCGGGCGAACGCACGATGGTAATGCAGGACCGGAGGCGGCGTGAACCTTTGCGATTGCGGTGACGTTGCGGGCCTTCCTGGCCGGTGCGGGCGACGGTGCCGGACCGCCCATGACCAAGGTCGATGACGGCCCGGGCGGGTGGACGGGCGGCCTTACGACGTCGCGCGGCCAATGTCGGGTTGTCGAACGATGCGCGCGCAATAGACTGGTTGATGAGCAGCGGGAAAGTACCGGCAGGGTTGGGGGCAGCCGGCGCCCGGGGGCTCGGGGACGCGGTTCCTGTTGACGGGGTCGATTCCGGCCACGCGGTGCCGGCGCGTCGGAATCGGGCCGCCTTTTCCTGGGGGACACGCATGTGCGCCGGCGGGCGAACAGGCGACCGGGTGTCGATCGCAGCCACGCGATGGCGCTTCGTTGCCGTTGCTCCGCCGTATCGGCGGAGCAAATGAATGTCGCAGTCGGGGTGCGTGTGTCGCGCACCGTACGATCATGCATGTTGGAAGGCAGCGCCGAAATTGGCTAACAGGAGCGCAACCTTAGTTCGTCGAACATTCAACGTCAGGGGTGCGGTTTACCCGCTTGCCTCCGTGAAATTGCCGTGCTAATTTTTCATGAAATTTCACGGCGTAATTTTCACGGAAGTCCGCATGTTCGTGCAGTCCGACCGTCACGTCGCAAGCTACTACGCCGGCACCTACCCGGCGCCGATTCCGCATCGTCCGGAACTGGACGAGCGCATCGACACCGACGTGCTCGTCATCGGCGCGGGTTTCAGCGGGCTGCATACGGCGTTGCGCCTGGCGCTGGCCGGCAAGCGCGTCGTCGTGCTCGAAGCGAGCCGCGTCGCGTGGGCCGCATCGGGCCGCAATGGCGGGCAGGCGCTGCTCGGCTGGTCGTGCGACATGCAGCCGCTCGAGGATTCGCTCGGCCGCGACGGCGCGCGCCTGCTGTGGGACAGCATGCGCTGGGCCGCGGCCGAGGTGCGCGAACTGCCGGCCAGGCACGGTTTCGATATCGACTACCGGCCCGGCAGCCTGTGGGCAGCGGTGCGGCCACGGCGTGTCGCGATGCTCGCGCAGGCCCGCGACGAAGCGGCCGAGCGCTGGGGCTACGACCGGCTGCGCGTGATCGGCCACGCTGAAATGCCCGAATGGATCGGCGGCACGCGTTATCTTGCGGCGCTCTACGATCCCGAGGCCGGCCACCTGAATCCGCTGAAGCTCGCGCTCGGCCTCGCGCAGACGATCGAGCGCGCGGGCGGCCGCATCTTCGAGCAGAGTCGCGTGCTCGAGTGCCGCGAGACGGCCGGCGGTCACGTTGCCCGCACGGCGCGCGGCGAAGTGCGCGCTAACGTACTGGTGCTGGCCTGCAACGCGTATGTCGACCGGCTCGATCGCGGTCTCGCGCGCCGGTTGCTGCCGGTCGGCACGTATCAGGTCGCGACCGCGCCGCTCGCGCCCGACGTCGCCCGTTCGCTGCTGCCGCGGAACAGTTGCGTGATCGACAACCAGTTCGTGCCCGACTATTTCCGCCTGAGCCCCGACAACCGGCTGCTGTTCGGCGGCGGCTGCACGTATCTCGGCGGCATTCCGGCCGATATCGCGGCGGCGACGCGCCCGCACCTCGAACGCGTGTTTCCGCAACTGGCCGGCGTGCCGCTCGATTACGCGTGGGGCGGCCATATCGACATCAGCATGCGCCGCACGCCGGACATCGGCCGCCACGGGCAGCGTTTCTGGCTGCAGGGGTTCTCGGGGCACGGCGTGCTGCCGACGCTCGCCGGTGCGCGCGCGGTGGCCGACGCGGTGCTCGGCGACGACCGCCTGCTCGCGCAGTACCAGCGCATCCGCAACCCGCGCTTCCCCGGCGGCGGCCGATTCGCCGCGCCGCTGGAAGCGATCGGCAAGGCCTGGTACCGTCTGCGCGATACCGTCTGACTGCATCGGAACTCACCATGAATGAACAGGAAGAGATAGAAAGCCTGGCGATCCTGATCCGCGACCTGCGCAAGCATCGCAAGGTCACGCTCAACGATCTCGCGGAACGGATCGGCCGCTCGGTCGGCTTTCTCTCACAGGTCGAGCGCGGGCTGTCGCGCCCGACGGTTGCGGATCTCACCGCGATCGGCGAGGCGCTCGGCGTGCCGACCACCTATTTCTACAGCCTGAGCAAGCCGCGCAGCGTGCCGTGGGTGACGCGGCCCGACGAGCGGCGCACCGTGTATTACGCGGCCGGCATTACCGACATCCTCGTGTCGCCGAACATGCGCTCGCGCTTCTCGATCCTCGAAAGCCATCTCGCGCCGGGCGCGAGCAGCGGCGAACGGCCCGTCGACGACAGCGACGAGCAGGGCGGCTTCGTGCTCGAAGGAGAACTGACGATCTGGATCGACGGCGACGATACGCCCGTCACGCTCGGCCCGAACGACGCATTCCAGCTTCCTGCGCACAAGCGCTTTCGCTATGCCAACCTGACCGACGCGCCGACGCGCGTGATCTGGGTATTCACCTGAGTTGCCGGCGGGGCGGGCGGCGTTGCAGGCCGCCGCGCCGCGCAGCCTGTTTGCAGTACTGATTTAAATGCGGCGTTCGTTGCCGAATGCGCCGCGCGAATCCGGTTCGCCGCGCTGCGGCACCGCCATACAAGACATGGAAAGGATGAGACATGGCTGACGTCGTTCCCGCGCTGGTCGCTGAAGTCCGCGCATTCCGGCAGGCGCACCCGGAGATCCGTTATGTCGACCTGATCTGCCTCGACCTGCCCGGACATTTCTACGGCAAGCGCTATCCGGTCGATGCGCTCGAAAAGGTGGCGGCCGGTGCGCTGCTGAAGCTGCCGCAGAACTGCATCCTGCTCGGCACGCAGGGTGGCCTCTACAAGATCGGCGACTACTGTTTCAACGACGGCGACCCGGACGCCGTGCGCCGGCTGATCCCCGGCACGCTGAAGCCGGTGACCTGGGAGAAGCAGCCGCTCGGCCAGATGCTGATCACGACGGACGGCACCGACGCGCCGGTCGAGTTCGAGCCGCGCGAGGTGCTCGCGCGCGTGCTGAAGCGGTTCGCGCGGCGCGGCATCCGGCCGGTCGTCGCATTCGAGCTCGAGTTCTACCTGTTCGCCGCGCAGCTCGAAGAGGGGATGCCGACGTATCCGCGTGACCGCCTGTCCGATGATCGCGACGATCAGCCGAACATGCATATCGAGCGCCTGTCGCGCTTCTCCGACGTGTTGCACGAGATGGTCGACGTCGCGTGCATGCAGGGAATCGACGCGACCGTGATCACCGCCGAACTCGGGCCGGGCCAGTTCGAGATCAACTTCGGCCATTGCGACGACGGGCTGCGCGCGGCCGACTGGTCGGCGATGTTCTGCCGCAGCACGCGCGGCGTCGCGTTGCAGCACGGTTATCGCGCGAGCTTCATGGGCAAGCCGTACCTGCATGCGCCGGGCAGCGGGATGCACGTGCACGTGAGCCTCTACGACGATGCGGGGCGCAACCTGCTCGCGGCGGATGGGAAGCGGCCGCTGCGGCATGCGGTGGCCGGATGCCTCGCACTGCTGCCGCATTGCATGCCCGTGTTCGCGCCGAATCACAACGCGTTTCGGCGTTACGGGTCGATGGTGAACGCGGCGAGTCGCGCGAGCTGGGGCTTCGAGGATCGCGATGCGTGCATCCGGATTCCCGAGTCGGATGCGCGCAACCTGCGGATCGAACACCGGCTCGCCAGCGCGGACGCGAACCCGTACCTTGTGCTCGCGGCGATTCTCGCCGGGATGGAGCACGGGCTCGAGGCGAAGCTCGAGCCGATCGCGCCGCTCAACGAGGATCGCGGCAGCGGGATCGACTTTCCGAAGGAGATGCTGTCGGCCGTCGCGTCGATGCGGGATCATGCGGCCGTGTGCGAAGGGCTCGGCAGCGAGTTCGTGATGGTGTATTGCGAGAACAAGCGGCAGGAGGAACTGGATTTTCGCAACGAGATTGGCGCGCGGGAGTATCGGTGGTTCTTGTGACCGCATGCCATCGCTTGCGGGGCTTGTCAGTCCCGCGCCTGCATCATCGGCAGACCCGCTCCCCACGCGTTCGCGAGCGCTTCGATTTCGGCGACCGGATCGGCTTGTCGGGCAGCTTCATGCGTGTCGTTGCCGAACAGCCGGTGAGCGAACGCGCGTGCGCGTAGCGTGATCGCTGCGGTTTTCCGGCTGCGTCGCACCGTGAACGACACGAGCGCGGCGTTGAGGTCGCTGCCTTTTCCATGCTCGTCGAGGCAACGCGCGAGATGCCACGCATCCTCGAGCGCCTGGCAAGCGCCCGGTCTTCGGTCAACGCGAAGATCCGCGAGTTGCTGCAGCTGATGCAGGCGCGCCTTGTGGTGAAAGAAGCGATGCCGTCATGACGTTCGTTTCGGCAACGCGCGCCAGTACCGCACTTCTTCGATCGGCACACCGTCGATCTCGAACGTCTTGATGTCGTCTTCGGCAACGAAACCCTCGCGTTCGTAGAACGCCCGTGCACGATGGTTCTTGACCAGCACCCAGAGCGACACCCACGCATGGCCCATGTCATGCAGCGCATCGCATGCATGGTCGACCAGCGCCGCGCCGACGCGTTGCCCGCAATGCGCCGGGTGCAGGTAGATCGCTTCGATTTCGCCCCAGGCGCGATCCTTGTCGGTGTCGCGCGTCGGACCGTAGGCGATCCAGCCCGTCGGGCTGCTGGCCGAGAACGCGAGCGCAACGCGCGGCCGTCCGGCGTCGAGTGCATGGCGCCACGAAGCGGTGCGCTTTTCGACCGACAGGCCGGCGAGGAACGGGGCCGGCATGATGCCCGGGTAGGTGGCCTGCCACGATGCGACGTGGATGGCGGCGATGGCCGGGGCATCGGCGGGCGCGGCAGGGCGGATGTCGATGTTCATCGTGCTCGGTGTCATGTGTCCTCCGCCTGATGGATTGCGGTGTGCCGCGCCGTCGCGCGCGGGATTCAATTCGCCGGATCCAGGCTGGCGTCGATCGCAAAACGGTAGTGGATATCCACCTGCGATGCATCGCCCGCCACGTCGGCTTTCTTCAAAACGAATTCGAACGCAGGCTCGAACCCGCCGTTGCGCGGCACTTCGCCACCGAGGATCTCGACGCCATACCAGCCGTTGTCGATTTCAATCACGGGCCTGCCCGGTTCGCGGTAACGCGCGAGCAGCGCATCGACCGTTGCGTCGTTGAAGCGTTCGAGAATCCGCCACGTGTAGAGCATGACCGAACGATGTTCGACGCGCAGCACGTCCCCGTCGCGCCGATGCTGCAGGCGGCTTCCCGTCTTCAGCAGTTCGGGTGTCGCGTCGTCCAGCGTGAAGATGACCGTATACGGATGATTCTCGATGCCGGCTAGCGGAATGACGACGCCTTCCAGCACGGCGCGGTCGCCGCTGTCGCTCGTCGTGAACGCCGTCGCGACGTCGTCCGGCAGCCCCTGCCGTTCCTTGAAGCGGTTCAGCAGCAGGAGATCGCCGACGAGAAAGTAGTCGACCAGATCGTTGAGGACTTCAGGGAATGCTTGTCGCATCGCCGCTCCTTTCGCGGTGCCGCAGCGGAGGGTTCGCAAGGGCATGAAACGCCGCGTCGCGAAACGCTTCGCGGCGCGGCTCGCACGAAGCTCTTAGTCGCCAAGCTTCGACGTCACGCAACCCGTGCTCGTGCATTCGCGTTCAAGCTCGCGCAGGAACGACAGCCGCAACTGCGTCATGTCGGTCGCGCACTGGAGATCCACGAGATAGCCGTTGTTGCGCGTCTCGCTGCACTGCGCATCGCGTTGCTTCAGCCATGCGAGCTGGCCGGCCTTCAGCGTCGCCTGCTGGTCGCTGCTCAGTTGCTTGCGCAGGCGGCCGTACTCGTCGTTGAGGTCACGGTCGGTCTGCGAGAACTGGGTGCTGCTGCAGTACACCTGGTCGAACGCGCTGTGCGGCTTCGCGCAGCCGGCTGCGTGCGCGGCGAACGGAACGGCAAGCGCGAGCAGCGCGCAGGATGCGAGCAGATTCTTCATTTTCATGGTGATGCTCCTGACTGGATGAAAACCGTTGAGTCCGACGGGGGATGCCGTCATTTATTTCGGCGCGGTGCACGCGTCGATGCCGCCCGCGATCGCAGTGGACAGCTTCTGGATCGTCTCGCGCCGCGCAAGCCGCGCTTCCTCGTCCGGATTGACGATCACGCCGGCTTCGACGAGCACGGCCGGAATCGGCGCGGTGCGCAACACGACGAGATCGTCGAAGCGGTGGATGCCGAGTAGCGGGTCGATCAGCGGGCGATTCTCGCCGCGGATCGGCTGCGCGTGATACAGCGACGGCCGCTCGCCGGACGCGATCAGCCGCTCGGCGATCGCCTTCGCGCAACGCAGGCTTTCCGCATAGTGCGGATTGCGTTCCGACACGAACACCGAGAAGCCGCGGAATTCGCGCTGGCGGCCCGCGTCGATGAACTGCTGCTGCATCGAGTCGTGATGGATCGACACGAACAGGTTCGCGTCGGGCGCTTGCGTCGATCGCTGGTCGAGCGCGATCTCGCGGCCGTCGGCCGACGTGCGCAGCACGCGGTCGCCATGCGCGACGAGTTTCTCGGCGACCGCCGCGGACAGGTCGAGGTTGTACAGGTATTCGACGCGGCCGCTCGCGCCGGTGGAGCCCGGGTGAGCCGGCGTATGGCCGGTGTCGACGACGATGTAGCGCCCGGAGGCGGGTGCGGTGTCGGTGCCGGCCGCATGGAGCGCCAGCGGCGCGCCGAGCAGCGGGGCGCAGGCGAGCACGCGCGCGGCGGCGCGCACGAACGGGCGAAGGCGTCGGATGGTTCGGTTCGTCATTGTTGTTGTCGAGGAGGGCATACGGCGCGTCGGGAGGCACGGCACCGTCGGCCTGCTCAAGGCAGTCGGAATGTCGGGCGATTATAGCGGGTGGCGGTGGCGCCGCAATGACGGACGACGACCGTCAGGCCAGCGCGCGCCGGGCGGCGAGCATGCCCCAGTACGACGCTTCCTCGAACAGCGACAGCCCCGACAGATCGGCATGCGCGAACACGACCGGGCCGTCGGCATCGCGCAGCGCGAGCAGCCCCGGCCGGCTCAGGAAGCCGACATCGGGCGTCGCCATCGCGTGACCGCGCACGGTGATCTCGAGCGCTGTCGCGTGTTTCCACAGATCGCGCCCGTAGACGGCCTGCAAGTCGATCGCCGCCTGTTCGCGCAACGCGTCGGGTTGGGCCTGCGCGAGCCAGCGGCGCGTGTCGTCCGGTGTTTGCGTGCTCAACGCCTGGTACGCGGAGAACACTGAGCGCGTCGGCGGCGACATGCGGATCAGCTGGTGCGTCGACACGACATAGCCGAGCCCTGGGCCGTCGTAGACGACGTTGTCCCACGCGAGCGGCACGCCGGCTGCTTCGGCCGGCATGCCGTCGAGCAGGAAGTTGGACACGAGCCACGGCGCGCGCGGCGGCAGGTCGCGCGCGGGATCGAAGCCGTACGCGGCAAGCTGCGGAAATACGCGCACCGCGACGAACAGCGGCATCGCGCTGACGACGCGCCGCGCCTTCAGCATGAACGTCGACAGCGCGCCGTCGTTGCCGATGCGCGCGCATAGCACGTCGACGCCGCCCGCGCGTTCGGTCGCGCGCACGGCGAAGCCGTCGCGCGACCATGCGTTCGAGCCGGTGCGCGCGGTGATCGAATCGCCCAGCTTCGTCACCATCGTGTGCAGCCCGTCGGGCCAGGTCAGCACCGCGCCGTCGCTCGCATCGCCGGCGTGACCGCCGCGCGACGAGAAATAATGCAGGCCTGCCCACGCAGACACGTGCTCGTATCCCGCGCCGTAGTCGTCGCGGCAGCAATAGTTCAGGTACCAGTGCAGCGCCTTCGCGGTGTAGCCCTCGTCGAGCAGCCACTGGCGGAACGAGCGCCGGTCCAGCGCGCGCCAGCGCGGGTCGCGCGACGATTCCGCGATCGGGATGCAGAACACCTTGCGGCCATCGGCGCCGCGCGCGCTGCGCAGCCCGTCCGTGTACGCGAAGAAGCGTGCCTGTTGCGCGAGCTCGTCGGCGCCGAGGCCGGCCGTCGGCACGAGGCCGTCCTGCCACTGCCCGGCGATGAAGAGCCGTTCGTCGGGCGCGTGGACGAGCACGCGCTCGTCGTACACGGGGCGCGCGGAGAACGGCGCCGATTCGATCACGCCGAGATCGGCGAGCATGTCGCGCAGATGCGTGGATTCGAGCGATGGCAGCGGCAGGTAGTGCGCGCCTTTCGGATAACCGAGATCGCCGAAGCGCCCACCGGCCGCGTTGCCGCCGAATTCGGGCCCTGCGAGCACGGTGAAGCGTTTGTGCCCCGCACGCGCGAGCTGCCATGCGCATGACAGCCCGGCAGCGCCCGCGCCGAGGATCGCGATGTCGGTCTCGATCGAGCCGGACGGCGGCGGCAGCGTCGCATGGTCGCGCAGCGCATGGCCTTCGCGCATGCCCGGGTAGTCGACACGCGGCGTCGTCTCGATCCAGCCGGTGCGCCCGCAGGCGGCGAGCGACGCGGCCGCCGACGCGACGAGGAACGTGCGGCGGTCCATCAGCGCAGCACGTGTTTCCAGTCGTCGTCGAAACGGCGCACGAGCGGCTGGTCGTTGAGTTCGTTCGGCGTCATCGGCAGCGCCGGCATGTCGGCCGGGAAGTGGAACATCTCGACGGCCGTCTGCGCGTCGAGCCAGCGCGTCGGCACCGAGTAGTGCGTCGGCACCGTGAAGTCGCGGCGCTTGCCGGCGATCACGAAGCCCCAGTCGCCGAACGACGGCACGTAGCAGTGGTACGGCCACGTGTTGAGCCCGGCTTCATGCAGCGTCGCGATGATGGTCCAGTACGCGTGCGGCGCGAAATACGGCGACGTCGACTGGATCACCGCGTAGCCGTTCTCCGACAGGTGGCGGGCGAGCAACCGGAACACGGGCACCGAATACAGCCGGCCGAGCCCGAAGTTGGTCGGGTCGGGGAAGTCGACGACGATCGCGTCGTACACGTCGGCATTCGATTCGAGCCAGCGCACCGCATCGTCGTTGATCACGTGTACGCGCGGGTCCTTCAGCGAGCCCTGGTTCAGCTTGACGAGCGGTGCGGACGTCGAGAACAGCTTCGTCATCGCGGGATCGAGATCGACGAGCGTGATCTGTTCGAGGTTGCGGTGCTTCAGCAGTTCACGCACCGCGAGGCCGTCGCCGCCGCCGAGCACGAGCACGCGCTTCGCCCACGGCAGCGCCTCGATCGTCGGGTGGATCAGCGCCTCGTGATAGCGATGCTCGTCGCGCGACGAGAACTGCAGGTTGCCGTTCAGGTACAGCCGCATGTCGTCGTGCCACTGCGTGAGCACGATGCGCTGGTACGGCGTCGTTTCCGAATAGATCGTCTCGTCGCCGTACACGCCGTGCTCGGCCCAGTGGGTGATGCGGTCCGACAGCGCGAAGCCCGCGACGAGCAGGCCGATCACGAGCGACGCGCGCATCAGCTTGCCGCGCACGTTGCGGATCTCGTCGCGGAACAGGTGCGTCGTCCACAGCGCGACGAACGCGTTCAGGAGCCCGAACAGGAAGCTCGTGCGCAACAGGCCGAGACGCGGCGCGAGTACCAGCGGGAAGATCAGCGACACGGCGAGCGAGCCGAGATAGTCGAAGGTCAGCACTTCGCTGACGGTATGGCGGAACGCCTGGCGTCGCTGCTGGAACGCGCGCATCACGAGCGGGATCTCCATCCCGATCAGCAGGCCGAGCGCCAGCACCAGGGCATAGAGCGCCGCGCGGAACGGCGCGGCGAGCCACGCGAACACGGCAAACAGCAGCGCGGCCGACACGCCGCCGAGCAGGCCGACGAGCAGCTCGATGTCGACGAAGCGGTCGAGCACGTCGTCGTCGTCGATGAACTTCGCGAGCCACGAGCCGATCCCCATCGCGAACAGGTAGCAGCCGATCACCGACGAGAACTGCAGGATCGAATCGCCGAGCAGGTAGCTGGACAGCGCGCTGCTGATCAGTTCGTAGCCGAGCCCGCACGACGCGAGCACGAGAATCGACAGGACGAGCGCGCGCCTATGCAGCATGGTGCGTCCGTTGTGCAGCGGTCGGCAATGTGGATATACTGGCGCGGACTTTTGCGGGGCGTCTGTCCGTCCGCTCGCCCCGTACAAGCCGGCTGGCGACGGGGCGGCGAACCGAGCACAAGATCCGAGGGAAAGAATGAATAGTGCCTATCTCTATGCGGTTCATTTATTGTCGGCGTTCGTGCTGCTGCTCGTGTTCGCGGCAGTGTACCTGAAGGTCACCCCGTTCGACGAACTGGCGCTGATCCGCGACGGCAACGCGGCCGCGACGCTGTCGTTCGGCGGTGCGCTGATCGGCTTCTGCCTGACGCTCGCATCCAGCATCGCGCACAATTCCACGCTCGGAGAAGTCGTGATCTGGGCCGTCGGCGCGATGGCCGTGCAACTGATCACCTATGCGGCGCTGACGCGCCTGATGCCCGGCATGAACCATGCGATCGAGGATCGCAACGTCGCGATGGGCGGCCTGATGGGCACCGCATCGCTCGTCGTCGGCATCATCAATGCCGCCTGCCTGACCTGACGCGCCACGCGTTTCGAGGAGACCGACATGAGTCTGGGATCGTTTATCCGCAAGCAGTTCGTCGACGTCCTGCAATGGACCGAAGACACCGACGGCGTGCTGGCCTGGCGCTATCCGATGGAAGACATGGAAATCCGCTACGGCGGCAAGCTGACCGTGCGCGAAACGCAGGTCGCGATCTTCGTCAACGAAGGCAAGGTCGCCGACATCTTCCAGGCGGGGCTGTACACGCTGGAAACGAACACGCTGCCGGTGCTCACGTACCTGAAGAACTGGGACAAACTCTTTCAGTCGCCTTTCAAGTCGGACGTCTATTTCTTCAGCACGCGGCTGCAGCTCGGCCGGCGCTGGGGCACCGCGCAGCCGGTGACGATCCGCGACCGCGAATTCGGCTTCGTGCAGGTGCGTGCGTTCGGCATCTACTCGTATCGGATCGTCGACGCGGGCGCGTTCTATCGCGAGGTCAGCGGCACGCGCGCGCAGTACACGGTCGACGATCTCGAACAGCAACTGCGCAACCTGGTCGTCACCGCGATGAGCACCACGTTCGGCTCGGCCGACGTCCCGTTCGTCGACATGGCCGCGAACCAGTCGCTGCTGTCGCAGCGCGTCGCCGAGGCGCTGGCGCCGGTGTTTACGCGCTACGGCCTGGCGCTCGACGCGTTCGCGGTCGAGAACGTGTCGCTGCCGGCGGAGCTGCAGAAGGCGCTCGACCTGCGGATCGGCGCGGGGATGGCCGGGGATCTTGCCCGCGCCACGCAATACCAGACCGCGCAGGCGATTCCGCTCGCCGCGCAGAACCCGGGCGGCATCGCCGGGATCGGCGCGGGGCTCGCCGCGGGTGCGGCGATCGGGCAGGCGATGGCCGGCCAGATGGCGGGCGCCGCGCAATCGGCGCCGGCTGCACCGCCCGCGCCCCCCGCCGCCGCGCCGGTGGCTGCCGCGCAGCCTGCCGCGCCGGCGGAAGGCACTGATTACGTGCAGCGGCTCGAACAGTTGAAGGCGCTGTTCGACAAGGGCCTCGTGACCGAAGACGAATATTCGCGCGCGAAGGCCGAGATCCTCGCGAAGCTGACCCGGTAAGCGTCGCGCATGTTCAGTACCTCGTGCCCCCAGTGCGGCGCGCCGGTCGAGTTTCGCTCGGCTGCGGCGGTGATGGCCGTCTGCGCGTCCTGTCGCAGCACGCTGCTCAAGCGCGGCACCGACGTCGAACGTATCGGCGAACTCGCCACGGTGCTCGACGATGCGTCGCCGATCCAGATCGGCACGGCCGGCCGCTACGGCAAGCGTACGTTCACGGTGCTCGGGCGCATCCAGATGACCTACGACGCCGGCGCGTGGAGCGAGTGGTATGTCGTGTTCGACGACGGCACGTTCGGCTGGCTGTCGGATGCGTCCGGCCAGTATGCGGTCACGGTGCGCGAGCCCGACGACGCGTCCGGCGGCGCGTGGCCTGCGTTCGGCACGCTGGAACCGGGCATGCGGATCGACCACGGCGGCCGCGCGTTTCTCGTGTCGGACGTGCGCACCGCGCGCTGCACGGGCGGCGACGGCGAGCTGCCGTTCCGCGTCGATGCCGGCTGGGAGGCGCGCGTCGTCGACCTGCGCACCGGCAACGCGTTCGCGACCTACGACTATTCCGACGCCGATTCGAACGGCGGGAGTCCGGCCGTCTATACGGGCGAAGCGCTCGAATTCGATGCGCTCGCATTCACCGGGCTGCGCGATACCGAAAACGATACGCGCGAGAAGCGCGGCGCGGAGATGGTGCCGTTCGCGTGCCCGAGCTGCGGCGCGCCGCTGTCGTATGCGCCGAACGTCGCCGACTACGTGGTGTGCGGCAGTTGCCATGCGGGCGTGCAGTGCACGGCCGAGCAGCAGACCGTGTTCGCGGCGCAGCGCAAGCTCGACGCGGTGAAGGGTGCGCTGGAGCTCGGCGCGATCGGCACGTTCGACGGCGTGAAGTACACGGTGATCGGGATGATGCGTTGCCGCGTGCCGGACGACGAAGAGACGTGGGACGAATACCTGTTGCTGAACCCGAAGCGCGGGTTCCTGTGGCTCGTGCAGAGCGAAGGACGCTGGGAACGCGTGCAGGTGCTCGACCAATGGCCGACGATCGGCGGCGAGTCCGACGTGACCGACGGCGGCAAGACCTACCGCCTGCGCGAGGAATACGATTCGGAAGTCGTCTACGTGGTCGGTGCGTTCAACTGGCGAGTGCAGGTGGGCGATCGCACGTCGATCGTCGACTACGGCTGGCAGAAGGACAAGCTGACGCGCGAGCGCAGCGACGCGGAGATCGTCTGGTCGCGCGCGCGGCCGCTGTCGGGCAGCACGCTTGCCGAACGCTTCGGCACGCCGGCGCTCGCGACGGCCGCGGCGGCAACGGGCGCCGCTGCGTCGACGGGCCTGTTCGGCCGGAAAGGCCCGCACAGTTTCGCGCCGCTGCCGCTCGTGTTCAGCGCGCTGCTCTTGATCCTGAACATGGGCTCGCTATTCTCGTTCAGCGGCCGCTCCGTCTACGTGCTGATCGGCCTGCTGGTGCTGTGGCTGCCTGAATGGCTGTGGAGGAGCTTTGCGTCGGACGGGGGCAGCGCGTGATCCGGTACATCCTCTACGGCATCTACGGCCTGATCGTCGTCACGCTGTTCAGCTGCGCATCGATCGGCGGCAGCGGTTCGGGCGGCAGCGGCTGGGGCAGTTCGTCGGCCCGCAGCGGCTACTCGTCGTACGGGTCGCACAAATGACCGCGCGCGACGAGATCGCGCCACCGCGCGCGGCGTTCGGTGCGCACGTGCTGGCCGACCTGGCCGGCATCGACGCGGCGCTGCTGCGCGACGCCGCGCGCCTCGAGGCGCTTCTCGTCGAAGCGGCACGGCAGGCGGGCGCACGCGTGATCGGCGCGCATTTCCATCATTTCGGCGGTGAGCATGGCGTGACGGGCGTCGTGCTGCTCGCCGAATCGCACATCACGATCCATACGTGGCCCGAGCATCGCTTCGCGGCCGTCGACGCGTTCATGTGCGGCGCGGCGCGTGCGGCCGATGCCGTCGATGCGATCGCCGCCGCGCTCGGCACGCAGGCACAAGTCCGGCAGCAGGTTGCGCGCGGCGGCGCGGCGACGTGAGCGGGCATGTCACTCTCTTGACCGATATGCGTAACGGAATCCGATTTGCCGCGTGGCTTGGCTGGGCGCTGCTGGCGGGCAATGCCGCCGCCGATGTACCGCCGAAGCCGCCCGGCCCGGTCGTGATGGTTCACTTCGATTACTACGACAGGGACAACGCGCGCCTTCTCGCGCTGGAGCAACGGCTGGATCGCGCGGTGAAGCAGGCAGGCGCCGGCGAACTGGGCGAGACCGAAGTGCATCGCGACGGCAACGACGGTTACCTGTACTTCTACGGTACGAGCGCCGACCGCCTGTACGCGATCGCGCGACCGATCCTGAAATCGTCAGGATGGCTGACCGGTACGGAGGTCACGTTGCGCCGCGATGCGGGGGCGGAAACGTTCCCGTTGCGCGGGGGCGGCGCACGTTAGGGCTGGGCCGCCGCGAACGCCGCGACGCTCCCGCTACCGGTCGAACCGGAACGACGACACGCTGTGCAACGTCGCGCCGCCGTCAGCTGACGCAGCGGCGCACGCGGTTCGCGAAGTCTTGAACCCGTGCGCCGTGCAGCAAGATGCGACGGGTTGAAATCAGCGATTGATTTGGTCCGCCGAAATCAGCTCGGCCACCAGGACGGGCGCCGGCCCCTGCAGGTAGTACTCGTGCTCGAGCGGTTCGCGCAGCTTCATGAACGTCTCCGTGCCGATCTGCATCGTTTCGCCTGCCTGCATGCGCGCGCCGCTTTCCAGCAGGTAATGCATCACGTTGTTGAAGATGCCCGAGTAACGTTCGCCCTCGTGATGGCCTTCCGCGAGCGCGGCGAAATCGGGCAGGCCGAACACGTCGGCGCCATAGGTGCGCATCCACACGCCGTCGACGCCTTCGACTTCGTATTTCACGAAACCGCAGAAGAACAGGTTGAGCGGGATATCCCGCAGCACTTCGAGGCTTTCCTCGCCGAGTTCCTTCGCATTGAAGACGCCGGCCGGCAGCGACGTGTGCGCGTGCTCGTTCAGCACCGCGAGGCCGTTCTGTTCGGCGAGCGCGCCGGCGACGGCCGCCAGCGCGACATACTGGTCGAGCGGATTCGCTTCGTGCCCGGCGTAGTAGAGGATCACGTGGCTGCGACTTGCTCGCACCTGCTGCTTCAGGTCCTGCCCGTAGTGGGCCGGCGCGACACACGCTTCCAGCGCCTCGGACGGATAGGGCGCGTCGAAGCCGACGAGCCGGACGACATGGTTGCCCCAGCCGGCGAGCCCGAATATCTGCTCCAGCGTCGGCTCGGTCTCGACGCGCGCCTGCTTCATGCTCGGGTGGTACGCGCGCAGCGCAGCCGTCAGCGCGGCGACGTCGACTTTCAGCGGGCCGTCGAAGACGACCGTCACGCTCAGCGGATTCTCGACGTCCGGTGCCGCGACCAGCGCAACGGAGTTTTCGGGTGCTTCGTTGCGGCCAAAGAATCGGGATATCAGGCTCATCGGATCAGGTTCGTGTCGCAGCCGTTTCGGGGAGGAATGCCCCGTTCTCTCGGTCGGGGCGCGCCGTCAGGGCGACGGCCGCCCGTAGTTTCCCCGGGTTCGGCGAATCTGGCAAATGCGCGGCGAATGCCCGACGGCGCGGCGGTGGCGCGTTCGAACCCAGTTGGGAAGAGGTGGCGCGGACACGCAGGGCCGTGCGGGCGCGTGCCCCGCGGCAGCGACGGTCAGTGCGGCAGCGCTTCGGCTTCGGCCCAGCGCTTGAACGAATCGAGACGCCGGCGCGTCTCCACGAGATAGAACGCGCCGATCAGCGGTTCGAGCAGCCAGCGCAGCCAGGCCGGCTGGGCGCGGAAGTGGTACGTGAATTTCACCTCGGTCGTGCCGGGCGTGTGCTCGGTGAAGTTCCAACTGCCGCTGAAGCGCTCGAGCACTTTCGGCCCGTCGACCATCTCGACGGCGGCGACCTGCGGCGGACGGTACGAGATGTAGCGTGACACCATCGTCGCGCCCGACTGGCTGCGGCAGAACGCGTCAACGCCGACGCCGGCCGTCATGCCGTCGAGCAGATAGGCGTCGGCGAGGAAGCTGTCCCACACGAGCCGCCGCGCGTAATCCTGCGACCACGTGAAGAGGCGTCTGCGATCGACGCCGACGGTCCGGCTGACTGAGATCCTCATGATGGCGGGCGCCATGGCGCGGATTGGGATGAAATCGAGTGTAACCCGCCAATAACACGCATTGTTTCAGACTTCGTCAAGTCGAGGATGGGTTCGATTGACGCCCCCCGGGATTTCCCCTAGGATTCGTCTCAACCCTTCGGGAAAGACCCGAAGCGTTTCACTCTCTTGAGGGAGCCTCATGAGTACGCAACAGAACCGGCGCTTCGACGCGCTCGTTTTCATTGGTCGTTTCCAGCCCCCGCATCGTGGTCACCTGAACGTGCTGAAGTCGGCACTGAGCCGGGCCGAGCGCGTGTGCGTGCTGATCGGATCGACCGACAAGCCCCGCACCATCAAGGATCCGTTCTCGTTCGACGAGCGTCGCCAGATGCTGGCTTCGCTGCTCGATGCGTCCGAGCGCGACCGCGTCACGATCGCGCCGTTGCAGGATTCGACCTACAACGATGGCGACTGGGTGCGCTGGGTGCAGGACGCGGTCGCGTCCGCGCTCGGCGATATCGCGCAGCGCAAGGTCGGGCTGATCGGCCACGAGAAGGACGCCACGTCGTATTACCTGCGGATGTTCCCGCAATGGGAGCTCGTCGATGTCGACGCGACGGAAGACATTTCCGCCACCGAGATCCGCGACCAGTATTTCGCCGAACGCCCGAACAGCTTCGTGCAGTGGGCCGTGCCGGAACCCGTGTTCGGCTGGCTCGAGCGTTTCCGCACGCAGCCGGAATTCGCGCAGCTGAAGTCGGAAGCCGAATTCATCGCCGGGTATCGCAAGGCGTGGGCGGCCGCGCCTTATCCCGTCACGTTCGTGACGGTCGACGCGGTGGTCGTGCATTCGGGCCATATCCTGCTCGTGCGCCGCCGCAGCGAACCGGGCCGCGGCCTGTGGGCGCTGCCGGGCGGGTTCGTGAACCAGGACGAGCGGCTCGACGCGGCCTGTATCCGCGAGCTGCGTGAAGAAACCGGCCTGAAGCTGCCGGAGCCCGTGCTGCGCGGCTCGATCAAGGATCGCCAGGTATTCGACCACCCGACGCGTTCGCTGCGCGGCCGCACGATCACGCACGCGTGCCTGTTCAACTTCCCGACCGGCGAGCTGCCGCGCGTGAAGGGCAGCGACGACGCCGACAAGGCGCGCTGGGTGCCGCTCAACGAATTCGCGCAGATGCGCAACGTGATGTTCGAGGATCACTTCGACATCGCGTATCACTTCCTGGGGAAGCTGTGATCCGCTGATTCCCCGCATTCCGTCCGCCGCGACAGACGCGGCGGCACTTCAACGGCCTAGAGGAGCTCTAGCCATGCAAAACGATCTCGGCGGCTTTGCCGCGGTTCTCGCCAATCCGATCCTCAACACGGATTCGTACAAGGCTTCCCACTTCCTGCAATATCCGCCCGACGCGTCGGCGATGTTCTCGTACGTCGAATCGCGCGGCGGCCGTTACGACCGCACGGTGTTCTTCGGCCTGCAGATGCTGCTGAAGGAATATCTGTGCAAGCCGATCACGCACGCGATGATCGACGAGGCGCGCGACTTCTTCGCGGTGCACGGCGAGCCGTTCAACGAAGCGGGCTGGCGCTACATCGTCGAACGCTACGACGGCTACCTGCCGGTGAAGATCCGCGCGGTGCCCGAGGGCTCGGTCGTGCCGGTGCACAACGTGCTGATGACGGTCGAATGCGACGACCCGCAGGTGTTCTGGCTCGCGTCGTATCTCGAGACGATGCTGCTGCGCGTGTGGTATCCGGTGACGGTCGCGACGCGCAGCTGGCACCTGCGGCAGACGATCCGCCGCTTCCTCGAGAAGACCGACGACGATCTTGCGCAACTGCCGTTCAAGCTGCACGACTTCGGCGCACGCGGCGTATCGAGCGCGGAGTCGGCCGCGATCGGCGGCGCGGCGCACCTCGTGAACTTCATGGGTTCGGACACGGTGCTCGGCGTGCTGGCCGCGAACCGCTTCTATCGCGAGCCGATGGCCGCGTACTCGGTGCCGGCGGCCGAGCACAGCACGATCACGTCGTGGGGCCGCGAGCACGAAGCCGATGCGTACCGGAACATGATTCGCCGCTTTGGCCTGCCTGGTGCGATCGTGTCGGTCGTGTCGGACTCCTACGATCTATTCGCCGCGCTCGATCTGTGGGGCGGCGAGCTTCGGCAGGCCGTGCTCGATTCGGGCGCGACACTGGTCGTGCGTCCCGATTCGGGCGACCCGGTGTCGATCGTGCTGCAGATCGTGCGTGCGCTCGACGCATCGTTCGGCTCGACCGTGAACGGCAAGGGGCGGCGCGTGCTGAATCGCGTGCGGGTGATCCAGGGCGATGGTGTCGACGAGCTGTCGATCGATGCGATTCTCTCCGCGCTCGACGACGCGGGTTATGCGGCCGGCAACGTCGTGTTCGGCATGGGCGGCGCGCTGCTGCAGCAGGTGAACCGCGATACGCAGCGTTTCGCGATGAAGTGCTCGGCGATCCGGCGCGGCGGCGTGTGGCACGACGTCTGCAAGGATCCGGTCACCGATCAGGGCAAGCGCTCGAAGAAGGGGCGGCTCACGCTGCTGCGCAGTTTCCGCACCGGCGAGTATCGGACGACGACGCTGCCCGCCGCATGGGACGACCGGATGCTGGAAGGCGAATGGGAGGACGCGCTCGAAACGGTGTTCGATACGGGGCGGCTGCTCGTCGATACGTCGTTCGCGGAAGTGCGGGCGAGGGCGCACGCGGGGGAGGTGTGATGCGGGCGGCGCAGGCGGCGCGAGAGGCTCTCGGGTCACGCCGTCGCTGATACGACGCGATTGCGGGGTCGTTTAGCGGCGGGCTGCGTCAGCGAAGTGCTCTGGATGTCGGCGTGATGCGCGGATCGCCGCACAAGTGCCGACATCCATCGTTGCAAAGCGGCACCAGTGTCAGACCGATCTGAAGATAGCCTTCGTAACCGGCGCTGTCTTTCGGATACGGTGTCGAGATGATGTGGGTATCCGACCAGATGTTCTCACTCTTCACACCGAGTTGTATCAGGAATTCCTTCAGGTGTGCCGCTCGCCGCAGCGCCAGCCCCTGTGGATTGACTTCCCCGATGTAGGCTCCGGCGGTGACGATGCCTCGAATTTCGGCGCCGGGCCATTGGCGCGCGCGAATGACCATCTCTGTAATCTTGACGCGATCCTCGTTAGGGATCGCGTCGGAATTGAGCGGGACGCTGTCAAGCATGTCTTCGGAAACCGTACAAGCCGTGGATGGCATCGAAAACGCGAGGCAGGACCAGATCGCGATGCATATCGCGCGTGCAAGAAATGTCACCACAGAATCCTGTCGTCGAAAAATGTACCGATCCATTTTGTAATTGTTTGCCTAATTGCTGGGTTTCAGTGTTCCCGAGCGGGGACACGCCCGCCCGCATCCGCCTGCATGCCGCTGCGTTCTTCGACACGCACGACCTCCATCGCCCGCGCCAGCGCATCGAACACCGCCGGCCCCTTGCAGCGCGACACGTTGAAACGCAGGTACGACGTCGCGCCGTGCGACGCGCTGAACACGTTGCCGGGCGCGAGCACCACATCGTGGTCCAGCGCATGGCGCGCGACACGCGCGGCGTCGAGCCCGTCGGGCAACTCCGCCCATACGAACAGGCCGCCGCGCGGCTCCGTCCAGATCTTCAGCCCGGCGCGTGTGAGACGCCGGAGCGTTTCGCCCATCGCGTCCGCGAGGCGCGCGC
The DNA here is from genome assembly GCF_902833075.1 of Burkholderia sp. BCC0405. Taxonomy (NCBI): domain Bacteria; kingdom Pseudomonadati; phylum Pseudomonadota; class Betaproteobacteria; order Burkholderiales; family Burkholderiaceae; genus Burkholderia; species Burkholderia sp. BCC0405. The sequence goes on from NZ_CADFEO010000009.1 coordinate 235,868, forward strand.
GCAGGCTGTCGACGTGGCGCCGGTACGTGCCGTCGACGAGCAGCCGGTGTACGACGTTCGCGCCGATCTGCCCATGGCCGAACGACGTTGCGAGCTTCAGGTCGACGAGCGCCTCGATCCATTCCGGGCGCGCGGCGACGTAGCCGCAACGGATCGCGGCCGACAGCGTCTTCGAAAAGCTGCCGATCGACACGACCCGCGACAGCCCGTCGAAGGCCGCGAGGCGAGGCGCGGGCGTGCTCTCGAAATCCGCGAAGATGTCGTCCTCGACGATCAGCAGACCGTGCCCGGCCGCAAGCGTCAGCAGCCGGTGCGCGACAGGCGCCGCGAGCGTCGCGCCGGTCGGGTTGTGCAGCGCCGCGTTGGTGATGTACAGGCGCGGCCGGTGCTCGGCGAGCACCTGCTCGAAGCGCGCGAGATCGGGGCCGTTCGGCGTGTACGGGACGCTGACGATCCGCGCACGGTGCGCGCGCAGCAGCGCCTGGAAGTTGAAGTAACACGGATCGTCGAGCACGACCGTGTCGCCCGGCTCCAGCAGCAGGCGGCAGACGAGGTCGAGCGCGTGCGAGCCGCCGTCGGTCAGCATGATCTGCGCGGGTTCGGCCTGGACGCCGTGCTGCGCGAGCCGCCATGCGAGCTGCTGGCGCATCGCGGGCAGGCCGAGCGGCGTCGCGTAGTCGGTCAGCGCGTCGGATTCGTCGCGCGACGCGGCGCGCAGCGCGCGGCGCAGGCTCTCGTCCGGCAGCCACGACGGCGGCAGCCATCCGCAACCGGGCTTCACCGAGGTGGGCGCTGCCTCGAGCGACTGGCGCGACAGCCACAGCGGATCGAGCCCGCGATCGAGCCGCGGGCCGAGATCGGCGAGCGCGAGCGGTGGCGCGTGCCCCGACACATAGAAACCCGAGCCGCGCCGCGAGACCAGCACGCCTTCGCTCGCAAGCCGCTCGTATGCATCGACGACGGTCGATTTCGACACGCCGAGCGCGTCCGCCATCATCCGGATCGACGGTACGCGCGCGCCGGACACCAGCGCGCGGCTCGCGATTCGGGCGCGCAACGTATCCATCACGGTTTCCACGCGCGTGCGCGACTGCGTGGGCGGAACGGGAAGCGGGGCGGTCTGGCTCATGACGAAGAAAGAACTGTACGGCCGATTGTTCAGTACAGTTTGTCCGAATTGTATTGGGCCGTAGCTTACGCGGTTTTCGCGGGCGGCGGATCATCGGTGATCCACTTTCCCCGTTCAGGATTTCCCGTGCAAAAGACGACCGACGGATGGCTCAGCGGCCTGCTGGGCGTGATCATCTTCAGTGGCTCGCTGCCCGCGACGCGTATCGCGGTGCAGGGGCTCGACCCGCTGTTCCTCACCTTTGCGCGCGCGACGATCGCCGGCGCGCTCGGCCTGCTGCTGCTCGTCGTGCTCAAGCAGCGGCGGCCGACGCGCGCCGAGGCCGTGTCGCTCGCCATCGTCGCGCTCGGGGTCGTGATCGGCTTTCCGTTGCTGACGGCACTCGCGCTGAAGCACGTGACATCGGCGCACGCGATCGTGTTCGTCGGGTTGCTGCCGCTTGCGACCGCGCTGTTCGGCGTATGGCGCGGCGGCGAACGGCCGCGGCTGCCGTTCTGGATCTTCTCGATCGTCGGCAGCGGTGCGGTGGCCGCGTTTGCGTTGCGCAATGGCGGCCACGCGTCGGTGGTCGGCGATGCGTTGATGCTGGCCGCGATCGTCGCGTGCGGGCTCGGCTATGCGGAAGGCGCGCGCCTGTCGCGCGATCTCGGCGGCTGGCAGGTGATCTCGTGGGCGCTCGTGCTGTCGCTGCCGCTGATGTTGCCGCTCACGTGGTTCACCCGGCCCGCGTCGTTCGACGGCGTCGCTGCCGCCGCGCTGTGGGGGCTCGCGTACGTGTCGCTGTTCAGCATGCTGATCGGCTTCGTGTTCTGGTATCGCGGGCTCGCGCTCGGCGGGATCGCAGGCGTCGGTCAGTTGCAGCTGCTGCAGCCGTTCTTCGGCTTCCTGCTGGCGGCCGGGCTGCTGCACGAGACGGTGCCGCCGTCGATGGTCGTCGTGACGGTCGTCGTGGTCGGCTGCGTGGCGGGCGCGAAGTACTTTTCGAAGATGGCGCCCGTGCGGCGGGCGGGCTGACGCGTCGGTGCACATGCCGCCATATGGCTGGCCGTGCGCCGAAAAGCAAAACGGCCAGGCTGCCGGTAGCGGCAAGCCTGGCCGTTGGCTTTCGTATCGACGAAAGCGCGTTACTCGAACGTTTCGAGCGCGAGCAATTCGTCGATCGTCTGCCGGCGGCGGATCAGCCGCGGCGCACCGCGATCGACGAGCACTTCCGGCGCGAGCGGCCGGCTGTTGTAGTTCGATGACATCGACGCGCCGTACGCGCCAGCATCATGCAGGAACAGCAGGTCGCCGATCTGCGGCTGCGCCAGCTTGCGGTGCGTGACCACGCCCCCCGCGTCCTGCGTAAACACGTCGCCCGATTCGCACAGCGGCCCCGCGATCGCGAGATCGACGAGCGGCCGGCTGGCCGGCAGCGCGCCTTCGTGCGTGTGCACCGACACCGCGTGGTAGCTGCCGTACATCGACGGGCGCATCAGGTCGTTGAAGCCCGCGTCGATCAGCACGAAATCGTGCTTCGGCCGGCGGTTGACGGCCTGCACTTCGGTGACGAGCGTGCCGGCTTCGGCGACGAGGAAGCGGCCCGGTTCGATCTCGATGCGCACCGGGTGGCCGAGATGCCGTTCGATCCGCTTGCGAGCGGCGTCCCACTGGCTGAAGTAGTGGCCGACGTCGACGCGCGGCTCGCCGTCGCGATACGGAATCGACAGGCCGCCGCCGGCCGAGATCGCGTCGATGTCATGGCCCAGCGACGTGACGAGATCGACCATCGCATCGCACACCTGCGACAGGTGGCCGTAGTCGACGCCGGAACCGATATGCATGTGGATGCCGACGAGCTTCAGCCCGTACCGGCGCACGATCTCGATCGCGCGCGGCACGTCGTCGATCCAGATGCCGTGCTTGCTCTGCGGGCCGCCGGTGTTGGTCTTGTTGCTGTGGCCGTGGCCGAACCCGGGGTTGACGCGCAGCCACACGCGGTGGCCGGGCGCGTGCTCGCCGATGCGCGCGAGCATGTCGAGCGAGCCGGCGTTCACGGTCACGCCGTGCTTCAGCACGGCCGCGAGCGTCGGGCGGTCGATCAGGTCGGCCGTGAACACGACGCCTTCCGGCTCGCCGGCAGGGCTGAACCCGGCAGCGAGGCTGCGCTCGATCTCGCCGAGCGACACGGCATCGACGCACGCGCCCTCCTCACGCATCAGCTTCAGGATATGGACGTTCGAGTTCGCCTTCTGCGCATAGCGGATCACGTCGAACTGACGCAGTTGGGCGATGCGGTCGCGAATGACGTCGGCGTCGTACACCCACAGCGGGGTGCCGTATTGCTGCGCGAGCGTCGCGAGCTGGCGGGAATCGAGGGACATGGCGGATGAATCGGGTCGAATGAACGGATAGGGTGAATGATGCGCCTGATTGCCTATACAGTAAAATGCCTGTTTATCAACATTCGATTCATATCTGATATAGAAGATCATGCTCACGCACCGCCATATCGAGGTCTTTCGCGCGCTGATGGTCACCGGCAGCACGACGCGCGCGGCCGAGATGCTCTATACGTCGCAACCGACGATCAGCCGCGAGCTTGCGCGCATGGAGCAGGTCGTCGGCTTCGCGCTGTTCGAGCGCGCGCATGGCCGGCTGCGGCCGACGATGGCCGCGCTCACGCTGTTCGACGACGTGCGGCTTGCGTATGTGGGGCTTGAACGCGTCGCGGCAACCGCCGCGCGCCTGCGCGAGTTTCGTGACGGTCAGCTGTCGGTGATCGCGCTGCCGGCGTTCTCGCACGCGATCCTGCCCGGCGCGTGCCGGCGTTTTCACGAGGCCCACGCGGGCGTCAGCGTGTCGGTTGCGACGCAGGAATCGCCGGTGCTCGAAGAGTGGCTGACCGCGCAGCGTTACGACCTCGGGCTGACCGAGCACGACGTCGCGCCGGCCGGCACCGTGCTCACGCCGCTGCTCGAGGTCGACGAAGTGTGCGTGCTGCCCGACGGCCATCCGCTGCTCGCGCAGGATGCGATCGATCTGCCGGATCTCGCCGATCGCCCGTTCGTGAGCCTGTCGCTGAACGATCCGTACCGCATTCTGATCGACGAGGCGTTCGCGCAACTCGGCGTGGCGCCGCGCTCGGTCGTCGAAACGCCGTCGGCCGTGTCGGTGTGCGCGTTCGTGCGGCAGGGGCTCGGCGCCGCGATCGTCAATCCGCTGACCGCGCTCGATTTCGTCGGGCGCGACCTGCACGTGCGGCCGCTCACGCGGTCGTTTCCGTACCGGGTCAGCGTGATCGTGCCTGCGCACCGGCCGAAGAGCCTGCTCGTCGATGCGTTCGCCGACGCACTGCGCAGCGAGGCGAAGGCGATCCGCCGCCGGCTGGCCGCGCTCCTCGGCTGACGCGGCCGTATGATGGGCGTTTTGCCGCCATCGCCGTCTCTTTCCGGAACCCCTCATGACCGATGCTTCCGCTTCCCTCGAACAACCGATCCTGACCGGCGAACGCGTCGAACTGAGGCCGCTCGCCTCGTCCGACCGGCAGGCGCTGCTGGACGCTGCGGCGGACGGCCAGTTGTGGAACCTGAAGGTCACGGTCGTGCCGGGCCCCGAGACGATCGACGCCTATCTCGACACCGCACTGCAGGGCCGCGCCGCCGGCACCGTGATGCCGTTCACGATCGTCGATCGCGCATCGGGCCGCGTGATCGGCAGCACGCGTTTCTGGAAGATCGATCGCCAGAACCGCAAGCTCGAGATCGGCCATACGTGGCTGAGCGCATCGGCGCAGCGCACGCGCGCGAACACCGAAGCGAAATGGTTGTTGCTGGGCTATGCGTTCGACGTGCTGCAATGCGTGCGCGTGCAGTTCACGACCGACGAACTGAACGAGCAATCGCGCGCGGCGATCCTGCGGCTCGGTGCGAAGCAGGAAGGTATCGTGCGGCACGAACGGATCATGCCGGATGGCCGCAAGCGCAATTCGGTGCGCTTCAGCATCATCGACGACGAATGGCCGGAGGTGCGCGCGCGGCTGCTGGCGAAGCTCGCGACGTAACGTGTGAAGCGTGACGCTTGACGCGCGTCGCGCCGCCGGAAGGGAAGCGGCGACGCGACGACAGGGGAAGCAGTGCGCCGCGCACGACGGCGCGGCGTAGCGGGCGCGTTACTGCGCCGATGCGAGGTGGTGGCGTTCCGCGAGCTTCTGCGCGTCGGCGTAGTGCTTCTGCAGGATCGGCAGCGACTGGCGGGCGACTTCCTTCAGCTTCGTGTCGCGGCCCGACGCGATTTCGGCCTGGAATGCCGAGATGGCCTTCTGCTGGCCGGCGAGCGCGACCTGCTCGATATACGCCTTGTCGAACTCGGCGCCGCGCAGGTTCTTGATGCTGTCCAGCGCGGCCGTGTCGGGGTCGTTGGCCGGCACGTCGACGCCGCGCGGGCTCGCCGCGCGCATGGCCTGGATGATCTTTTCATCGTCGGTCGACACGCGTTGCGCGAACGCCTTGACCTGGCTGTCCGACGTGCGCGAATCGGCGATGCGCGCCGCGTCGTGCTGCGTCGACACGGTTTTCGTGCCGTCCGTGATGAAGGCCTGGTCGGCTTCGTGGATGCGCGTCGCGGCGGCGGCCGGTGCGTTCGGTGCCGGTTGTGCGGTTTGCGCGGTCGCCGTCACGGCGACGAGAAGCAGGCCGGCGGCAGACAAGGCAAGGCGCGAGATGCGGGGAAAGCGGTTCATGGGACCTCCTTTCGATCGGGGCTCGGGTTGAAAAACGGATCGCGTGATCCGTCGCTGTGCGAGAGACCGGGCGCGCCCGGGCCGGATTCGACCGCCGCTCTGCCGCGGCGCCGGTCGACGTGTTGCCCGGCCCGACCGATTCTAGGAGAGCGATCCGGCCGCAGGTGCAACCGCGCTGTGGTTTGTGTAACGGTTGGTAAGACGAATCGCCGAGCAAGCGTGACGACCGGTATTGCGTACCTGTTGCGTGTGCGATGGCGGCAATTCTTGCGTGCATGGGGTGTGCGGGATGCACGTGGGTGTCGTCCGCAAGTCATGGTCGTGCCGGGGTGTCGTGCGCGTCGAGCGGCGGGTCGAGCCGTGCGCACGAAGCGCACGGGTGCGTCACACGCGATCGAGCAATGCGTCGAGACGGGGCAGCAACGGTGTCGCGCAATGCGCCTGCAACGCGTCCGGTGCGGTGTAGCCCCACGCGACACCCTGGAATGCGATGCGTGCGCGTCGTGCCGCATCGGCGTCGCGGATTTCATCGCCGACATACAGTACTTCATCGGCGCGCACGCCCGCCTCACGAACGAGCGCGCGCAGGCGACGCGCCTTGCCGAACAGCGGAATGCCGCATGCGAAATGCTCGACGCGGCTGCTGGCACGCGGGCCGAGCCGGTCGCGCACGATCTCCTCGGTATTCGACGTGGCGATCGCAATGCGGATGCCGCGCGCGGCGAGCGCGTCGAACGTTTCGCCGACGCCGGGGAACAACGCCACTTGGGCGACGCGCGGCCGCATCAGGCGGCGCATGTCGATCGTCACGCGCGGCACTTTCCACATCGGCACGTCGAGCGCGCGAACGATATCGCGCGCCGACATGCCGCGCAGCGCCGGGCGCAATTCGGGCGTGGCGTCGCGAAAGCCGTGCATGCGCGACGCTTCCGACAGCGCCGCGAGAAAGCTGTCGAGCGAATCGGCGAGCGTGCCGTCGAAGTCGAATGCGATGAGGCGATAGGGCATGAAGCGGTGTGGCGGGTTCATTGGACAGGCGACATTGTCACCGAATCGAGGCCCGTTGCCCGCACGGTCGATTGCGCATGCCTCGACCTGGAAATCGACCCGCGCACGCGCGAGGCCACGCGGATCGTGGCAGCCCGGCCGCTGCCGTTGAAGCGTTGCAACGCAGATCGCGCGTTGCGGGCGCCGTGAGCCGAGAGAGCAGATGCCCGTCCGTCGGGATGTAGTCGATACGTGTCACCGCTTGTAGCCCCTCGCGCCGCGCTGTATCGTCGGCATTTCGCTTCCCACCACACGAACCGGAGACCGACGTGCCCGCAGCCGCCCCCGCCACGCTGAGATTTTCCACCGACAAGCGCGAACTCGACGTCGACGCGATCTTCGACTTCCTGCATCGCGACGCGTACTGGTCGCAGGGCATTCCGCGCGACGTGGTCGAGCGTGCGATCGAGGGCTCGCTGTGCTTCGGCGCCTACGTGGGCGACCGGCTCGTCGGGTTCGCGCGGCTCGTGACCGATCACGCGACGTTCGCGTACCTGTGCGACGTGTTCGTGCTGCCGGCCGAACGCGGCAACGGCTACGGTCGCGCGCTGATCGACCACGTGTTCGCGCAGGAGATGGTGCAGGGGCTGCGTCGCATCATGCTCGTGACGTCCGATGCGCACGAGCTGTACCGGCCGGTCGGCTTCGGGCCGTCGGCGAACCCCGAGCGGGTGATGGAGATCCGCCGTCCGGACATCTACGCGAAACGCTGACGCACGGCGCAGCGCATACAATACGCGCTTTCCGTTTTTGCCGAAGAGAAGCCCATCATGACCGAACAGGAAGCCGAACAGCTCGCGACGCATCGCCATTACAAGGGCGGGCTGTATCGCTACATCGGTGTTGCCCGCCATTCCGAAACCGAGGAATCGGTGGTCGTGTACGAACACCTGTGGCCGCATGCACGCGGGCTGTGGGTACGGCCGGAAGCGATGTTCAACGGGAACCTCGAAGACGGCACGCCGCGTTTCCGCAAGCTGCGCGACTGATGGACGGCCGGCGGCGCGCGCCGCCGCCGTGCCAGCCGGCGGTGCGGACGTCTACGCGCCGGCCAGCGCCTTTACCAGCTCCGGCGGGGCCTGCCGCCCGACCGTGACTTCCGGCGTGCCGTGCCACGCCGCGAGCTTCTTCACCGCCTTCGCGACATCGGCCGCGAGCCCCGTGCCGAACCGCACGCCCGGCTCGACATGCACGGCCTTCAGTTCGAACGTGCCGAGCGTGCGATGCGCCTTCGCGTCGATGCGCCCGACCAGCCGCCCGCGATGCAGCACCGGCAGGCAGAAATAGCCGTAACGCCGCTTGTGCCCGGGCGTATAGCATTCGATCGTGTAATCGAAACCGAACAGCGTCGATGCACGCCGCCGGTCCCAGACGACCGGGTCGAACGGCGACAGCAGCGTCGTGACCGTCGAGCGCAGCGTGTCGGCTTCCGCGGCGGGCAGCAACGCTTCGAGCGAGCGATGCACGTAGGCCGGCTCCTTCCAGCCGTCGATCGCCACCGGGATCAGGTCGCCCGCGCTCGCGAGCTGCTCGAGTTCCGCGCGATACGAACGGCGCGGCAGCCGATAGTAGTCGGCCACCCAGTCCGCGCGTACGACGCCGAGCGCGCGGCACGTGTAGTCGAGCAGCGCGGGCAGCACGGCGTGGCGCGGCGGCAGGTCGCGCGCGTCGTCCCAGTCGGGCAGCACGCGCTCGCGCACGTCGTACACGCGCTGGAAATTACGGCGCTCCGACACCATCAGGTCGCCCGTCGTGAACAGCACTTCCAGGTGGCGCTTCTCGGGCTTGCGATCCCACCAGCCGTTGCCTTTCACGCCATCCTCGCGGGCGAAATCGGCCGACCGGACGGGGCCTTCGGCGCGAATCCGCGCGAGCAGCCGCTCGATGTCGGGACGATTCTGCTCATGCCACTCGGCCGCGTACTTCCAGCCCATTCCCGACGGATCGAGCATCTTGTAGCGCATCAGGCCGAACTGCTCGACCGGCAGGAAGCACGCTTCGTGCGACCAGTATTCGAACAGGCGCGCCTCGGCGAGATGCTCGTCGAGCCACTGCGGCGAGAAATCGCCGAGACGGCTGAACAGCACGAGATACGGGCTGCGCGCGACGACGTGGATGGTGTCGATCTGCAACTGCGCCATCCGGCGGATCGCGTCGAGCACGTCAGATTTGGTGGCCTTGCGGCGGGGTGGCGTCAGCAGGCCCTGCGCGGCGAGATGCAGCGCGCGGGCGGCGGCGGGCGAGAGCGTAAGCATCGGAAGGGCGGACGGGAGTGATGGTCGGGAACCACTTTAGCGCGAAAGCGGCGCGCGCGTGCGACGTGCCGACGCAACGTGTCTGACAATGGTTGACAGATGCGTTGCGCAAGTTTCCCTATAGTGCAGTCCATGGCGCGACGATAAAGGCGCGCAACGATTTTGCTTCCGACGCACATATGTCCATGGCACGCAGGAAGCGAATCCGGGATTCTCAACCCCCATCGGGAGACCCGGAGCCCTGAGCGGACATCCATGCGGCTGTGCACCGGCCCCGTGTGGATGTCCGCTGATTTTTTTGGTTTTTCCGGCTTGCTTCGCGAGCCGCGTTTCCTTCCGCCTTTTCCCGTTCGTCTGTCGGCGCGTTATTGCCGCTTGCCGCGCGCGACTTCGTCGCCGGCGCCGGGCGGCAGCCGCCGCGTGATCGGAATCGACGCGAACGAGCACAGCCCGACCACGACGAACGCGGGCCAGAAATCCGACCACACCATCTTCTGATGACCTTGCAGCCAGTGCGAAATGTGCAGCACGAGGCCGGCGACCGTCACGCCCAGGCCGAGCGACATCTGCTGCACGACGCTGCCGAGGCTCGTCGCGCGGCCGGCGTCGCGAGGCGAGATGTCCGCGTAGATCATCGAGTTCAGGCTCGTGAACTGCAGCGCGGGGAAGATGCCGCCGACGAGCACGATCAGCCAGATCGCCCAGGTCGCCATGCCGGGATGAAACACGCCGTACGCGGCGATCGCGAGGCCCGCGAATGCCGCGTTGTAGATCAGCACCGTGCGGAAGCCGAAGCGGCGCAGCGTATGGGTGGCCGTCGAGCGGCTCATGGCGCCGCCGAACGCGGACGCGCACGTGATGAGCCCCGAATGGAACGCGCTCATGCCGAGCCCTTCCTGCAGCGCGAGCGGCAGCAGGAACGGCACCGCGCCGAGGCCGATACGGAACAGCGACCCGCCGACGACACTCGCGTGATAGGTGGGGATCTTGAGGAAGCTGAGGTCGAGCACTGGGCGCTCCTTGCGGCGCGCATACGGCACGTAGAGCGCGAGCAGGGCGGTGCCGGTCACGCACATGACGAGCGCGTTCGAGCGCGACGTGAGCGAGCCGTCGATCAGCGTGAGCCCCATCAGCAGCAGCGCGGCGCCGCTGGCCGACAGCACGAAGCCGAACCAGTCGAGCGGGCCCGGATCGGGCTCGCGCGTGTTCGCGATGTGCTTGCTCGCGAGGTAGATCCCGTAGATGCCGATCGGCACGTTGATGAAGAAGATCATCCGCCAGTGCAGGTAGGTCGTGATGAAGCCGCCGACGAGCGGCCCGACCGTGGGCCCGAACAGTGCGGGAATCGCGAGGTAGTTCATCGCGCGCACGAGATCCGAGCGCGGCACGGCGCGGAAGATGATGATGCGGCCGACGGGCACCATCATCGCGCCGCCGACGCCCTGGATGAAGCGCGCGAACGTGAGCACGCCGAGGGAACTGGATGCCGCGCACATCAGCGAGCCGACGACGAAGATGCCGATGGCGGTGCGGAACACGGAGCGTGCGCTGAAGCGGTCGGCCAGCCAGCCGCAGATCGGAATGAACACGCCGAGCCCGACCACGTAGGCCGTGATCGCAATGTTCAATGTGACGGGGCTGTGCCCGAAATCCCTCGCCATCGCGGGGAGGGCGGTGACGATGATGTTCGCGTCGACGCTTTCCATGAACAACGCACAGGCAACGATGAGCGGTGCTAGAAAGACGGGCGACATGGGCTGGGCGCGCGGTAAAGACGCCATTATGCCCACATTGTGACCATTGAGTCACGTACGACAACAGTTGTTCCGCATGTTGCAACAGTCGTCTTTGTTAGCGGACGCCACGAAAGGAACGACTGCGCAAATGCGGCGCTTGCATCGCGTCGGGATCGCGCATGCACCTGGACGGCAGACGGTGCGACCGCGTCGTCGTTGGTCGCGTGTGCGTTCTCGACACCCGGCAGGATCTCGGCGATGTCGAAGCACCGATCCCGGAGCGGCGTCGCTCGAAGCGCCGCGATCGCGCGTTCGCATGCGCGGTGATCCTGCTCGGCTCCGATACACCCATCGGTCACGCGTGTCGAGCAGAGCGCGGCGGCGTAGAGGCGCGGCGACACGCGTTCGCCTCGCGTTTCGCGGATCGGCGCGATGCATTCGCGCGGCGGCCGCAAGCGCTCCGGCATGGGGAAGCCGAGCCATTCGGGGCGCGTCTTCACGACGATGAACAGGGTGGGCAGGGTCGCGTGGATTCCTTTTTGACGGGGCGGAAGGGTGTTTCTAGAATATGAGCGTTTGCTCATATTCGAAGCTCGCATTCCGACCATGGCCGAATCGTCTTCACGAATCCCGCTGTCGCCTCGCAAGGCGCCGCGCCAGCGTCGCTCGCTGGCCACCGTCGACGCGATCGTCGAGGCCGCCGCTCGCATTCTGGAGCGCGACGGCTTCGACGGCTACACGACGAACGCGGTCGCGGCGCTGGCCGGCGTGAGCATCGGTTCGCTCTATCAGTACTTCCCGAATCGCGATGCGCTGACGGCCGCGCTCGTCGAGCGCGAGAGTGCGCATCTGCTCGACGACGTCGACCGGGCTGGCGCGCTGTCGTCATGCGACGACGTACTGCGCGCACTGGTACGCGCGGCCGTCGCGCACCAGATGCGCCGTCCCGTGCTCGCGCGGCTGATCGATTTCGAGGAGGCGCGGCTGCCGCTCGGCGCGCGCACCGCACGCGTCACGGATCGTATCCACGCGACGCTGCTGCATGCGCTCGGCCTGCGCGATGCGCCACGCGTCGCGGCGCCCGACGTCGTCGCGCACGATCTGCTCGCGATCGTGAAAGGGATCGTCGATGCGGCGGGCGCGCGCGGCGAGACCGATGCGGATGCGCTCGACGCGCGCGTGTGGCGGGCCATGCGCGGTTATCTGCGCGAGTCGCGCGAATCGAAACTTGCTTGATGTGCACGTTTCGTGCGACATTCCGACCTACTCGCACCACCAAACGACGCGCATCGATCGAGGGCCATCGAGACGAGCGCGCGCGAACGAGACCTCGTGCCGACCCACTCACCATCCAAAGGAGGGGACACGTCATGACGTCACGTCGTGCCGCATCGATCGCATCGCGCTTTTCAGCCCGCTTCTCAGCCTGCTTCTCGGCCTGCTTTTCAAGCCGCTTCTCAACGCATTTCTCGCCCCGTCTCTCACCGCCACCCGTGCCGCGTCTTCGCTGGGCCGCCGCATTGGCCGTCGCGTATCTTGCCGTGGCCGGCTGCGCCGCACAGGCCGACAACGCGAACCAGGTCGCCGCGCAGGCCGCCGCCCGGTCGGCTCCGCCTGCCGCGACCGCGGTTGCCGTCCCCGCATCGGGCACGCTGCTGCCGCCGCCGAGCCAGCTCTATGGCGACCTGTTCGTCGCGGTGCAGACCGCGCAGATCTATCCCGACCAGAAGACCTTCGTCGACGCGACGCCCGATAGCGATCCGGCGACGATCGTGCAGTTGTATCAGCAACGGAAATCGCAGCCGGGCTTCTCGCTGAAGGCGTTCGTCGACCAGCATTTCACGCCGCCACCGGAAGGCGGCGTGACGCCGCCGCCGAACCAGACGCTGCGCGAGCACATCGACTGGCTGTGGCCGCAGCTCACGCGCACGAGCACGACGGTGCCGCCCTACAGTTCGCTGATCCCGCTGCCGAAGCCGTATGTCGTGCCGGGCGGCCGTTTCCGCGAAGGCTACTACTGGGATACCTATTTCACGATGCTCGGGCTGCAGGTGTCGGGTCGCGAGGATCTCGTCGACAACATGCTCGACAACTTCGCCCACCTGATCGACACGATGGGGCACATCCCGAACGGCAACCGCACGTACTACGCGAGCCGCTCGCAGCCGCCGTTCTTCGCGTACATGGTGACGCTCGCCGCGCAGGCCGAAGGCGACAACGTCTATCGGAAATACCTGCCGGAACTGCGCAAGGAACATGCGTACTGGATGCAGGGCGAAACCACGACGCCGCGCGGGCAGGCCGCGCGCCACGTGGTCACGATGCCCGACGGCGCGGTGCTGAACCGCTACTGGGACGCGAGCGATACACCGCGCGACGAGTCGTATCTCGAGGACGTGACGACCGCGAAGTCGGTGCCGGCGCGACCTGCGAACGAGGTCTACCGCGACCTGCGCGCGGGCGCCGAAAGTGGCTGGGACTACAGCTCGCGCTGGTTCGGCGACGGCAAGACGCTCGCGACGATCCGCACGACGTCGATCGTGCCGGTCGACCTGAACAGCCTGATGTTCCATCTCGAGACGACGATCGTGAAGGGCTGCACGGTCACGCACGACGTGCCATGCGTGACCGATTTTTCAGCGCGCGCGGTCCGGCGTGCGGCCGCGATCAACCGCTATCTGTGGAATCGCCGCGGCTACTACGGCGACTACGACTGGCAGCAGCGCAAGCCGCGCGACGCCGTGACGGCCGCCGCGCTGTATCCGTTGTTCGCGGGGGTTGCCTGGCCCGAGCGCGCGAAGGCGACCGCACGTGAGGTGCGCAAGACGCTGCTGCAGCCGGGCGGCCTCGCGACGACCACCGAGAACACGGGGCAGCAGTGGGATGCGCCGAACGGCTGGGCGCCGCTGCAGTGGATCGCGATCGACGGGCTGCGGCGCTATGGCGAACCGGCGCTCGCGAAGGACATCGGCACGCGCTTCCTGTCCGACGTGAAGCATGTGTATGCGACCGAAGGCAAGCTCGTCGAGAAGTACGTGGTCGAAGGCGCCGGCACGGGCGGCGGCGGGGGCGGCGAATATCCGCTGCAGGACGGTTTCGGCTGGACCAACGGCGTCACGCTGAAACTGCTCGGGCTGTACGGCGAGTGAAGCGCGGCGCGGGCCGCGCGCCTGCGTCCCGCGAGAGCGCACGGGCCGGACTGCCGCGCAAGCGGCCGTCCCGCCCGGGTTTGCATCAGGCTTGCGTTAGAACGTGATCGTCGTGCGCACGCCGACCACCGTTTCGTCGCCGATGCGCGCACCGGCCGCGTTCGGGTTCGGGATGCCGCCGCCCGGACGGAAGAAGTGCTGCAGGTCGGCCTGCAGTTGCCACCACGGCGTGACCTGGTACTGGTAGGTCGCCTCGACGACCGTTTCCGCACGGCGTACCGGATAGCCGGGCGTCGTGTAGACGCCGGTGTCGCCGTCGAGGCCGCGCGCATGCGAGCCGATCTTCGCGTAGCCGACGGCGATGCCTGCGACGTCGTTGTCGCGTCCCTTGAACGGCGCCTTCAGCGTCACGCCGGCGTTGGCGGCGAAATCGACGATATTGCGATCGCCCGGCGCACCCATCACGCGCGCGAACACACCGACCGAGCGCGCGCTGTCGGCCGACGGCCGCCACACCATCTGGTCCGCGACCGCATAAAAGCCGTAGTTGCCGCGATGGGTGGCGGCGATGCCGTTGCTCTCCGGATTCGCGAGCGACAGGCCGTCGGTGCCGTCGCGCGGGTCGTTCGCATGCTGCGACTGATACCAGAAGCCGAGCTTGTACGTGCCCGGCAGGCCGGCCGGCTGCGGCGCCTTCGGATCGGCGGGCGGCGCGTTCAGCGCGTACTGCACTTCGCCGATCACGAACGCGCCGCTGCGCAGGTTGAAGTTGGTGCCGTGCGCGTTCAGCACCTGCGCATCGCCGTCGCTGCGTCCGGCCGGGTTGCCGTCGAACACGCCGACCATCGCGGTCCACGCATCGGCCGGCTTCACGCGCAGCCGCACGCCGAGCGACGACAGCGGATACGCGGGGCCGCCGGCCGGCAGGTCGGTCGACGGCAGCACGGGCCAGCCGAACGTCGCGTTCATGAACGTCGCCGCGTTCTGGCTCAACATGAATTCCTGGTCGACGCTCTGCTGGCCGACCTTCACGTCGACCTTGCCGTCGAGCAGCGACTGCTGGTACCAGAGTTCCCACAGGCGCGTGGTCGAATTCGCCTCGATGCCGGTCGCGGTCTGCAGCGTCTGCAGGTAGCGCTGTGTGAGGTTGGTGCCGTGAATCTGCAGCGCCGACACGTTGAACGTGCCGCCCGGCAGGCCGACCGCCTTGCCCGTGTCGACGTTGAAACCGAATTGCGTGAGCCCCTGGTACGCGCCGCCGCGATGCGTGCCGCCCGACGTGTTGTACAGGTACTCGCTGGTTTCCTGCAGGCTCAGCGTGATGCCGTGGTCGCCGAGCCTGTCGCGCAGCCCGCCCATGTTGCCGAGCAGGTTCGAGCGCTCCCGGAAGCCGGTGGGGGCGGGCGCGGCAGCATCGGCGGCCTGTCGTGCGGGCGCGGTGGCGTCGCTGGTGTCGGCCGCCGGTTCGGCTGCGGCCGGCGGCGCCGATTGCGCGAACGCGGGCGCGGCGGCGAGCGACAGCAGCAGCGTGGCGAGTGCATTGACGCGGAACTGGCGCGGGACGGGTTCGAGGTAGTGCTTCATGTGGGTTCCGTTGTCGGTTGGATTAGTTAGGTTGACGAAACGAAAGGGTGATGCGGAATGCGTGGCGAGACGATCGCGCGGCGGTACCTGGCGCGCGGCACGGCTGCGCGACGGGGCGTTACGGCAGCCAGCCGCCGATGCGCCACACCTGTGCGAAGCCGAGGCGTGACGCGGCCGAGCACAGCAGCGCGACGAGCGCGACTGCGGCGGCCATCGCGGCGAACAGCAGGCAGTCGAGCGGGCGAGGCGCTGCCGGCACGTGGGCGAGCGCCGCACCGCGCCAGTTGCTGAACGCGTGGGCGAGCGGCGAAAGGCCGGAAACGAACGAGCGGTTGCATGCGAGATGCACGATGCGCTTGAGTCTGACCGCGAGCGATTGAAGAAACATGACGCTGCCTCCGTCCGGTCCGGCTCGGGCCGGACGACGTGATCGAGCGCGGACGCGTGACGCGGCCTGCGATCGGAGGGTGGAACGTAATGGAGCGTGCAACGGACGAACCGGCGATGGCCGGCCCGGGAGGAAGCGCGCTAACCCGACGAATGCGAGCGAGCGGCGTAAGACATGCGTCTGGCTGCTATCTCGCGATGGCTTGGCCGGCCTGGACCGGCATCGAACTGCAACTAGAGCATGTGTCCACGGAGGGACTCCTGTGATGAATTGCGGCGGATTGTATTCGGGTCGTTTGCTGCAGCGCAAGTAAAAAACGCACAAAAGGCGCCGTGTGCGGCGTGCGTATCGCCATGAGCGCGGCGGCGCGGCAGCGGCGCGAGGGCGGAACGACGAGACGGCGGCGGGGCGCCACGCGGTTGTCCGGACACATCGGATCCCGGCCGTGTCGTGACACGCTGAAAGGTTTCGGCGCGTCATTTCAAGGGCAAATCTTTCAGTGTCGCAAGGCAGGAAATTTATTTCGGGAAATGGGGTTGGGAGGGGTTGACTTCGCTTTCGGGCCGTCCATAGAATCCGCCATCTTCACTCTTGGGGCCGCCGCCTTGGACGCCTGCAGTAGTCGATCTTCGAACGAAATTTCCGCCTGAGCGACCGACGTCCGTGCCTCATCGAAGCCGCCGTTTGTCTCCCGGGCAAACGGTGCGCGCAGCAGTATTCCGCAGCAAATTCCTACGTGCACCCTGATTCGCGCCGGTTAGCGTGATGCGTCTTCGCATGCGCCGTCCGGTTTCACCGCCGCCTGGCAGGCGGCCGCGTTCGCGCACGCCTTTGCGGGGCTCGCGCGTGCCGGCCCGCACGCCCGACGGCGGTCAACCGTGTTCTCCGGAACACCGCACAGGAGCCGCCATGAACGACAGTGACAGTTGTCCCTTATGCCCGTTGCATGCACAGACCCTTTTGAACCCGGGTCGCAGGGGCAATCCGGCCGACTAGCCTGACACGCCGTTCAGGCACCGGACTGGCCCCGCGCCCACCACGCGGCCGGCAGCCTGCCGTCGCCGCACG
This sequence comes from Burkholderia sp. BCC0405, assembly GCF_902833075.1. Taxonomy (NCBI): domain Bacteria; kingdom Pseudomonadati; phylum Pseudomonadota; class Betaproteobacteria; order Burkholderiales; family Burkholderiaceae; genus Burkholderia; species Burkholderia sp. BCC0405. The sequence goes on from NZ_CADFEO010000009.1 coordinate 252,944, forward strand.
GAGCCAGATCATGAACTTCGGCCTTCTGCTGTCGAATCTCCCGCACGTCACGGAATCGCGCAACCACTACGACGCGATGCTGACGCTCGACGCCCGTCCACGGGTGTTCTCCCGCCTGTTGAACCAGCTGAAATCGTTGATCCGCTGAAAGACGCACCGAGCGTCTCGGCATGCGCACACGCGGCCGCCATCGAGCGGCCGCCCCGCGCGCATTCCAAGATCGCTTGCTCATCAGATAACCATTCGCCGTACGGAACACATCATGTCCACGCCATCCAACGTTTCTCCACCGATCGCCGCCGAACGCAGCGCCGTGCTCGACGAAGCCCACCTGGGCGACATCCGCGGTGCGCTCGGCACGATCGCGCATCACGACACCGGCTCGCGCGGCACGTGGTGGGCCCGCCTGCGCACGCTGCTCGCGATCATCGGCCCGGGCCTCATCGTGATGGTCGGCGACAACGACGCCGGCGCATTCGGCACCTACACGCAGGCCGGCCAGAACTACGGCACGACGCTGCTGTGGACGCTGCTGCTGCTGGTGCCCGTGCTGTACGTGAACCAGGAAATGGTGCTGCGCCTCGGCGCGGTCACGGGCGTCGGCCACGCCCGCCTGATCTTCGAGCGCTTCGGCAAGTTCTGGGGCGCGTTCAGCGTGATCGACCTGTTCCTGCTCAATGCGCTCACCATCGTCACCGAGTTCATCGGCATCACGTTCGTGCTGGATTTCTTCGGGCTGCCAAAGGTGGCCGGCGTGTGCGTGGCCGCGGCGCTGACGATGGCCGCGGTGAGTACCGGCGATTTCCGGCGCTTCGAGCGGTTCGCGATCGGGCTGTGCGTGCTGAGCCTGCTGCTGGTGCCGGTGCTCGTGTCGATCCACCCGCCCGTCGCACAGATGACGCGCGATTTCTTCGTGCCGAACTGGCCCGCGCACGCGAAGCTGTCTGACGTGATGCTGCTCGTGATCGGCATCGTCGGCACGACCGTCGCGCCGTGGCAGTTGTTCTTCCAGCAGAGCTACGTGATCGACAAGCGCATCACGCCGCGCTTCATGAAATATGAAAAGGCCGACCTGTGGATCGGTATCGTGTTCGTGCTGGTCGGCGCGGTCGCCATGATCGGTTTCAGCGCCGCGCTGTTCAACGGGCATCCGGAAGCCGGCAACTTTACCGATGCGGGCGGCATCATCGCGGGCCTCGAGAAGTATGCGGGCCGCACGAGCGCGACGCTGTTCGCGGTGGCGCTGCTCGACGCGTGCATCATCGGCGCGGCGGCCGTCTCGCTGTCGACGGCCTATGCCATCGGCGACGTGTTCAAGATCCGCCACTCGCTGCATCGCGGCGTGTCCGATGCGAAGGGTTTCTATCTCGTGTATTTCGGCATCGTCGCGGCCGCGGCCACGCTCGTGCTGATTCCGGGCAGCCCGCTCGGCCTGCTGACCGAAGCCGTGCAGACGCTCGCGGGCGTGCTGCTGCCGAGCGCGACGGTGTTCCTGCTGGTGCTGTGCAATGACCGCGAAGTGCTTGGGCCCTGGGTCAACTCGACGAAGCTCAACGTGTTTACCGGCGCGGTGATCTGGGTGCTCGTGCTGCTGTCGATCATCCTCACGGCGTCGGTGATGTATCCGGATATCAGCGGCGAAGCGATCGTCGACGTGCTGGTCGGCGGCACCGTGCTCGCGATCACGGGCTATCTCGCCACGGTATTGATTCGCCGCAACAAGCGCGTGGTCGAGCCGGCCGTCGATCGCTCGTTGCGCGACACGTGGCGCATGCCGCCGCTCGACACGCTCGAGCCGCAGAACATGACGCTCGCGACGCGGGTCTGGATGGCCGTGCTGCGTGGCTATCTCGTGATCGCGGTCGGTCTCGTGATCGTCAAGGTGGTGCAGATGACGCTGCTGAAGTAACGCAGGCCGCCTTCACGAAGCGGCGCCGAACCCGGCGCCGCGCTGCAATCCGCACATGCCGGCCTCCGTGGCCGGCATGTGCGTTTACACGTCCGTTCGCGGCACGCCGCACGGGCGGTGCGGTCGTCAGATCAGCTCGAGCTTCGACGTCAGGTACGTGAGCTGGATCCGGTTCGCGACGCCGAAGCGCTTGCGCAACTTGCGCAGGTGATAGTCGACGTTGTGCGCGCTGGTGTCGAGGCGCCGGCCGATTTCCTTGTCGGACGCGCCTTCGGCGATGCCGAGCAGCAGTTCCTGCTCGAACGGCGTGAGCCCGTTGACCGCGCGCTCGCGCGACGTCGAGATCAGCTGCGGGGACGCGAACTTGTGCACCGACAGCCCGATCGACAGCGCCTGCTCGATCGTCGCCGGCGTGATCCATTCGCGCGTGCGGCGCGGTGCGGTGAAGCTCATGAACGCATGCAGCCGCGTGCCGGGCACGGCCATCGAATACATGATGCCGCTGCACATCCCGTCGTCCTGCATCGTCTGCAGGAAGCCGTCGAGCGCGGCCGGCGTCACGCGCGGGCCGTCGCCGCGCTCGCGATGTTCGCGGCGCAACTGCTGCAGGTCCCACACGATCGGCATGTTGCATACGCGCGCGCCGAGCGTGCGCGGATCGATGTCGTGATGGTGGTGCCGCACGTAGTCGCCGCGATAGGTGGCGGGCGTGAAGGCTTCGTGCAGGTAGAGACTTTCGACGCGCTCGTGCGCGAATTCGAGCGCGAAGTACGCGAACGTCGCGAAGCCCGTCAGATGCAGCAGGCTGGCAACGATGCGGCTGCGCTCGGCCGTGCTCTGCGCGTGCGCGAGCGTATCGGCGACGCCGAGCTTCGGCGCGTGCGGCTGCGTGAGCGCGCCGCGCTTCGCATCGTCACACCAGACGACCTGCACGGGGCGCTCCCGCGGCACGTCCGGGTGCGCGTTCAGCCCGTGCGTCGGGCGGGGAAAGGTTGGGGCGACCGCTTCTTCATGCAATGCAATATCGGACATGTGTCATCCCTCGGGAATCGACACGCATCGCCTGACGGCGGCCGTATCGTGTACGGCATTCGCGGCGGTGCGATCGAGCATCGTGTGATATGCGCCGATCGTCATCCCTGACGAAACGCGGGGGCATTGTACAAAAATGCCCGGGTCCGCGTAATATGCCGTAATACTAATGGCGGCGAAAGTTTCGTATTCGCACGCATATAACGAAGACCAGACAATCGATAAGGCAAAGACCGGATCGTGACGGGGCGCAAGTTCACATATTGGGAAAGGGCGGGCTCCTCATGACCTATGCTGACGGCGCACCACGCGTCGAGTGGTTTTCGCAGGCCGATATCGCAACGGCTGCGGCTTATTCGAATGAATATCAGGCAATCGGGCACGACGTTTTTACCGGCGCTCAAATCGAATCCGGTAAAACCGGCCTTGCTCCGGTCGATTTCGCGCAATGCCATGCGCGATTGCGGCAAATCGGTTTCAGTACGCTGGGTTATGGCGCTTTCGAAATGATCGGGCGGCGCATCCTGTGCGCGCATCTGCTGCACGACCTCGCGCCCGCAACGTTCATGCAGCCGTTTATCGAAGGGATGCTCTACGAGAGCGACCCGCGGTTCGCGCAGGTTCGGCAGAGCGGCTTTCCGGTCGCGTGGCGGCTCGACGAGATCGAGGCGGCCGCGCAGGGCAGCGGCGACCGCAAGTTGCTGGCGCTCGCCGGCCATCTGCGCGCGCACGCGATGAACAGCGGCGTGCTGTTCGGCCTGTCGGCGCCGCGTCTCGATTTGCGTGTCGCGGTGAACGTGACGTCGGAGACGCACGGCACCGAATGGATCGACGATCGCGTGATCGGCGGTGCGCTGTCGGTCAGTCTCGCGGTGCATCGTGTCGCGTTGCCGTTCCTCGAGGCGCGCATCGCACGCATGCGCGGCTTCGCGCTCGGCGACGAGCAACAGCAGGTGCTCGACCGTCTCGTGCACGGGCTGTCCGACCAGGAGATCGCGAGCGCGCTGCGCACGTCGCTGCACAAGGTCGGCCACCACATCCGCTCGCTCGAAAAACTCTTCAACGTGCAGAACCGCGCGCAGCTTGCGTATCTGGCGGCGCGCCGGATGCCGTCCTGACGCCGTCAGCCCCCCGTTTTCTCCGCGTGACCCGATGATCGTCGCCGGCCCGTCCGTCGCCGGCCCGACGGGCCGTTGCGCCCGCGGCGCCGTCGCGATGCGCACACGATGCTTGACAGCGTTTTTTTCGAGTGATTGTGACATTCACCTATGAATTATTGCTGAATTATTTCTTCGTAAGATGGCTCGACCGTCACGCCGGACGGCGGGCCGCGAGGTTGCGCCATGCGTGACGAAAATGGTCAACAGGGGCGGACAAATCAATGTGCGGAATCGACGGCTTTCTGAATAGCGTCGCCTTCGATGAGGAGACAGCGCGCGGCACGCTCGCGCGCATGACGGCAAGCCTCGCGCATCGCGGGCCGGACGGGCAGGGGATCTGGGTCGATCCGGAAGCCGGCATTGCGCTCGGCCACCGGCGGCTCGCGATCGTCGACCTGTCGGTGCACGGCCGACAGCCGATGGCATCGGCGTGCGGCCGCTACGTCATGGTCTTCAACGGCGAAATCTACAACCATCGCGAACTGCGCGCCGAGCTCGAGCGCGCGGGTCGCGCACCGGCGTGGCGTGGCCATTCCGACAGCGAGGTGCTGGTCGCGGCGATCGTCGCGTGGGGCGTCGAAGCGACGCTGCGGCGCGCAACCGGCATGTTTTCGATCGCGCTGTGGAATCGCGAATCGCGGGTGCTGACGCTCGCGCGCGACCGGATCGGCGAGAAGCCGCTCTATTACGGCCGGATCGGCGACGCGCTCGTGTTCGCGTCCGAGCTGAAGGCGCTGCGCGGCTATCCGGGCTTCGACGGCGCGATCGATCGCGACGCGCTGTGCCTGTACCTGCGCCAGTCGAGCGTGCCCGCGCCGCATACGATCTATCGCGGCATCCGCAAGCTGCCGCCCGGCACGTATATCCAGTTCGAGCATGCGCGCGACACGCCGCGCCTGCGTGCGTACTGGACGCTCGAACAGGCGATCGAGAACGGTCGCGCGCAGCCGTTCGAGGGCAACGCGGACGAGGCCGTCAGCCAGCTCGACGCGGTGCTGCGCCAGGCCGTCGCGCGGCAGATGGAGGCCGACGTGCCGCTCGGCGCGTTCCTGTCGGGCGGCGTCGATTCGTCGACGATCGTCGCGCTGATGCAGGCGCAATCGTCGACGCCGGTCGATACGTTCACGATCGGCTTCCATGAAGCCGGCTACGACGAGGCCGGTTATGCGAAGGCCGTCGCGCGCCATCTCGGCACGCGCCATACCGAGCTCTATGTCACGGCCGACCACGCGCTCGGCGTCGTGCCGAAGCTGCCGTCGATCTACGACGAGCCGTTCTCCGATGCATCGCAGATCCCGACCTTTCTCGTGTCGGAACTGACGCGCCGGCACGTGAAGGTGAGCCTGTCCGGCGACGGCGGCGACGAGCTGTTCGGCGGCTATACGCGCTACTTCCTGACGCCGCGGCTGTGGCGCAAGCTGCATCGCGTACCGGGCGCCGTGCGCGCGCGGATCGCAGCCGCGCTGCACGCGTTGCGGCCCGATCACGCGGACCAGCTCGCGGCCGTCGCACAGGGGGCGTGGGGCGGCGTGGAGGCACGCGAATCGGCGACGCGCATCGGCGATCGCCTGCACAAGCTCGGCCACGTGATGACGGCCGAGAGCCGCATCGGGCTGTACCGGTTGCTGATGTCGTCGGTGCATCATCCCGAGCGCCTCGCGCTGTCGGGGCAGGAGCCGGCGACGCCGCTCGACACCGTATCCGCGTGGCCCGCGCACCTGAGCTTCGCCGAGCAGGCGATGGCGATCGATACGCTCTCGTACCTGCCGACCGACATCCTCGCGAAAGTCGATCGCGCGGCGATGGCCGTGAGCCTCGAAACGCGCATGCCGTTCCTCGACCATCACGTCGTCGAATTCGCGTGGCGCGTGCCTGCGGCGGTGCGTTTGCCGGAAGGGCAGTCGAAGGCGCTGCTGCGTCGACTGCTCGACCGGTACGTGCCGTCCGCGCTGATCGACCGGCCGAAACAGGGCTTCTGCGCGCCCGTCGATCACTGGCTGCGTGGCTCGCTGCGCGACTGGGCCGAAGCGCTGCTGCGGCCGTCGCGGTTGCGCGAGGAAGGCTTCTTCGATGCGGCCGCGGTCGAGCGGCTGTGGCGCCAGCACGTGACCGGCCGGATGAACTGGCAGCACCAGTTGTGGACGGTGCTGATGTTCCAGGCGTGGCTGGAGGCGCAGCGCGCCGCATAGGCGGGCGCGCTGCGCGGCATCACGGGTCGAGGCAGCGCATGCAGCGCCGCTTCGCGTCGCTCGATTGCAGGCCCCGGCACATCGTCATCACGGGCCGGGCATGGCAGGAAGGCGGATCGGCGGACGCTGCCGGCGACGCTTGCCGGCGCGCGCGATCGGGCGGCGTGGTTGCGACGGCATCCATGCGTCGCTGGCGTGCGGGCGGCGTGTCGCGCCCGGTGCCGCCTTCATCCGGATTGCCCGGCGCTATCGACGCGACGTGCGGCGCGTCGTCGTTCGCCGCGTGGGTGACGGACGGCACGGCGCACGCGAGCGCCGCCAGTGCGGACAGGCACGCGACGACGGTTCGCGGATCGCGCATCTTCAGGGTCATTCCGTTCGCTCCAGGGCCGTCGGCGCGGAGGGCGCGCGGCTGCCGGGTCGATTGTAGGGAGGGCAATGGTCGCGTGTCACGCCGGAATCCGTCGTCGTGGGCATCGACGGCGGTGGCCGGGGCGGAAGCGACGAAGCGTGACGGACGAGGATGCACGAGGATGCGCGGACGCCGGCACCCAAAAGCGACCGCCGCCCGGAGGCGGCGGTCGGGTCGCGACTGGCTGGCGGGCCGGGCGGCGTGCAGGCCGCGCCCGACGGGCAGGCCGCGAGGCGCTGCGGAACGGCGCAGCGCGGTGGGGGGAGCGTGGCCGGCGCGCCGGCGAATCGTCAGGCGTAGTCGGCGGCCATCACGGCCTGCGGCGCCGCGCGCAGGATCGGCGCTGCGTCGTGACGCTCGACGTGCGTCATCGCCGCACCGAACAGCACCAGGCGATAGCCGACCGCGTAGATCGGGATGATCCGCAGGTTCTTGTCGTGATCGAGTTGCAGCTTCGAACGGATACGCGAGATATGGGTGTCGAGCGTGCGCGACGACACGCCGAGTTCACGGCCCCACACGGCTTCCTGGATTGCCTGCCGCGGCACGATCTTGTTCATGTTGTCGAGCAGGAATTCCACGACGTCGAATTCACGCGGCGTGACATCAATGATCTTGTTGTCGATTTCGATCGTGCGGCGCACGAAGTTGATTTTTATGTTGTCGATGTACAGATATTTGCAATCCATGGTGGCCCTCGCATGTCCGTAAAGGAGTGTTTGCGGGACCTGTGCAGCAACTTCCGGGCCAGGGACAGGATCGTCAGGGGCCGGCAGGGGGAGGCATCGCTGCAGGCGGCGCGGCAGCCTTGAATTTAAAAGAATTTTTAACGGGAGACGCGAGCCAAACAGAAAAGGGGGGCGGGGCAACCGTGAAGGATTGTTACGTAGCATCGGCGGGTGACGTTACGGGCGTTACGTCCGCCGTAACGTGTGGGGCCAGGCGGGGAACCGGGCGGGTGGAGCGCCGCCGCGGCCGGGTGGAGAACCCGACATGGAATCCTACATTGAACCCGACACGAGAATGTTAAAAGTGTATATAAATCATCAACATAAGTTACTATAATTGCCGACATGGAACCCTACATTGAACCCGACAGGGAAGCATGACCACAGCCGCTACCTTCGAACCGCTGTTTCCCGAGGATCGCGTACTCGATCCGCTGCTTGAGCAGGCCGCCGAGCTCGTCGACTCATCACATCGGTTGCTTGCCGTACGCGATACCCCACTGGCCGTCGCGCTCGTGCCGCAGTTGCGCGCCATGAATTCGTACTACACGAACAAGATCGAAGGACAGCACACGACGCCTGCCAAGATCGAGGCTGCGCTGCATCGGGATTATTCGACCGATATTGTCGAGCGCAAGAAACAACGCTTCGCGGTCGCGCATATCGCGACGGAAGCGGCGCTCGAGGAGGAGTGGCGAACGCTTCCGGTTGCCGCGCTCTTTGAACCGACGCGAATTTCGGCCATTCACGATCGCTTCTTCTCTGGTTTGCCAGTCGACGAGCGACTGACCGGTGAAGGGAAGGCCATCGTTCCGGGCGAATTTCGCCGCTCGAATGTGACGGTAGGGCGTCATTTGGCACCGGAGCCTGAGATGATCGAGACGTTGCTCCAGGCCTGGGCGACACGTTATAGCCGCATTCGTGCGAAGGAGTATCAACTGATCGGCATTGCCTGTTCGCATCATCGGTTGACCTGGGTGCACCCGTTCATGGACGGCAACGGTCGGGTGGCACGTCTGCATTCACATCTCGGACTGCGCGCCGCAGACCTGACTCATGGTCTTTGGTCGCCGCTTCGGGGGCTGGCGCGAGAGCATGAGCAGTATTACGCCAGGCTGAGCGAGGCCGACCAGACGAGGCGCAACGATCTGGACGGCCGGGGCAACCTATCCCAGGAAGGGCTGGTCAAATTTGCCCGGTTCTTTCTCGATTGCTGTCAGGACCAGGTTGGTTTCATGGTGCATATGACGGAGTTCGAAGGGGTGACCGGGCGATTGCTGGATCTGCTGCGATACCTGGAGGCCAATCCGTGGACCATCCGTTCGGAAAAATCTGTCATCAAACCGGAAGCCGCGGCGCTGGCCATGGAGTTCGTGGCACTGCGCCGAACGGTCACGCGAGCGGAGTTTGCCCAGATGCTGGGTGTGAGCGATGTACTGGCTCGCAGAATCGTCCGTTCGCTGCTGGATTACGGACTGCTGACTTCGCCGTCGCATCGCGGTGAACTGTCTTTTGGATTGCCGCTGAACGGCCTTCGTTTTCTATTTCCGAGACTCTGGCCTGAAGTCGAGCTGGAATGAGCGTTCCCGTGGGGGCGCCATTGTGCCTCGACTCCAGTCGGCGTTACGTCTTTCGCGAGGTGATCACAAACGCCGGCCGCAAGGCGTCTGCGCCCCGCGGCCGACGTTCCGGCCTACCCTCAAGCCTTCGCGCTATCCGCCGAATCGAACGGCAGCACGTAATGCCGCTTGCCCGTCGCCGCGAAGATCGCGTTCGCGACCGCCGGCCCGACCGGCGCGACGCCCGGCTCGCCGACCCCGGTCGGTGCTTCGGCCGACGGCACGATATGCACCTCGACTTTCGGCATCTCGGCCATCCGCAGCACGTGGTAGCCGTCGAAGTTGCGCTGCTCGACCTGGCCGTCCTTCAGCGTGATCGCGCTGTGCATCACCGCGCCGAGCCCGAAGCCGATGCCGCCCTCCATCTGCGCGGCGACGATGTCCGGATTGATCGCGATGCCGCAATCGACCGCGCACACCACGCGCTCGACCTTCACCTTGCCGTCCGCGTCGACCGACACCTCGGCGACCTGCGCGACATAGCTCTTGAACGCCTCGGCGACCGCGATCCCGCGCCCGCGCCCCTTCGGCAGCGGCTTGGCCGGATCCCAGCCGGCCTTCTGCGCGGCCAGGTCCAGCACCGCGCGCATGCGCGGCTCCTTCGCGAGCAGGTCGCGGCGGAACGCGTACGGATCCTTGCCTGCCGTGTGCGCGGCTTCGTCGATGAACGCCTCGACCGCGTAGGCCGTATGCGAACTGCCGACCACGCGCCACCACAGCACGGGCACGCCGACCTTGGCGGTGGTGAGCTCGACCGACACGTTCGGCACCGCGTACGGCAGGTTCGCCGCGCCCTCGACCGAGGTGGCATCCACGCCGTTCTTCACCATGAATGCCTCGAACAGCGTGCCGGCGAGGATCGACTGGCCGACGATCCGGTGGCGCCAGCCGACCAGCTTGCCGTCCGCGGTCAGCCCCGCGTCGAGCTTGTGGAAGTACATCGGCCGGTAGAAGCCGCCCTGGATGTCGTCCTCGCGCGTCCATTGCAGCTTGACGGGCTTGCCGTCCGCGCCGAGCGCCTTCGCGATCGACACGGCCTCGACCACGTAGTCCGACCACGCGTTCGCGCGCCGGCCGAAGCTGCCGCCTGCGTACAGCGTATGGATCTGCACCTGCTCGGGCTTCAGGCCTGCCGTCCTGGCCGCGTTGGCCTGGTCGACCGTCTGGAACTGGTCGCCGGCCCAGATTTCGCAGCTGTTCGCCGTCAGCTTGACGACCGCGTCGAGCGGCTCCATCGGCGCGTGCGCGAGATACGGGAATTCGTACGTCGCGCTGATCTTGCGCGCCGCGCCCGCGATCGCCGCATCGGCATCGCCGTCCTTGCGCGCCGACGTGCCCGGCTTGTCGGCGAGCTGCCGGTATTCGCGCATGATCTCGTCCGAGCCGCGCTTTTCGGCGTTCGTTTCGTCCCATTCGACCTTCAGCGCGTCGCGGCCCTGTTTCGCGGCCCAGAAACCGGTCCCGACGACCGCGATGCCACCGGGCACCTGTACGACCGAGACAACGCCCGGCACGGCCTTGGCCGCCGTCGCGTCGAAGGACTTCACCGTCGCGCCGAAGCGCGGCGGGCGCTGCAGCAGCGCGACGCGCATGCCGGGGAAGGTGGTGTCGAGCGTGAAATGCGCGGTGCCGTTCGATTTGGCCGACGCATCGACGCGCGGAATCCGGTGGCCGATGAGCTTGAAATCGGCCGGCTGCTTCAGCACGACCTTGTCGGGCACCGGCAGCTTCGACGCATCGGCGACGAGCGTGCCGTACGCGGCCGTCTTGCCGCTCTTCGCATGCGTGACGACGCCATTGGCCGTCGTCAGCTCGCCGGCCGGCACCTTCCAGCGGGCCGCCGCGGCCGAGACCAGCATCGCGCGGGCCTTGCCGCCCGCTTCGCGCAGTTGCTGCCACGAGTTCGCCATCGCCGAGCTGCCGCCCGTGCCCTGCATCGTGCCGAACGCGAGGTTGGCATAGCGTTTCGCGTCGGCCGGCGCGCTTTCGACGCGCACGTGCGACCAGTCGGCGTCGAGCTCCTCGGCGACGATCGTCGCGATGCCCGTATAGGCGCCCTGGCCCAGTTCGACGTGCTTTGCAATGACCGTGACGGCGCCGTCGGGCGTGATGCGCAGGAACGCGTTCGGCGCGAAGTCGGCGGCAGGCGCCGTCGCCGCAAGCGCGCGGCGGCCGAGGCCGGCCCATTCGAAGCCGATGGTCAGGCTGACGGCGGCCGCGGTGCCGGCGGCTTTCAGGAACGTGCGGCGCGACGGACGCACCGAATTGCTGTTGTCGAGTTCGATCGTCATGGTCACGCTCCCAGCGTCGCGGCCGCGTCGTGGATCGCCGCCCGGATGCGGGCGTAGGTCGCACAGCGGCACAGGTTGCCGTTCATCGCGGCGTCGATGTCCGCGTCGGTCGGCTTCGGGTTCTGTTCGAGCAGCGCGGTGGCCGACATGATCTGGCCGGACTGGCAGTAGCCGCATTGCGGCACCTGCAGCTTGACCCAGGCGGCCTGCACGGCCTGCGCGGGCTTGCTCTGCAGGCCTTCGATCGTCGTGACGTGCTTGCCCGCGATGCCGGCGAGCGGCAGCACGCACGAGCGGACGGCCTGTCCTTCGAGATGCACGGTGCACGCGCCGCACTGCGCCATGCCGCAGCCGAACTTCGTGCCGGTCAGTCCCGCGTGTTCGCGAATGGCCCAGAGGACGGGCATCGACGGATCGGCGTCGAGCGTGACGCTCTTGCCGTTCAGGACAAACGAGGTAGGCATTTTGATTGTCTCCGTGGGGAAAACCCGGCATGCGCCCGGTTAGCGGGCAGTGTGCGCGAGCAGCCAGTTTTTGCGTCTACCCAATCCTGCAAATTTATTGAACAATCCTGCAAATCCCCGGCAGGTTCCGGGCGGTTTCGCTATGCTCCCGCGACATGAGGAAATCTACCGAGGAAGCGTCATGGACATGACCGATATCGTGGCGTCGCGCGAATCCGGGCGGCGCGAGCTGGCGATGCTGATCAGCCGTTTCGCGCCGGCGGACGGCTCGCATTCGACGGCCGTGCCGGGCCTGATGCTGCATCGGCATACGCGTCCGGTCGATCTCGGCTGCGCCGTGTCGTGTGCCGCGCTCGTGATCGCGGGCCAGGGCGCGAAGCGCGTGATCGTGGCCGGCCACGCTTACGAATACGACACGCAGAATTGCCTGATTACGTCGATCGACTTGCCGATCCTCTCGCGCGTGACGCGCGCGTCGCCGGAGGAACCGTACCTGTGCCTGTCGCTGAGGCTCGATCCGCAGCGCATCGTGGAGCTCGCGGCCGAGATGCGGCTGCCCGAGCCCGACGCGGGCCCCGAAGGCGAGGGGATCGCGCTCGCCGAGCTGACGCCGCCGCTGCTCGATGCCGCGCTGCGGCTGATGCGGCTGCTCGATACGCCGGCCGACATTCCGGTCGTCGCGCCACTGATCGAAAAGGAATTGCTGTACCGGCTGATGACGAGCGGGCAGGGCACGCGGCTGCGGCACATGGCGATCACGGGCAGCCAGACGCACCGGATCGCGCGCGCCATCGAATGGATCCGCGATCACTACGCGGAGCCGATGCGCGTCGAATCGCTCGCGCAGGCGGTCAACATGAGCGTGTCGTCGCTGCACCACCATTTCAAGCACGTGACGACGCTCAGCCCGCTGCGGTACCAGAAGCAGTTGCGGCTGCACGAGGCGCGCCGGCTGCTGCTGCGGCAGGGCGGCGATGTCGGGTCGGTGGCCGCCGTGGTCGGCTACGAAAGCGCGTCGCAGTTCAGCCGCGAATACAGCCGGCTGTTCGGCGCGCCGCCGATGCGCGACGTGGTGCAGTTGCGGAAGAAGGAACTGCTCGGCTGACGGCGCACGGCTGACGCGCTGTCGCTCCCCCCGCGTTTCACCGGGCGACCACCGTCGTCTGCAGGAATGCGGGGGCGATCCGCCAGTCCGGCACGTAATGCGCCGGCCATGCGCCGGGCGTATCGACCGCGTTGAAATACACCACGGCCTTCAGCAGCGGATAGCGCCACAGCGATCGCTGGAATTCGTCGAGTGCCTCGCGCTTGCGCGCATTCGACCCGTCGATGCCGAGCTCCGTCACCATCACCGGCAGCCCGTAGTCGGTCACCCGCTCGTACTTGGTCCGCAGGATGCTCGCGGCGGACGCGTGGCCGCCGGCCGGCCAGGTCGCGCAGCGCGGGCAGTCGAACACGGACAGGCCGACGTCGTCCACATAGCCGCGGCCCGGGAAATAGTCGTCCAGGTTCCGGTTGCCGGCCGGCGACCATACGAAGCGGAGCTGGTCGGTCATCGTGCGGCAGGTGCTCACGACCCGCCGGTACGCATCCACGTAGGCCGACGGATCGCCGATGGCCCACGGATAGCGTCCGGTGTCGGCCTCCATCTCGTGCCCCCAGCGCACGAACACCGGGCCCTTCAACGCGGCGAGTGCCGAGCAGGTGGCCGCGATCCGCGCATCGTAGCGCCCGTGCGCGATATCGTCGAGCAGCGCGCCTGGCCGCGTGTCGCCGGCTGCCCAGGGCTCGACGGTCAGCATCAGCGAGCGGTTGCGCGCCTGCGCGCTCCGGTACGCAGCGTCGATTTCCGCGCGGATGTCGGGCGCGTTCCACGACACGAACACATGGTCGAACGCGAGATCCCGGTCGCCCGCGAGCGTGTTTTCGGGATCGTATGCGCCGAGCGCGGGCTGCTTCACCGGTTCGCCCGGCACGGGCGCGACCACGGCCGGCAAATCCGAGCGCCACATCATCGCCTGCCAGCCTTTCGGCGCGCGCAGCCCGATGCCGGCCAGCACCATCGCGAGCGCGATCACGAACAGCGCGTTGCGCACGGGCAGGCGGCTGAAGAACATCTGCCTGAACGCCGACCACGCGAGCCCTTGCTCCCTGCCGTGATTCACCGTGACGACGGCGGCGATCACGAGATACAGGATGCTCGTGAGCGTCGAGAACAGATAGAAGCCGGCGGCGTTGCGCGGATTCTCGACCGTGACGACCGGCAGGCTGCAGAACAGCGAGATCAGCAGGTACGGGGCGACCACGCGCAGCGGCGCGTCCTGTTCGATCGTGCCGCCCTTCGGCGTGACCTTGAACGGAAATTCCTTGCCGCGCACGCAGTCGAACACCGCCGACGCGCAGCCGAGCACGACCCACGGCCAGCGCGCGAACACGAACGACAGCCCTTCCCACGACAGCAGCTTCGTGTTCAGCGGGCGGCACGACCGGGTCGAACGCGTGGCCCAGGTCACCACGCACAGGAGCAGCACGGACAGCGGCAGCGCGTAGGTGAAATACGTGAGGAAGTCGACGTGCGCCCACACGCGGCCGGTGAGCAGCGCGACGACCGGGATCACGACGCTGGCGGCCATCGCGAGCGCGCACAGCGGATACCACAGCTGGCAGAACAGGAACTGCGCCTTCAGCTTCAGCGGCAGCCCCATGAAATAGCGGCGCGTGTAGCGCAGCATGATGATCATCACGCTCTTGGACCACTGGAATTCCTGCGTGGCCAGGTCGCCGAACGTGCGCGGCCCCTCGCCGTGCGCGATCGCGTTCAGCGCATGCATGCCGCGCCAGCCCTTCGCATTGAAGATCATCGTGGTCGAGTGATCCTCGGCGAGCTCGGGCCCGAGCCCGCCGATCTCGCGCAGCGCGCGGCAGCGCACCGCGTAGTGCGAGCCGATGCACAGCGGCGCGAGGCCGCCCGCATAGCCGGCCTGCATCGTGCCGTGCAGCGGTCCCTCCACGTTCACGCGTCCGCGCGCGCTCCAGCTCTCGGCCGCATTGCTGTCGCAGATGCTCGGCGCCGATACGTAGCCGACTTCCGGGTCGACGAACGGCCGCAGTATCTCCTCGAGATAGGTGCGGGTCGGCACGTGGTCGGCGTCGAGCTGCGACACGAAATCGTAGTGGTCGTAGCCGACCCTGTCGTAGAAATAAGCGAGATTGCCTTCCTTGCACTTGGTTCGGCGCGGCCAGCTCGTCCGGTGGTACGCGGCAATGCCGCGCCGCGTCGACACGAATACGCCGTGCTCGCGGCACCAGTCGAGCGTCTCGGGCGACGGGTCTTCATCGGCGAGCCACGTATCGTGCGGGTAGGTCTGGTCGAGCATCGCGAGCAGCGTCGTGCGGACGATGTCGAACGGCTCGGACGGCGCCTTGGTGACGACCATCGCGACGCGCCAGTCGCGCGGCACCGGCAGCGCGGGATTCGGCATGACCGCCGAGCGGATGATGAAGATGAAGTAGCCCGGAATGAAGGTGGTCCAGAACAGCACGAAGCAGTTGACGCCGAAGCGGAATGCGTCGACGTAGTGCTCGTCGCGCAACCACCAGCGCCAGAAGATGCCCAGCGCGACGAACCAGCCCAGCGCGAGGAGGTGGAAGACGATCCGGGTCCCGCCGTCCATCAACGGGACGAGGAGCGGGACCTCCGCATGCGGCGATGCGGTGCGATTCGCGTCGGCGTCGGCGTCGGTGGTATCGGCGTCGGTGGTATGCGGCGCAGGGCCGCCCGCAAGCGACGCAACCAGCTTCTTCATGGTGTTCTCCCGTCGAGGTCAGACCATCAGTCTTGAAGCAGGCCGTGCTGCGGCCGGGGGTCCTCGCTGGCGTGCTGTTGTTCCGGCGCCGGGTCGGCCGGCGTGCGTTCGCCGCACGAGCGGCCCACGCGTTCGTAGCGGCGAAAGCCGCTGTCGACGGCCAGCCGTTCGCTGAACAGGTTGCGCATGTCGAGCATCACGGGATCGGCCATGTGATCCGCGAGGTCGGCGAGATCGAGCGCCTCGAACGCTTTCCATTCGGTCATCACGACCACGGCGTCCGCGCTGCGCACCGCGTCGATCGCGGAGCCCTCCATGAACACCTGCGGCAGCAGCCGCGATGCTTCGTGCGGACGCGCCGGGTCGTACGCGCGGATATGCGCGCCCGCACCCACGAGCAACTGGATCAAGTCGATGCTCGGGCTTTCGCGCACGTCGTCGGTCTGGCCTTTGAACGTGAGGCCGAGCACCGCGATGCGCTTGTCCTTGATCGAGCCGCCGCAGGCTTGCTCGATGCGGCGCAGGATCTGTTGCTTGCGCAGCGTGTTCGATTCGATCGCCGCACTGACGATGCGCAGCGGCACCGCATGCTTGGAGGCTGTCGCCTTCAGCGCGCGCGTATCCTTCGGAAAGCACGAGCCGCCCCAGCCGGGGCCGGCCTTCAGGAACGATGCGCCGATGCGGTGGTCGAGGCCCATGCCGTTCGCGACCAGTTCGACATCGGCGCCGACGGCTTCGCACAGGTCCGAGATCTCGTTGATGTAACTGATCTTCACCGCGAGGAATGCATTCGCCGCGTACTTCACGAGTTCGGCCGTTTCGATCTCGGTTGCGAGCACGAGATGGCCGGCCGCTTCAAGCGGCGCATAGATGGCCTTCATGATCTCGATCGCGCGCGGATGCTCGGCGCCGAACACGACGCGGTCCGGGTGCATGAAATCGTCGATCGCCGAGCCTTCGCGCAGGAACTCCGGATTCGATGCGATGGCCGCGTCGATGCCGTGCGGCGCGCAGCGCTCGATGATCTGCCTGACGATCCGGTTGGTGCCGACCGGCACCGTCGACTTCGTCACGACGACCGCGAAACCGGTGAGGTTCGACGCGATCGCGCGCGCGGCCGCCTCGACGTACTGCAGGTCCGCCTGGTCGGTGCCCGGCAGCGTCGGCGTGCCGACCGCGATGAATACCGCGTCGCGATCGCGCACGCTCGCCGCGAGGTCGCTGCTGAAGCGCAGCGTACCGCGTTCGACGTTGCGTGCGACGACGGCGTCGAGGCCCGGTTCGTAGATCGGCATGCGGCCTTCGTTCAGCGCGTCGATCTTGCCGTGATTGTTGTCGATGCAGACGACCTCATGCCCGAGATCCGCAAAGCACGCGCCGCTGACCAGCCCGACGTAGCCCGTGCCGACGATGGCGATCCGTACCTTCATGGTGATTCCCCTGGTTGGCGTACAAGGAAACTGGCTCACTTGCCGGATTCGAATTGCAGTTCTTTCTGAAACCACGCCGCGGCGTGTTCGACCATCGGTTCGATCGCGGTGAAACGCGGCCGCCAGCCGAGTATGCGCGCGGCTTGCGTGGCGTCGGCGTACAGCTCGGGCGGGTCGCCCGGGCGGCGCGCGGCTGTGACCGTCGGCACGCGGCGGCCCGTCACCGCTTCGACGGCGCGCAGTGCGTCGAGCACCGACGTTCCTTTGCCGGTACCGAGATTCAGGGCGACGCTGTGGCCGCCGCCGCACAGATAGGCGGTCGCTTTCAGATGCGCGTCGGCGAGGTCGCTGACGTGCACGTAATCGCGAATCGCCGAGCCGTCGGGCGTCGGGTAGTCGGTGCCCATCACCTGGAACGCGTGGCCGGTGCCGAGCGCCGCGCGGATCGCGAGCGGCAGCGCGTGCGTTTCCGGTTCGTGGCATTCGCCGATCTCGCCGTCGGGGTCCGCCCCCGCGGCGTTGAAGTAGCGCAGCGCGACCCACTTCAGCCCGTATGCGCGCTCGAAATCGGCGGCCATCCGTTCCATCGCGTACTTCGTGAAGCCGTACGGATTGATCGGCCGTTGCGGCGTGCGCTCCGAGATCGGCAGCACGTCCGGAATGCCGTACGTCGCGCACGACGACGACATCACGATCCGGCCGATGCCGGCCGCATGCATCGCGCTCAGCAGCATGCAGGTGCCTGTGACGTTGACCGTGTAATAGCGGTCGGGCGCGAGCACCGAATCGCCGACGTAGGCGAGTGCGGCGAAATGGATCACGACGTCGGGCCGATGCGCGGCGAACGCCTTCGACAGTGCGTCGCGGTCGAGAATGTCGGCCGTGACGAGCGGCCCCCATCGAACCGCGTCGCGATGGCCGGTCGACAGATTGTCGTAGGCGACCGGTTCGTGTCCCGCTGCCGCGAGCGCCTTGCAGGTATGGCTGCCGATATAGCCCGCTCCGCCGGTCACGAGCACTTTCATGTCGTGACCCCGGTCAGGCGCAACACCGGCTCGAGCCACAGTTCGCGGCTGAAATAGTCGACGGTCCGGCGCAGGCCTTCGTCGAGATCGACGGCCGGCCGCCAGCCGAGTTCGGCCGACGCGACCGAGATGTCGGGCTTGCGCTGGTGCGGATCGTCGAGCGGCAGCGGCCGGAACACGATGTCCGATTTCGAGCCCGTCATCGCGAGCACTTTTTCCGCGAGCTCGAGCATCGTGAATTCGCCGGGGTTGCCGAGGTTGACCGGCGTGCCGATATTGCGCTCGGCGCTCATCAGGCAGAAGAAGCCGTCGATCAGGTCGCTGGCGAAGCAGAACGAGCGCGTCTGCCTGCCGTCGCCGTAGATCTCGAGCGGTGTGCCGTTGAGTGCGCCGACGATGAAGTTCGACACGACGCGGCCATCGCGCGGCGACATCCGCGGGCCGTAGGTATTGAAGATGCGCGCGACACGCACGTCGATGCCGTGCGTGCGGTAGTAGTCGTAGCACAGCGCCTCGGCCGCGCGCTTGCCTTCGTCGTAGCACGCGCGCGGGCCGATCGTGTTCACGTTGCCGCGATAGGTTTCCGTCTGCGGATGCACGTCCGGGTCGCCGTAGATCTCGCTGGTCGACGCCTGGAACACGCGTGCGCCCGTCTTGCGCGCGAGCGCGAGGCAGTGGTTCATGCCGAGCACGTTGGTCATCATCGTATGGACGGGATCGATCTGGTAAGTGGGCGGCGATGCCGCGCACGCGAGATTCCAGATCTCGTCCACCTGCAGTTGCGGCAGGCCGAGCGAGACGTCGCCCTTCACGAACGCGAAGCGGCCGGACGCTTTCAGGTCGGCCACGTTGAGCTTGCGCCCCGTCAGCAGGCTGTCGATGCACGTGACGGACGCGCCTTCCATGACCAGGCGTTCGCATACGTAGCTGCCGAGAAAGCCGGCGCCGCCCGTCACCAGGACGCGCTGACCGGCGCGCGTCTCGAGCGCGACCCTGTCATTCATGGCTTTCTCCCTCGTCGTTCAGCTCGGGGAACCACACGTCGATCAGTTCGACGGCGGCGCGCACGCGTTCCATCCCGCTGCACGGGGAGCGTTTCGGCAAGCGCCGGTTCGCACGTGCTGAGGTCGACGAAGCGCCGCGACAGGCGCTCCGGTTTTGCTGACTACCCCGTTGATGCTTGAACGACGCACGCGTCGATCGACCGGTGGTGATCTTCATCGCCTTTTCCCCGACATGCTGACTGACGAGCAGGCCGCCGCCGTGATCTTGCGCCACGGCGTGCCGCTCGGTGAGAGTCCGACATCAGGCAATCGGCATGCCATGAACGATGCCGTCACGATGCGCACGGGCGCGACGGCGCGATTGCCGCGCGATACGCGCGCTTCTGTTTCATGTGTGTATCGTGGGGACAGGAAAGCGCGCGGGCCAATTGCCGGACCGGCGCGATTCGATACGACGAAACGCGCGATAAATCAGGCTTTTGCGGCAGCGGCTTCATCAAAACGGTGTCGGGCGGAAATGTTTCATCAATGAGAAATGCATCGATAAAGGTTTGAAAACGTTTCCTGAATGTGCTGCTTATCGGGCGATTCGGTGCGTGAAAGGCGGGGAGAGTGAAAGTGAAAAATGGATCTGCCGGATCGGGAGGGGCACGCGTTTTCATTTGTTTTAATTATTACGCCGGCATGCAGGTTTTATTTCTTACGGCTCATTTCGGCGCTTGAGCGGCGTCTGATCCTGTCGGTATTTTCACGGATGAATCAAATTCGTTCGGGTCGTCGGAGGAAACGCGTGCGGACGGCTTGCCGGATGCTGCGGTGTCGGGCCCTCGAGGCCCGGTGTCGGGCGAATCAATTCTCGTTTGTGATGGCACGGGAGAGGGGGCGCATACGCCGCGATCCACGGTTTGCAAGCGGAAATGCCCGCGCTGCCCGCCCGGCGCGGACGTGCGCTTCTCAAGTTTGAAACACGCGTTCATCTGGCCGTCCGGCGTAGGCCTGCGGGCCGGATTCGTCCGTCTAATCCGGCGATTGCATCGCGGCGCTCAACGATCGCCGAGGGTGTCCAACTGTTATTGCGATACATTCCTGAAACAAAAAATGTCGTTCCAGGCGCTGCAGGCCGCCGTGGCGGCCGTTTGGCGAGCCCAATATGCGGTGGAATATCACGTGGCACGCTGCTTGCGGTATTGGACGCACCGGCGGGCGGCCGACACGAAGTAACGAACAGGTGGGGCGGCCAACTCGTCAATAAGCAGTCGGGGAAACGGCGATGAAGACCATAAGCAGTAGCCTGATCGGCGCATTCTTTGCGCATCAGTGGGGTAGTCGGAAAGGCCGGGGTGACGCTCGCGACGCTGTGCCAGCTTCGCGGATTGCGCTGTCTCCGTTTCCTGCCCTCCGCGCGCTTCGCGTGCCGGCGCGGTGGTCGCGCCGCACGACAGTCGGGCGACAGCGGGACGCGCTTTCATTCAGTTCACCCGGATGGATCAAGCTGTTCGTGCCGGACAGCGTGATGTCGATTCGTCTTCGGCCGTGCAGGGTCGCTTCGATCGCGCCTGGCCCATGCCGGCGCCGGCCGGATTAGATCGAACGCCCGTCGGCCGGATTATCCGGAAGACCTTTCGTCGATAGCTCAGGGAGAAGACATGCCACCTGGCTGCAATGCAGGCCCGTTGTCGCCCGGATAAAGGGTGAATCTTCAACGGCGCTGCATTTTGCGGTGGTTAATGTATTCGCGAATTTCGATTCCGGAACGGGATGCCGATTTATGGCATGCCGTCCGGTGGGGTATCGAATATCGCAAGCCGAAAGGATGTGCGCATCGCTTTGGTTTGTCGGCTAATGGTGTTTTGCGTATAAGTAAAATGTTCATAAAAATAATAGAAAACACCTACGAAAAAATTGGGATAACTAAAAATCTCGAAGCTAAGCTTTGTATTGCAAAAATCGCAATAAGCTGAATTTAAAAGGCATCGTGATTTTATTGATTGGACAGTGATCCTTGATTTTTAGGATTGCTCAAGTCAGGAAGGTTGATGGCGTGCGATCTTCCTGACTCATTCCGTCCACGCCGTTTTGGAGTCGACCATGAAGAAGCTTCTGATTGCAGCAGCAGTTCTGGCGGTTTCGGGTGCAGCGTTCGCTGGCAGCGGCACCGTGTCTAGCAGCAGCTCGTCGAGCGGCGGCCAGACGATGGCAGGCGTTGCTGGCTTCGGCCATTTCACCGCAACCGATTCGGGCTCGGCACTCGGTGCAGCCGGCGCAGTTGCCGGTGGCTCGGGCAGCGGTTCGATCTCGTACACGAACCACACCCAATCGTCGTCGGTTAGCGGCTTCGGCTTCGGTGGCGCGCAAGCGGGTGGCGACAGCGGCGCGAATGCCGGTTCGATCGGCTGGACGACGCACCACTAAGCCGCGACGCGTAGCGTTCGTCAATGGCTGGCGGTACGGATGCCGGGTTCCGCTCGATGGGGGTTGGCCCGGCTCCGCCACCGCCGAACATACTCACAGCAAGGGATTGCTATGAAAGCCAAAGTCATTTTCGCGACAGCGCTCACCGTCTTATCGTCGGCTGCATTGGCCGCAGGTTCCTCCACGACCAACCAGACGCAATCCGTTGCGGCGGGTGTTTCCGGTTCGGTCCTGGTCGGCTCCGGCAGCTATACCAGCAATTCGACTTCGACGGCGGGCGCGAGCGCGGGCAGTACGGTGACACCCGCTGGTTCCGCCGGCACGGCATCCGCCTTCCACGACACGACCTCGACGGCCAGCGGTTCGGGCACGAACGGGGGCGCGTTCGCGGCAGGCGGCGGTATCGGTGCCGCAGGCTCGTACGGTGGAAACAGCAGCACGAACGAGAACGCGAATGCGCTGTCGGGCGGGGTGAGTGCCACGATCGTCCTTGGTGCCAATCATTACACGGCTTCGAGTGCGAACGACCAGGGCGTTGCCAACGCGGGTGCCGCTGGGCTGACCGGCAGTGGTGGGTCAGGCGCGATCACGGGTTCGAATCACTACAACTCGTCGACCGTTTGGAGTACCGGTTCGGCTGGCTCGCCGTCCGCATCGGGCGGAAGCCAGGGCAGTGCAAGTGCGACCGGAAGCAGTCATTAGTCAGGTGTGGGGGGACCAGTTTCGCAGCGACGCTGGTCTCTTTTCCCCACATCGTTGTCACGTAAGGAGTTGGCATGAAGCAGAAACTGATTGCCGCCGCTTTGATGCTCGCGTCTCTGACGGCGTATGGCGCTGACCGTATTGCCAACGACGTGCAATCGAATTTGCAGACGTCAAACAACCCTGACCAGACAACCAAACCGTCAGAACAACAAACGCTTTCTTCGGGCAGTGCCATCGGCGGACCAGACGCCCAGCAGTGGCAGGGCATATCGGCCGGCTCGTGGTCCCAGCTGGGTAACGGCTGGAAACAGTTCGGGGAAGCAGGCAAAGCTGAAGGGCATCAGGGGAATTAGTACGGTTGCCTGGGTGGGAGGTAAAACCTCGTCCGGAGAGTGAAATGAACAGCAACAAGATCAAGGTGGCATGCGCAGCGATGTTCGCGATGACCACGATCGGCGCCCAAGCGCAAACCGCCGATTCGACTTCGAGCGCACAGTCATCGACGTCGTCGACGGCAGTCAGCCAGGGGGGCGGCTCGAGCATGAGCTCGAACACGAACACGAACACCACGAGCTCGCGCGGCGGCAACGCGACCAGCTCCAGCGGGGTTCACAGCAGCGGCAATTCGAGCGTGAACGTGAACGTGACGATGCCGTCCAGCACGAGTGGCGGCACGAACGTGACGCCGCAGTCGCTGCAGTCATCCGGCGCGCCCGGCACCAACCCGTACAACACCCAGTCGGCGGAAAACGTCAATTACTCGGGTACGCAGACGATCAAGACCAACCCCGCGATCCAGGCGCCGGGCCTCACGACCACGCTGTCCGATACCTGCATGGGGTCGGTGAGCGTCGGCGTGTCGTTCCCGGGGTTCGGCGCGACGGGCGGCACGACGCTGGTCGACCAGGCCTGCGTCCGGCGTCTCGATGCACGTGAATTCCGTGCGATGGGCCTGACCGACGTGGCGCTCGCGCTGCTCTGCCAGAGCGACGCGAACCGGCGTGCGGTGGAAGCGACCGGTCACCTGTGCCCGGGCACGACCGCGCCGCTCGCCCGTTCGAACGTGGCGCCGAGCGCGGAAGCGACGGTTGCCGACGACGTGAAGTATCGCGATCCGATCGTGCGCAACCGCATGGGCTTGCCGCCGCTGGACGCTGCCGCGCCGGCACCGGCGCAATCCCGCCCGGTGGCGACGACCTCGGTGCAGGCGGCACCCTTGCCGGTGCCGGTGCCCGTCCCTGTGCCGTCGGTGGCGCCGGTTGCCGCAGCACCGGCCGTCGCAGCACCGGCTGTTGCAGCTGCCGCACCGGCAGTGGCGGCGCCGGCTGTCGCAGCACCGGCTGTCGCAGCACCGGCTGTTGCAGCTGCCGCGCCGGCGGTGACGGCGCCGGCTGTCGCAGCCGCACCGGCCGTCGCAGCACCCGCCGTTGCAGCAGCGCCTGCGGTGGCCGCCGCGCCTGCTGTCGCCGCCGCGCCCGCGGCATCGGTCGTACCGGCGGCGGCGATCGCGGCCGTACCGGCTGCCGCCGTGATCGCCGCACCGGCAGTTGCGGACAAGGCATCGCCCGCGCCTGCCGAGCCGGTCGCCGACACGAAGGCGCCGGAGCCCGTGCCGCCCGTGGCCGACAAGGCGCCGGAGCCTGCGCCGGCAGTCGCCGACAAGGCCCCCGAGCCCGTGCAGCCCGTCGCCGACAAGGCGCCGGAGCCGATGCCGGCCGCGACCGACAACGCAGCGCAGGCCGCTGCCGCGCCGGCTGCGGACACGACGCCGGCCGCGGCCGTCGTCGCGGCGCCCGCAGCCGAGACCGCGATGCCCGCACCGGCAGCCGATGCGAAGGCCGTCGAGCCGGCTCCGGTCGCCGCCGAAGCGCCCGCGCCGGAAGCCGCGCAGCCTGCCGCAGCCGCGGCGCCTGCCGACATGCCGTCTGCCGGCGCGACGGCGCCGGACGAAGCCGCTGCGCAGCCCGCCGACATGCCGGCCTTGTCCGATCCTGCGCAAGGATTGCCGCCGGCTCCGGTCGACCAGCAGGCTGCCCCGGCTGCACCGGTCGTGCCGGCGCCGGCTGTCATTTCGACGAGCACGTCGTCGTAAGCACGCGGGTCGGACGCCCGTGCGACCGGAACGCAGGTTGCACGGGCGTCGTTCGAACCCGAAGCCCGACGGTCGTTTCCTGTTTGACGGGTGTTGATCCCATCCCCGAGGTCAACACCTCTTTTTGCCTGACGAGGATGCAAGGAGGCCTCAATCATGAGGATCTTTTTGGTCGCTCTGTTGTTTTACAGCGCGCAAGCCGCCGCGCAGGCGGTATTCCAGAACCCGGCGGTCTTCGTGATCCTGGGCGAGCAGACCGCTGCGACCGCCGTGAGCGTCGAGCAGGCGCTGACGACGCTCGGTCGCGCCGACAACACGGCGTGCGCGCCGATGGTGATGATCGGCGATCCGCAGATGATCTACATGATGCCGGAGGAAGGTCACGCACCGTCGTGGCAATCGCCGGTGTACGGCCGTGGCGCGCCGTTCGAAGCGCAGAACGGGCCGACGCCGACCGGCAAGACGATCGGCGCGATGCAGCATGCCGAGGACATGCAGACGCAGCCATGGAGCGACGGCAGCGCGATCACGCAGAAGATCGCCGGCGAGTCGAGCGTGACCGCGGCGGATCGGGTGAGCGGGTGGCAGCGCAGCGGGCTCAACTCGATCGAGACGGCCCGTGCGGCGGAAGTGACGGTGAACGGCAAGACTTACCGGGCCTATCGTGACGACCTCAACGGTTCCACGAAGCCGGTCGTCGAGCCGCAGATCTACACGCAGCGCGTCGTTTTCTGCCGATAACGCAACGTCAATCCGAGGACGGCCCGGCGCTGCGCCGCGGGACCACGATGCCCCGCCCCGCGCGATCCGGCAACGGCCGTTTCGACCACCCATCCAAGCGACGAGGCCATCGTGAACTATTGCTGCCAGATCAGGGTGTCGGGCCCGCGGGATCTCGAACGCGATGCGGGTACGGCGCCGTTCGTTGCCGTCCGGCGCAACCCTGTCGTACCGTTGCGGCCGCTCGTCTATCTGTCGCAGCAGCACGATGCCGCGCTCGCGGACTGTCTCGCGTCGCGCGGCTGGGACGTGTGGCGCGCGAAAACCGTTGCGGACGCACTGAATCTCGTCAGGGCGAACCGTCCGCATGCGGGCATCGTCGATTTCGGCAGCTTCGCGTCGCCCGACGTCACGTCGTTCGAGACGCTGCTGCGCGATCCGCGCGTCAGCTGGGTGGCGCTCGCCGACCATGAGCGGCTGCGGGATCTCGCCATCGCGCGCCTGATTCGCCACTGCTGCTTCGACTACGTGCGCAATGCGACCGCCTATACGACGATCGGCTATCTGGTCGGCCATGCATACGGGATGTTGAAACTCGCGGACGGCAGCCCGGACGGCGATGCGGCGCCCCTCGGCGGCACGATGATTGGCTCGTGCGACGCCATGCGCCGGCTGTTCGCGACGATCCGCAAGGTCGCGAACACGGACGCCACGGTATTCATCGCCGGCGAATCCGGCACCGGCAAGGAGCTGACGGCGGCGGCGATCCACCAGCAGTCGTTGCGCGCCGAGGCGCCGTTCGTCGCCGTGAACTGCGCGGCGATTCCGTCGACGCTGCTGCAGGCCGAACTGTTCGGCCACGAGCGCGGCGCGTTCACGGGCGCGCACCAGCGCAAGATCGGCCGGATCGAGGCCGCGCACGGCGGCACGCTGTTTCTCGATGAGATCGGCGACATGCCGTTCGAGAGCCAGGCGAGCCTGCTGCGCTTCCTGCAGGAAGGCACGATCGAGCGGCTCGGCGGGCACGCGTCGATTCCGGTGGACGTGCGGATCGTGTCGGCGACCCACGTCGATCTCGAGGCCGCGATGCAGGCGGGGCGGTTCCGTGCCGACCTGTACTACCGCCTGTGCGTGCTGCGCATCGACGAGCCGCCGCTGCGCGTGCGCGGCCGCGACATCATGCTGCTCGCCGACTACGTGCTGCGGCGCTATCGCGGCGACAGTTCGCACCGGATTCGCGGTTTCATGCCGTGCGCGATCGAAGCGATCTACAACTATCCGTGGCCCGGCAACGTGCGCGAGCTGATCAACCGGATCCGGTTCGCGGTCGTGATGACGAACGGTCCGATGATCTCGGCCGCCGATCTCGAACTGCACTCGTACACGTCGCGGCGGCCGCCGACGCTCGCGGAAGCGCGCCGGCAGGCCGAGCGGCACGCGATCGAGGAAACGCTGATGCGCCATCGCCACCAGCATGCGGACGTGGCGGCCGAGCTGGGCATCTCGCGCGCGACGCTGTATCGGCTGATGACCGCGCACGGGCTGCACGGCTGACGCGCCGCGGCGCACAGCCGCTCAAGACTGCGCGACGTCGGCCGTTAAGACAGGAAACGGCCCGTCCGGATCGCCGGTGCAGCAATGCGCGCGGGGCCGGCACGCGGCGCATCACGCTTATTCGAGGTTACCGTGGCAGAGTGCAGTCACTGCGGCAGGACGTTTCTGGTCGGCGGGCGGTCGATCGACGGCCACCGCTATTGCCGTCCGGCATGCGCGCAAGCGCATCCGATCGTCGTCGAGGCGGAGCGGGTGCCCGACGCGAAGGTCTGGGAGTACGTGCACGACTGGCGTTACGGGCCGTGCCCGATCTGCCGTCGCGACGACCAGCCGGTCGATGTCCATGCGTCGCATCGCGTCGTATCGCTGCTGTTCGTCACGCGCTGGGCGACGCGGCGCCATGTGTGCTGCCGGCGTTGCGGCCGCAGGAAGCAGGCGGTCGCGCTGCTGGCCTCGGCCGCGTTCGGCTGGTGGGGGGTGCCGTGGGGCCTCGTGCTGACGCCGATCCAGCTTGTGCGCAACGCGCTCGGGCTGGCCGCGCGCGATCCGGCGGTCGCGACGCAGCAGTTCGAGCAGCTCGTGCGGCGCAAGCTGGCGGCGCACCGGCTGCGGCGCGCACGGCAGGGCGCTGGCGCCTGAGCGCGCGGCCCGGCGCGCCGTGCGCGATCAGGAGGCCGGCCGCTCGAAGCCCGAGGCGACCCAGCGTTCGGCGCCGGCCTTGTTGAGCTTGAATCCGGCCGACACCTTCGCTTCGGCCAGCAGCTCGCCATACGGATCGAATGCCTTGAGCTGCGCGTAGGGCTCGAACTCGTCCGGCACGATGTCGAGCGTCACCGACACATCCTGGCCGTCGTCGCCCTGAACTGTCACTTCCTTGTGCAGCATCGCGCGCCGCTGCTGCTCGTGCCGCATCAGCACTTCGGTCGCGGTCTTCACGAGCGTGCGGAACGCGTTCGCGTCCATCGGCTTCGGGTTCTTCTTGTCGCGGCCCATGGTCCACGGCCCGACGAGCGCGGGCTCGGACTCGCCGTCCTTGATCATCTCGACGGCCCAGCCGTCGTCGTCTTCGTTCTTGATGATGCGGGCCGTCCAGCCGCTGTCGCGCCAGAGGCCGTCTTCGTGGATGGAGGTGTCGTCGGATTGCAGGTCGGAGTCGGTCATGAGGAAAGCGGGGGAGGTCGGGCAGCCGGCAAACGGGCGGTGGCGCGCGGCCGGCATCGGCGCGTCGCTCGCCGACGGTGGCCCGGCGCAGTATGCAAAGGCGTCGATTTTACCTGCTGGCCGGTCGCTTGGCCCGAATGAGCCGCCACGCCGGCCATCCGGCCGATGTCCGCAGAGGCGGGCCGCCCGGTGTCGGGCGCTCGAACCGGCGCAAATATCAAACTCGTATTACGTCCCGGGCGGCCGATCCCGATTCCGTCCGATATCCCGTCCGTGCGCGGCTTCATAGAATTGACGTTCAGGCTAAAAATAGCCTGAACATCCTTTCAACGCCAAACCGGCCGTGCGCGTTCCGCGTCGCGCGGCCGACGAACCACCTGGAACTGCGCATGAGGAAATTCAATGTTCGCGTCGTCGTCGCATACGACTGGCCGTTGACGCTGGCCGGCATCGAGCAGGTCGCAGGCAGCGGCTGCTCGATCGAGATCGTCGCGGTCTACCGGAGCGTGGCCGAACTGGTCGCGACGCTCGGCAGCGTCGACTGCGATGTCGTGCTGGTCGACTATGCGATCCGTGGAGACGCGCAGATGGACAGCCTCGCGCTGTTCGGCTGGCTGCGGCGCACGCGTCCGAACGTCGGGATCGTCGCGCTGGTCGCGAACGAGAACCCGCTGATCTTCGGATCGATCCTCGCGATCGGCGGGGTGAGCATCGTCAGCAAGTTCGACGAGGTCGGCCATATCGTCACGTCCATTCATTCGAGCTATAGCGGCGGGTGCTACCGGTCGCCGCTCGTCAGGCGCGCGGTCGACGCATTCGGCGAGCGCGGCGACGCGCCCGTGAGGCTGTCGGCGCGCGAGATCGAGGTCATTCGCCTGTACCTGGCGGGGGTGCCGATCAAGACGATCGCGCAGCGCCTGAGCAAGGGCAAGCAGACGGTCAGCGCGCAGAAGATCAGTGCGATGAAGAAGCTCGGCGTGAGCAACGACGTCGAGCTGATCCAGCGAGCGGCGGGGCTGGGGCTGGGCACCGGCGGCGCCGCGTGAGCATGCGTGCGGCGGGCAGCCGCCGTCAAGCCGGCAACGCAAACCGCGTCACCGCATCCCGCAACGCCTCGGCCTGATCGCGCAGCGAATGCGCGGCGGCCGCGGCTTGTTCGACGAGGGCCGCGTTCTGCTGCGTCACCTGGTCCATCTCGCCCACCGCGCGATTGACCTGCTCGATCCCGGCGCTCTGTTCGCGCGACGCATGGCTGATCTCGTCGAGGATCTCGTTTACGCGCCGCACCGACTGCACGATCTCGGCCATCGTCTCGCCCGCGTGCGTGACGAGCGCCGCGCCTTGCTCGACGGTCTCGTTCGACGACACGATCAGCGACTTGATCTCCTTCGCGGCCGTCGCCGAGCGTTGCGCGAGCGAGCGCACCTCGGCCGCGACCACCGCGAAGCCGCGGCCCTGTTCGCCCGCCCGCGCGGCTTCGACCGCCGCATTCAGCGCGAGGATGTTGGTCTGGAACGCGATCCCGTCGATCACGCCGATGATGTCGCCGATCTTGTGCGAGCGGCCGGTGATCTCGTTCATTGTGCGCACGACGTCGTCGACCACCGCGCTGCCGCGCGTCGCGACCTGCGCGGCCTGGCCGGCGAGCGACGCGGCCTGCGCGGCGCTGTCCGCGTTCTGCTTCACGTTCGCGGTCATCTGGTCCATGCTCGACGCGGTCTGCACGAGCGCGGCGGCCTGTTCCTCGGTGCGCTGCGACAGGTCCGTGTTGCCGGACGCGATCTCGCTCGCGCCGACGTTGATGTTCTCGGTGCCCATCCGCACACGCGACACCATGTCGATCAGCCCGACCTGCATCGTGTGCAGCGCGTGCAGCAGGCTGCCGCGATCGTCCTGCTTCACGGTGACGCGCGCGGTCAGGTCGCCCTGCGCGATGCGTTGCGCGGCGTCGAGCGCCACTTCCAGTTCGCCGCCGAGGTTCGCGCGCACGCTTTTCAGCACCAGCACCATCACGGCGGTCGCGATCCCGCCGAGCACGGTCGTCATCGCGAGCCAGCGGCCGATGCTTTCGAGCACGGCCGAGCGCACGTCGTTCATGTACATGCCGGTCACGAGATACCAGTCCCACGGCGCGAAGCGCTGCACCGCGCTGGTTTTCTCCTGCGGCTTGTCGGCGCCCGGCTTCGGCCACAGATACTCGACGAAGCCCTTGCCGCCTTCCATGTTGCCGGCCTTCACGATCTCGACGAACAGGTGCTTGCCGTTCGGATCGGTGAAATTCGACACGTCCTTGCCGTTGAGCTCGGACTTGATCGGATGCATCACGATCACCGGCTTCGAGTCGTTGACCGAGATGTAGCCGTCGGCGCTGGAGCGCATCGCGGCGATCGCCTCGAGCGCCTTCTGTTTCGCGTCGGCTTCCGGCAGCGCGTTCTGCTGCGACAGCTTGTAGTAATGGTCGGCCACGCTCGTGGCCTGTGCGACCAGCGACGCGAGCTGGTCGCGGCGGTCCGCGATCATCGATGCGCGCGTCTGCCATGCGCCGAGCCCGGCGATCATGAGCAGGCCGAGCCAGAGGATGACGATCATCGAGGCGAGTTTCTGATTCAGGGAAAGGTTGCGCATGGTGTGTGGTCGGTCGGTCATGGAAGCTCGCCTTGACGGCGTGACGGGATAAGTGTCTTGACGGCGCCCGACGCGCGTCGCCGTAGACGGGTTATCCCTAGGAACCGATACCGTGGACGCATGCCTGTGATGCCGGCAAGGGTATCTATGCATATGCATAACGGGTGTCGCTATACTCACGGGGCGATGGCGTGTGCGCCGCACGTCCGGCTTGGCGGCTCGGCGGCGAATGAAACCGAAAGGAGGCAACGATGCGAATTCTGGTGGTAGGGGCCGGCGCGGTCGGCGGATATTTCGGCGGCCGGCTGGCCGCGGCGGGGCGCGACGTGACGTTCCTGGTGCGGGACGGCCGCGCGGCCGCGCTGGCGCGCGACGGGCTGCTGATCCGCAGCCCGCGCGGCGACCTGACCCTCGCGAACGTGCAGACCGTGCGCGCGGGCGACGCGGGCGCCGGCGTCGCACCGTTCGACCTCGTGCTGCTGAGCTGCAAGGCGTACAGCCTCGACGACGCGATTCTGTCGTTCGCGCCGTTCGTCGGCCCGCAGACGCTGATCCTGCCGATGCTCAACGGGATGCGTCATCTCGACGTGCTGCGCGACCGGTTCGGCGCCGCGCAGGTGCTCGGCGGGCTGTGCGTGATCGCGGCGACGCTCGATCGCGAGCAGCGCATCGTGCACCTCAACGACACGCACGGGGTCACCTTCGGCGAACTCGCGGGCGGCGAGTCGCCGCGCGTGCGGGCGCTGGCCGAGGTGCTCGGCGGCGCGGGTTTCGACGCGACGCTCAGCGACAACGTGGTCGCGCGGATGTGGGAAAAGTGGGTGTTCCTCGCGACGCTCGCCGCGAGCACGTCGCTGTTCCGCGGCTCGGTGGGCGACATTCTCGCCGCGCCGGACGGCCGCCGCCTGCTCGAGACGATGCTCGGCGAATGCAGCGCGATCGCCGAGCACAACGGCCACCGGCCCGACCCGGCCGCCATCGAGCGGATGCAGCGGATGGTGCTGACGCCGTCGCCGCTGACCGCGTCGATGCTGCGCGACGTCGAGAGCCATGCGTGCGTCGAAGCCGATCACGTGATCGGCGACCTGCTGGCGCGCCGCGACCCGCAGGCGGCCGATGCGCTGTCGCTGCTGCGGATCGCGTACAACCACCTGAAGGCGTACGAAGTGCGTACGGCGCGCGAGCACGCGGCCGCGTAAGCCCCGGAGCGGGCGGTCGCCCGGCCGTTCCGCGCTGCACAAATTTGCCGTCCGGCGCCGTATCTGGCCGGAACGCGCAAAAAAGTATCGGAAATCAGGCGTAAAGTTGGTGGAGCCGCGCGCCCGATCGACCTACATTGCTTCCCATGCGACCGGTCGCGTCGCCGCCTGGAATACGCGGCGCACGCGGGCAACGAACCGGCCGGCGAGACATGGGAATGGAGACGCCAGCAATGATGCACCCCGATCTGGAAGTGGTCGACGTGCGACGCGACGAGTCGTTCAAGGTCTGGTCGCACGGCTATCCGTATCGCACGATCCGCTGGCACTTCCATCCCGAATTCGAACTGCACCTGATCGTCGCGACGCGCGGCAAATATTTCGTCGGCGACCACATCGGCTCGTTCGGCCCCGGCCATCTCGTGCTGCTCGGCCCGAACCTGCCGCACAACTGGGTCAGCGACATGGCCGAAGGCGAAACCGTCGAGCGCCGCAATCTCGTGATCCAGTTCGACCCGGCGTTCGTGCGCCGCTGCATGGACGCGTTTCCCGAATGCCGCGACGCGCAGGCGCTGCTCGACGATGCGCGGCGCGGGGTCGGCTTCGACGCGGCGACCAGCGCCGCGATCGCGCCGCTGTTCGACGAACTGCTGGCCGCACGCGGCATGCGCCGCATCGCGCTGTTCATGACGATCCTCGAACGGCTTTGCGGGGCGGCCGAACGCACGCTGCTCGCGAGCCCCGCGTACGACCAGGCCGACGTCACGCCGACGCGGCTCAGCCATGCGCTGTCGTACATCGGCAAGCATCTCGCGTCCGAGCTGCGGGAATCCGATCTCGCGCAACTGACCGGGCAGAGCGTCAGCGCGTTCTCGCGTGCGTTCCATCGCCACACGGGCATGCCGTTCGTGCAGTACGTGAATCGTCTGCGAATTGAGTCTGCGTGCCAGATGCTGCTCGCCGACGACGCGAGCATCACCGATATCTGCTTCCAGGCCGGCTTCAACAACGTGTCGAACTTCAACCGCCAGTTCCGCGCGGTGAAGGGGATGGCGCCGTCCGAATTCCGCGCGCTGCAGCGCCTGAATGCACGCAGCCGCGAGCTCGCGCTGCACGCGGCGCCCACCGGCAATCCGCTGCCGCCGCGCATCGTCACGCCTGGCGTCCCCGCGCGCGCGCCGCAACCCGGATGATCGCCGGGCCGTTGCCCGCCTGAGTTTCCCCCGCCGTTTTACCCAGCCGATCGCGCCACTCACGTCGCGAGGGGCTCGTTCAACCACGAAAAAGCTGCACATAAATGGAGACATCGTCATGACGCACGCATCGCACGCTTCATCATTCAGCCGCGCGGCCCGGATCGCGGCCGTCGCCGCGTTCGCGGCCTTGCTACCCGCCGCCGCCGCGCACGCTGCACCGCTGCGGATCGGCATGACGTTCCAGGAGCTGAACAACCCGTATTTCGTGACGATGCAGAAAGCGCTGAACGATGCGGCCGCGTCGATCGGCGCGCAGGTCGTCGTCACCGACGCGCATCACGACGTCAGCAAGCAGGTGAGCGACGTCGAGGACATGCTGCAGAAGAAGATCGACATCCTGCTCGTGAACCCGACCGATTCGACCGGCATCCAGTCGGCGATCACGCAGGCGAAGAAGGCCGGCGCGGTGGTGGTGGCCGTCGATGCGAACGCGAACGGCCCGGTCGATTCGTTCGTCGGCTCGAAGAACTACGACGCCGGCGCGATGTCGTGCGACTACCTCGCGAAGGCGATCGGCGGTAGCGGCGAAGTCGCGATCCTCGACGGCATCCCGGTCGTGCCGATTCTCGAACGCGTGCGCGGCTGCAAGGCCGGGCTCGCGAAATACCCGAACGTGAAGCTGGTCGATACGCAGAACGGCAAGCAGGAGCGGGCGACCGCGCTGTCGGTCACGGAGAACCTGATCTCCGCGCATCCGAACCTGAAGGGCATCTTCAGCGTGAACGACGGCGGTTCGATGGGTGCGCTCGCGGCCATCGAGGGGTCCGGCAAGGACATCAAGCTGACGAGCGTCGACGGCGCTCCCGAGGCAATCGCCGCGATCCAGAAGCCGAATTCGAAATTCATCGAGACGACCGCGCAGTTCCCGGCCGACCAGGTGCGCATCGCGCTCGGCATCGCGATCGCGCGCAAGTGGGGCGCGACGGTGCCGAAGGCGATCCCGGTCGACGTGAAGGTGGTCGATCGCGGCAACGCGAAGGGCTTCAGCTGGTGAACGACGTGCGATGCGACGCGAAGGGCGGCGGCATGGCCGGCGCCCTTCGCAGGGAGAAGCCGATGGACACGATACTCAGGCTCAGCCACATCACGAAAAGCTTTCCGGGCGTGCAGGCGCTGTCCGGCATTGATCTCGAGATCGCGCGCGGCGAGATCCACGCGCTGCTCGGCGAGAACGGCGCGGGCAAGTCGACGCTGATGAAGATCCTGTGCGGCATTCATCAGCCGGATGCCGGCACGATCGAGATCGATGGCGCCACACGCCATTTCGCGGACTATCGCGACGCGGTCGCGGCCGGCGTCGGCATCGTGTTCCAGGAATTCAGCCTGATCCCGCACCTCGACGCCGTCGACAACCTGTTCCTCGGCCGCGAGTGGCGCACCCGCTGGGGCGCGCGCGACCGCAAGCGGATGCGCCGCGCGGCGGCCGGCATCTTCGCGCGGCTCGGCGTGGCGATCGATCTCGATGCGCCGATCCGTGCGCTGTCGGTCGCGCAGCAACAGTTCGTCGAGATCGGCAAGGCGCTGTCGCTCGACGCGCGCATCCTGATCCTCGACGAACCGACCGCCACGCTCACGCCGGCCGAGGCCGAGCACCTGTTCGCGATCATGCGCGAGCTGAAGCGGCAGGGCGTCGCGATGATCTTCATCTCTCATCACCTCGACGAGATTTTCGCGGTGTGCGACCGCATCACGGTGCTGCGCGACGGCCAGTACGTGGCGACGACCGACGTCGCGCGCACGGACGTCGAACAGCTCGTGCGGATGATGGTCGGCCGCCGGATCGAAAGCAGCTTTCCGCCGAAGCCGGCGCGCGCGGCCGATGCGCCGCGGGTGCTGGAGGTCGATGCACTGCAGATCGAGCGCGGCGGCCCGGTGAACCGCTTCACGCTGCATGCCGGCGAAATCCTCGGCTTCGCGGGGCTGGTCGGCTCTGGCCGCACGGAAACCGCGCTCGCGGTGATCGGCGCGACGCGTGCGCATCGCAAGGACGTGCGCATGCGCGGCGCGGCGGCGAAGCTCGCCGATCCGGCCGACGCGCTGCGCGCGGGTATCGGCATCCTGCCGGAAAGCCGCAAGACGGAAGGACTCGTCACGTCGTTTTCGATTCGCGACAACATCTCGCTGAACAACCTCGGCAAGTACCGGTCGATGCGCTGGCTGATCGACCGTCGCGGCGAGGCGCGCGCGACGCATGACGTGATGCGGCGCGTCGGCGTGAAGGCGCCGTCGATCCACACCGAGGTCGCGACGCTGTCCGGCGGCAACCAGCAGAAGGTCGTGATCGCGCGCTGGCTGAACCATCACACGTCGGTGCTGATCTTCGACGAGCCGACGCGCGGCATCGACGTCGGCGCGAAAGCCGAAATCTACGGGCTGATGCGCGAACTCACCGCGCGCGGCTACGCCATCATCATGATCTCGTCCGAGTTGCCGGAAATCGTCGGCATGTGCGATCGCGTCGCCGTGTTTCGGCAGGGCCGCATCGAGGCGACGCTCGAAGGCGACGAGATCGATCCCGACACGGTCATGACCTATGCCACGGCCGGCACGCGAGGAGCGACCCATGAACCTGCCTGATTCTTCTTCCACGCCTTCCACGACGTTCGCGGCGACCGCCGGAAACGGCGACGCACCGCCGCCGCGCGCGATGTGGGCGCAGCTGCGGCGCTCGACGCTGTTCTATCCGCTCGTCGGCCTGATCGTCGTGTGCATCGCGATGATGATCGCGAGCCCGAGCTTCCTGTCCGCCGCGAACCTGGAAAACGTGCTGCGACAGGTGTCGATCAACGCGATCATCGCGGTCGGCATGACCTGCGTGATCCTGACCGGCGGCATCGACCTGTCGGTCGGCTCGGTGATGGCGCTGTCGGGCACGCTGGCGGCCGGGTTGATGGTGGCGGGCGTGAACGCGGTTGCCGCGCTCGCGATCGGCATCGCGGTCGGCCTCGGTTTCGGTGTCCTGAACGGCGTGTTCGTCGCGTTCGCGGGCATGCCGCCGATCATCGTCACGCTCGCGACGATGGGCATCGCGCGCGGCCTGGCATTGATCTACACGGGCGGCTATCCGATCGACGGCTTGCCCGACTGGGTCGCGTTCTTCGGCAGCGGCAAGGTGCTCGGCATCCAGGCGCCGGTGCTGATCATGCTGGTGGTGTACGCAATCGCATGGCTGCTGCTCGACCGGATGCCGTTCGGCCGCTACGTGTATGCGATCGGCGGTAACGAACAGGCGACGCGGCTCACCGGCGTGCGTGTCGCACGCGTGAAGCTGATCGTCTACACGCTGGCCGGGCTCACGTCGGCGCTCGCCGCGATCGTGCTGACCGGGCGGCTGATGAGCGGGCAGCCGAACGCCGGCGTGGGCTTCGAGCTCGATGCGATCGCCGCCGTCGTGATGGGCGGCACGTCGATCTCCGGCGGGCGCGGCGCGATCCTCGGCACGCTGGTCGGCGCGCTGCTGCTCGGCGTGCTCAACAACGGGCTGAACATGATCGGCGTGAACCCGTATGTGCAGAACGTGATCAAGGGCGGAATCATCCTGCTCGCGATCTATATCAGCCGCGAACGGTCGCGGTAACGACCAATTCATCAGGTATCCGGATCATCAACGAAAGAGGCAATCCATGACGACACCCGAAGCCCCGCCGCGGATGACCGCGGTCGTTTGCCACGGCCCCGAGGACTATCGCGTCGAACAGGTCGCGAAGCCGCGCCCCGGCGCGAACGAACTCGTGATCCGCATCGCCGCATGCGGGATCTGCGCGAGCGATTGCAAGTGCCATACGGGCGCGAAGATGTTCTGGGGCGGCCCGAGCCCGTGGGTAAAGGCGCCCGTGATTCCCGGCCACGAATTCTTCGGCCATGTCGAAGCGCTCGGCGACGGCGCGGCCGGGCATTTCGGCGTGGCGTTGGGCGACCGCGTGATCGCCGAGCAGATCGTGCCGTGCGGCAAATGCCGCTATTGCAAGTCGGGGCAGTACTGGATGTGCGAGGTGCACAACATCTTCGGCTTCCAGCGCGACGTGGCCGACGGCGGGATGGCCGATTACATGCGCATTCCGCCGACCGCGATCGTCCACAAGATTCCGCTCGGCGTGTCGCTCGAGGATGCCGCGATCATCGAGCCGCTGTCATGCGCGATCCATACGGTGAACCGGGGCGACGTCCAGCTCGACGATGTGGTCGTGATCGCGGGCGCGGGCCCGCTCGGGCTGATGATGACCCAGGTCGCGCACCTGAAGACGCCGAAGAAGCTCGTCGTGATCGACCTGATCGACGAACGGCTCGAACTCGCGCGCGAGTACGGCGCCGACGTGACGATCAACCCGAAACGCGACGACGTGCGCGAGATCGTCCGGTCGCTCACCGACGGCTACGGCTGCGACGTCTACATCGAGACGACCGGCGCGCCGGTCGGCGTGAGCCAGGGTCTCGACCTGATCCGCAAGCTCGGCCGCTTCGTCGAATTCAGCGTGTTCGGCGAGGATGCAACGGTCGACTGGTCGATCATCGGCGATCGCAAGGAACTCGACGTGCGCGGTGCGCACCTGGGGCCGTACTGCTATCCGATCGCGATCGACCTGCTCGCGCGCGGGCTCGTCACGTCGAAAGGCATCGTCACGCACGATTTCGCGCTCGAGGACTGGGACGATGCGATCCGCGTCGCGAAATCGCCCGAATCGATCAAGGTGCTGCTGAAGCCGGCCCGCTGACGGCCGGCGTGCGCCTCACCGGAGACATCATGGAATACGTCATAGGCGTCGATATCGGCACCCAGAGCACCAAGGCGCTGCTCGTCGACCGGCACGGCGCGATCGTCGCGCGGCGCTCGGCCGGCTACCAGCCCGATACGCCGCGCCCGCTGTGGGCCGAGCAATGGCCGCAGGTGTGGTTCGACGCGGTGCTCGAATGCATCGCCGGCTGCGTGAGCGATGCGCGTGCGCAGGGCGTGCCGGCCGATGCGATCCGCGCGGTGTGCGTGAGCAGCCTCTACGGCGGCTCGGGCATTCCGGTGGACATCGACATGCGGCCGCTCCATCCGTGCCTGATCTGGATGGACCGGCGCGCGACCGCGGAAGTCGACTGGGTCAACGCGAACGTGAACGTCGAGCGGCTGCGCGTGATCACGGGCAACGGCGTCGACAGCTATTACGGCTTCACGAAGATGCTGTGGCTGCGCGACCAGCGGCCGGACGTGTGGGCGGACGTGCGCTACTTCCTGCCGCCGAACGCGTACGTGATCTATCTGCTGACCGGCGAGATCGCGGTCGATCACAGTTCGGCCGGCAATATCGGTGGCGTGTACGACGTCGCGCGCCGCGAGTGGTCCGACGACGCGCTCGACATGCTCGGCATTCCGGCGACGATGATGCCCGAGCGGCTCGTCGAATCGACGGACGTCGTCGGCGGGCTGCTGTCGCAATGGACGCAGCCACTCGGGCTGCCGGCCGGCACGCCCGTCGTCGCGGGCGGCGTCGATGCGGCCGTCGCGACCTTCGCGGCCGGCGCGACGCGCGCGGGGCAGCATGTCGCGATGATCGGCACCAGCATGTGCTGGGGCTACGTGAGCCGGCACGTCGATGCGCGTCACGGGCTCGTCAGCATGCCGCATGTGTTCGACGGGCAGCGCGACCTGTACGTATTCGGCGGCGCGATCACGGCCGGCGCATCGGTCGCCTGGTTTCGCGACCAGTTCTGTCACGCGGAAATCGATGCCGCGCGGCTGCTGCCGCACGGCGATCCGCACGTGTTGCTCGAGGAAGCGGCCGAAAGCGTGCCGCCGGGCGCCGACGGCGTGCTGTTCCTGCCGTACCTGATGGGCGAGCGCAGCCCCGTGTGGGACGCGAAGGCGAGCGGTGCGTTCGTCGGGCTGAGTCTCGCGCATGCGCGCGCGCACCTGTATCGCGCGGTGCTCGAAGGCGTCGCGTTCGCATTGCGGCACAACATCGAAGCCGGCCGGCGCGGCGCGGCCGCGCTCGACGACCGGCTGATCGTCGTGGGCGGGGCCGCGCATTCGGCACTATGGATGCAGATCATCGCGGACGTGACGGGTTTCCCGGTGTGGACGATCGAGCAGGACGTCGAAGCCGCGATGGGGGCGGCCTTGCTCGCGGGCGTCGGGGCAGGGCTCGTGTCGCACGACGATGCGCAAGGCGGATGGGTCACGCTCGTCGAGCGCGCACGGCCCGATGCCGAACGCGCGAAAGCGTATGCGGCGCGCTTTGCACTCTACACGGCGCTGTATCCGGCGCTCAAGCCGATCATGCACGGGTTGCACACGCCATCATGAAGACACGATTCGATTTCGGCGGTTCGCGGGTGCTTGTCACGGGGGCGTCGAGCGGAATCGGGCGCGCGTGCGCGGTCGCGCTGGCGCAGGCGGGCGCGCAGGTCGTCGCGGCCGGGCGCGACATGGCCGCGCTCGATGCGCTGGCCGGCGAGACCGCGTGCGAGACGTTGCGCCTCGATGTCGGCGGGGACGAGCAGGCGATCGATGCGGCGCTCGCCGCGCACGATGCGTTCGACGGCCTCGTGAATTGCGCGGGGACCGCATCGCTCGAATCGGTGCTCGACGTGAGCGCCGCGCATTTCGATCGCGTGATGGCCGTCAATGCGCGCGGCGCGGCGCTCGTTGCACGGGCCGTCGCACGGAACATGGTCGCGCGTGCCGGACGCGGCGCCGCGCATGCGCGGGGCAGCATCGTCAACGTATCGAGCCAGGCCGCGCTCGTCGGCTTGCCCGCGCATCTGAGTTACTGCGCGTCGAAGGCGGCGATGGACGCGATCACGCGCGTGCTGTGCATCGAACTCGGACCGTACGGCATTCGTGTGAACAGCGTGAACCCCACCGTCACGCTCACGCCGATGGCGCGGTTCGCGTGGAGCGAACCGGAAAAGCGTGCGCCGATGCTGGCCGCGATTCCGCTCGGGCGGTTCGCGGAGCCGCACGAGGTCGTCGAACCGATCCTGTTCCTGCTGAGCGATGCGGCCGCGATGGTCAGCGGCGTGTCGCTGCCGATCGACGGCGGGTACACGTCGCGCTAGGCGGCGTTATACGGCGTCTAGCGACGACGGCGGATGGCGGGAACCCGAAGCGGATGCGCGGCGCAGCCGCCCTGCGGCTAGACCGGATCCTTGCTCGGCGGGCCGTCGGGTTGCTGCGGGTTGTCGTGATGATGGCCCGGCGACGGTGGCGATAACGGATCGTCTTCCGGGTCGCGGTTCGGGTCGGCCGGGGGCTCGGGCGTCGGGGTCGTGTGGTCGGTCATGGAGAACTCGCGCAGTGCGTGACGGCGGTGGCGCGGCGGGGGGCGCCTCGTCTCCGTTATAGCCAATCGGGCGTGCGTTTGCAGCGGGATTGTTGGGGCGGAGGGGCTGTCGTCGGTGCAATCCGTGCACGGGCGGTTTTCGTGCAGGTAACTGCAACGCGCGGAGCGGGCCGCGCGCTGCATCGCGTGCTCCGTGTGATCCCGGTCAGCGCAAGTCCGCCGGCGTATCGACGTCGCGCACGATGCCGGGATCGTCGACGTCGAGCAGCCTGACCGGTGCGCTGGCGAACAGCGCGCGGGCGCCCGTGTCGCCGTCGAGGGTGGCGAGCGCGTCAAAATGGTGCGCGGCGAACCCGACCGGATGGCCGCGCACGCCGCGATGCGCGGGCGCAACGATCGACGCGTCGTCGGCGTCGAGCGCGCGCGTGACGGTTTCGTAGGTGGATGCCGCGATCCACGGCATGTCGCCGAGCGCGACCAGCCAGCCGTTCGCGTCGGGCGTCGCGCGTACGCCGGTCGCGAGGCTCGCGCCCATGCCGCGCATGGCGTCGGGCGCGTAGACGACGTGGCACCCGGCTTCGTTCAGCAGCATCGCGAGTTTTTCGGCGCCG
The DNA here is from genome assembly GCF_902833075.1 of Burkholderia sp. BCC0405. NCBI lineage: Bacteria > Pseudomonadati > Pseudomonadota > Betaproteobacteria > Burkholderiales > Burkholderiaceae > Burkholderia > Burkholderia sp. BCC0405. The sequence goes on from NZ_CADFEO010000009.1 coordinate 293,616, forward strand.
GGACGCACGACGGCAATCACGTCGGCCGTGGCCGCCGCGAGATGGCGGGCGGCCGCCACCGCAACCGGCGTGCCGTCGGGAAGCAACGCGAGCAGCTTGCTGTGCAGGCCGGTCGGGTCGAAGCGTTGACCGAGGCCGGCGGCGAGGAGGACGCCGGTGGCGAGTGACGCATAGGACATCGGCGCGGGGGAGAGTGACGCAGGTGCTGCGATTGTGCGTGAGCGGGCAGGGATCGACAAGTGAGGATGTTACCGAGGCGGGTGCGTTTCGCCGGAAAGCATGTCAGCGCGCCGCTTCGTCGAGCATGTTTTCCTCGACGGGGCCGTAGATGGCGTGCGATTGGTCGCGCATGACGGCCCAATAGCGGTCTCCGAACGACCAATGCCACCATTCCGACGGGTAATGGGTGAGGCCGGCGCCGGTCAGCGCGGCGATCAGCACGTGGCGGTTGCGCGGGGCAGTGCGGGCGTGCCCGGTCGTACCTGCAAGTGATGGTCGATCTGGTCAGACGAATTGCCAACATGTCGGAGTTGGCGTGGGCGTGCGGTTTGGATTGGCCGGCGGCTACGCGACGCTTACCAGAGCGTCTTCACGTGCGCGTAAGCGCGGATTTTTTCGTCGCGGGTGACGAGCGGTGCACCGAGCCGCCGCGCGGTAGCGACGATCATGCGGTCGGCCGGATCCTTGTGGAACGTGCCGGGCAGCGCGGTGGACTTCGCGGCGATGTCGGCATCGACGGGCAAGAAGCGCATGCCGTCGATCTGCGCGACCGTGGCGAGCCACGCGTCGACATCCATCGTCAGCGCGAGGCGGTCGTTGCGCACCAGCATCGCAATCTCCCACGCGGAGATCGCCGATGCGGCGAGCGCGCCTTCGCTGCGCGCGCGATCGATCGCGCTTCGCGCTTTCTTGCTGAGCGACGGATCGCCCGCCACCCACCACACCAATGCATGCGTATCCAGCACGATCACCGCGACGCCTCCCAATCCTCTTCCGCAATCGGATCGAGAGGATTGTCGTAGCGCATGACCGAGCCGCGCAATAGGTCCAACGGCTGAGCCTCGCGTGCGTGATACGGCCGGATCTCGAGCGTCGGCTTGCCGTGATCGGTGACGATCAGGCTTTCGCCAGACGACTCGACGAGCCGGAAGTATTCGAGTGCGCGAGCCTTGAACTCGGATTTCGAAACGGGATCGTGCGGCATCATGATAAGGACCTGGTCATGTGACGATAGTCATTTTATGGCGGTGCGGCGGCGGGAGGCAAGTCGCGACGGTCAGGTGTCACCGGATGCATGCAAAGCGCGACAGGGTACGTCGATGCCGGGGGGCGGACGACACTGCCAGCCTTGCTCGCGTGCTTGCCGTGATCTAGATTTTTTCTATCGGGGTTCTCAGGCGGGAGGGACTGCCATGGAACTGAGCGTAGAACGTGTCGATGTCTGGGCGGCGAACATCGACGACAAGCCGGGCGGCCTCGCGACGGTATTAGGCGCCCTGCGGACTGCCGGTGCAGATTTGCAGTTCATCGTCGCACGCCGCACATCGGAGGCGCCGGGCAAGGGCGTCGTGTTTGTCGCGCCGCTGCAGGGAGACGCGGTGATTCGCGCGGCCACGCAGGTGGGGTTCAGCGTCACCCCGAGCGTTCACTCCGTCCGCGTAATGGGTCTGGATCAAATGGGCATCATCGGGCAACTGACCCAGATGCTCGCGGACGGCGCGATCAATCTCCGCGGTGTCTCGGCCGCCGTGCTGGGTTCCCAGTTCATTGCGTATTTCGCGGTCGATTCGGTGGACGATGCAGACAAGGCGATCGATATCCTGCAGCGGGCATGAGGCGGCCGCGTTGGGCGGTGGACTGGCTTGGCTGGAAGTGGGCCGCGTTTCAGGACGGTGCGGAGCCCGCCACATGGCTCAGGTATCGGCCCACCGTCTCAGCAGGTTGTGATAGATCCCGGTGAGCGCGATCACGCCCGGGTCGTGCGCACCTTTGTCCGCGGAGAGCTGCTGAATCTGCGTATCGAGCTGGAACAGCAGCGTGCGGTCTCCATCGTCGCGCACCATGCTCTGGATCCAGAAGAACGACGCGACGCGCTCGCCGCGCGTCACGGGCGTGACGTGATGCAGGCTCGATGCCGGATACCCCAAAACCTACGCTAGTTATAAGCTGACAAGCGTCTGAAGTGACATCATCTCGCTGTCTGGTTCCGGCGTGCGTGGCGAAAATTCTCATGCCCGGTCAGCGGGTAGAGGTCTCTATCGTACGTCACGTGCAGACGGCTTGCAAGCCGTCCGCACGCTTCATTCCCCCCTAAGCACCCGCATGCTTATCAGGGCGCTCCACAACTGGCCCCAATTAGCAAGCAGGTCCATCAATCAACGGCCGCAAGTACCGCCTTGTCGCATCCAAACAGAGCCCGGCATGGCCTTCCGGCGGCAAGAATAGCGCCTTCACCTGTTGTACGATTTCCCGCTGTTGTTCGGATGTCAGCGCAGCACGCTGCTCTGACTTCAGTTCATCCGGCACAAGCATCGCCGTTTACGGGCGCTTACGCAGTTCACGTGCGCACTTACGGACAGCCTTACTCAACGCCTGCGCATCGATTTCTGGTCATTTGCCGGAACGAATCGCCTGCTGTAACTGCGTCTCGGCGTTGGCCGCGCCGACCTCTCACAATGCCTTGCGCAGCGCCAATCGGTCATCGGCTTCGATCGGTGACGCGGTTCCAGATGTTGCGTAGCCGCAACGGCACGCAAAATTCTTTTATGCAGCGACCAGCATTTCAGTTCGAACGCTCAAGAAGACGTATTTTCTTGGCCAGATTTATACATTTTCAACAGTCGAATCTCGAGATTGTTTCCGACTATCTCGAAATGAGCTGCCCGCCAGACCATAGGCGTCAGACCATGGTTTCCCGCTGTATTCACCGTCGGCATCGCGTCTAAGACTGCGTCGCGCCCATCTTAATAAAATCACATCCGGTCTTTAATTGAAATTTTTTTAAAAACTAAAATTTCAATTATTGAGTATATTTTTAAAATATCGGGTGCTAGGGCAGAGGAAATCGATGTTCCTCACGCTGCGTATTGATCATTTCTGACAGTGTGAGGTTGTCGCTTCTGCTAGGATCGCGGTGGATAAGAGGGGGCCAATTGCGAGAGCTGGCTCGCAATCGCGACATGCATGAGAGGCATTGTCGCTCTAACTATCCGTCGCAAGCTCGTTCAAGACCAGATGGCGAATTGTGTCCGGTCCTATCGATGCTGAATTCAAACAAGATTGCAAGCATGGGCGCAGTGCGCGTCAACGAAGAATGAATAAAGACCGCTACCGGGTTGTGTATAGTCGCGCACGTGGCGCAATGATGGTCGTTCAGGAGAACGGCAGTTCGCCGCGCGCAGCCGGAAATTCGCAGGGTGTAAGTGCACCGCTGAATTTGCCGGGATTGCGCGTCCTGTGGCAACCGATTGCAATGGCAGCAGCGTTGTTGTTCGGTGTGCCGTTATTCAGCTTCGCGCAAATTGCACCGACTCCGGGCACGAGCACGCACGTAATCCAGACGCAGAACGGCATCCCGCAAGTGAATATTGCCGCGCCGTCCGGCGCTGGCGTGTCGGTGAACACGTACAACCAGTTCGACGTACAAAAACCCGGCGCGATTTTGAACAACTCGCCGACGATCGTGAACACGCAGCAGGCGGGGATGATCAACGGCAACCCGAATTTCGGGGCAGGCCAGTCCGCGCGGATCATCGTCAATCAGGTCAACAGCACGGCTGCGAGTCAGATTCGCGGTTACGTTGAGGTCGCGGGCAGTCGTGCGGAAGTGGTGATCGCTAATCCGGCTGGCATCGTTATAGATGGCGGGGGCTTCATCAACACGTCACGCGCCACGTTGACGACGGGGCAGCCGTACTACGGTGCGGACGGTTCGCTCGCAGGCTACAACGTCAATCGCGGTTTGATCACCGTGCAAGGCGCGGGCCTCAACGCAGCGAACGTCGATCAGGTTGACTTGATTTCCCGTGCGGTGCAGGCCAACGCTGCCATTTACGCGAAAAACCTGAACGTCGTCGCAGGTGCGAACCAAGTCAACCACGACACGCTTGCAGCGGCACCGATCGCTGGCGACGGTGCCGCGCCCGCAATCGCAATCGACGTGAGCCAACTCGGTGGGATGTACGCCAACAGGGTCTATCTCGTATCGAACGAATTCGGTGTCGGTGTCGCGAACGCAGGAACGATCGCTGCACAAGCAGGTGACCTGACGCTGCAATCGAACGGCCAACTTGTACTCACGGGCAAGACAACGGCGAGCGGTAATCTTACCGCAACCGCGAACAGCATTCAAAACAGCGGCACGACATATGCGCAACAGAGCGCAAACGTTTCAGCATCCGGTGCGCTGTCCAACAGCGGCACGCTCGCTGCGCAGCAGAATACGACGGTCAACGCGGGCACCATTGCTTCGACGGGAACGCTTGGCGCGGGCGTAAATAACGATGGTTCTGTCGCGAAAGGCGGCGACCTGAATTTGTCGAGCACCGGTCAATTGACGGCGACCGGGCAAAACGTCGCGGGCGGGAGCGCGTCGATTTCGGGCGGTGCCGTGAACCTTGCAGGCAGCCAGACTGCTGCGAATGGCAATCTGTCGTTGAACGCGAATGCGGGTGATCTGAACCTTTCGAACGCCACGACGAGCGCGCAGGGCGCGGTCAATGCGAATGCATCAGATGCATTGATCAACGATCACGGTAGCCTGTCGAGCCAAGGCGGTACAACGCTTAATGCAGGCAGCATTTCGAACCAAGGCGGCAAGGTTTCGGCGCAAGGTCCGCTGAGCGTGCGGTCGAACGGCGCAATTTCGAATCAGGGCGGCACGCTGGTTTCCGAAGATGCGATGCAGGTGCGTGGTGGCGCGATCGCGAATAATCAAGGCACGATCCAGAGCGTGGCCGGAATGAATATTTCGGGTAGTTCGCTGGACAACAGTGCCGGTCGCGTTACGTCATTGAATTCGGATGGTCTGTCGATCACGACGACAGGGCAATTGACGAACGCGGCTGGTACAACCGCACTTGGCGCACAAGGCGGCGTCATCGGCGGCAACGGCGGTGTGACGGTGCAATCCGGCAGCGTCGTGAACCACGGCACGGTCAGTGCACAAACGAACCTGCAAGTTGATTCGCAATCACTCGACAACGGCAGCGGCACGTTGTCGGCTGCGCAAAATGCAGTGATCAATGCTGGCGCGCAATTGACGAATCATTCCGGCAGCATCGCGGCCGGACAATCGGCAACGGTGAATGCAGCATCGCTGAGCAACGACGCGGGTTCGATACAGGCCAACCAGTTGTCGTTCGGGGCGACGAATTTGTCGAACCGTGGTGGCACGATTACGCAAACCGGGACTGGCGCAATGAATGTCGCTGTCTCGAACACGCTCGATAATTCGAGCAACGGCGTTATTCAGACGAACAGCACCGACCTGAACCTGACGCCAGCGACGCTGATCAACGATCACGGAAAGATTACACACGCGGGTAGTGGTACGTTGTCGATCACAACCGGTGCGATGTCAAACCAAGGCGGCACGATCGCGACCAATGGCGCGTTGAGCCTGAAGGCTGCTGCTGTATCGAATAGCGCCGGGACACTGGCCGCACAGCGACAGGCTGCGCTCGACGTTCAATCGCTCGATAACCATGCGGGTGGTTACATCGGTGCGGACAGTATTACGCTGAAGGCACAAGGCGCAGTCGATAACCGCGCAGGGACGCTCGAAGCAAACAACGGCGTTTCAGTGACGGCAGACAGTCTCGCGAACGACGGTGGTTCGGTTAAAAATATTGGCACGAGTGCGCTGTCCGTCACGACGACCAATGCGTTGACGAATACGGCTGGCGGCACCATTGGCGGCAATGGAGACGTTTCGTTGTCGGCTGGCAGTGTCGATAATTCCGGTGGTTCGTTGCTTGCAGGCCGGTCGCTGGCGGCACAGTCGAACGGCCAAATTGTGAATGCCGCTGGTCTTGTTCAGGCGAACGGGAATCTGTCACTTCGTGCGCAAGGTGCCGTGACCAACAGCGCGGGCCAAATTGAAGCGAACGGCGCGACATCCACCCTCGGCGTATCGGGTTCCAGCGTCGATAACAGCGATGGTCGAATCGCCAATATCGGCACCGGTGCGACGACGATCGACGGCGGCGCATCGATCACGAACACGAACGCGTCTGGTAAAGCGGACGCGGGCACGATTGGCGGAAATGGCGATGTAACGCTGACCACGCAAGCACTCACCAATGCACAAGGCGGGCAGACGCTGGCGGGACACGACCTGACGTTGAATGTCGCGAGCAACGCGAACAATGCAGGCGGCGTGCTGTCGGCGGCGAACAACCTGACGTTCAATGGTGCGAACGCAGCGCTGTCGAACCAGAATGGTTCGGTGCGGGCAAACGGCGCGTTGTCGTTGACGGTCGCATCGATTGACGACACATCTGGCAAGATCGGCAATGACACCGGTAGCGGCGGCAGCGTGTCGATTCAGGCCGGCACGCTGTCGAATCAGGGTGGTGCCATCGGTAGCGATCAAGACTTGACGTTGACGACCGGCACGCTGAATGGGGATGGTTCGATTGTCGCAGGCCGTAACGGCACGGTGACGCTTGGCAGCGACTACACGCAGACGGCGGCGAACAAACTTCACGCAAACGGCAACCTCACGTTTTCCACGTCGGGAAAACTGACGAACCAAGGCGTAATGGATGCCAATGGCGCGCTCACGGTGAATGCGGCGAACGTCGACAACCAGAGCAGTGCGGATTTGAATTCCGCAAACACGACGGTCAACGCGAACGGCGGCACGATCGATAATGCAGGCCGTATCGAAGGCGATTCGGTCACGACCAACAGCGCGACGTTGAACAACACAGGGACCGTGATCGGCGCCAACGTGACGGCGAACGCGAATACGATCACGAACACCGGTGCTGCTGCTGTATTTGCTGCTGCCAATCAGTTGAATCTGTACGCGACGAATCAGTTGTCGAATACGGGTGGCGCGAACCTGTTCAGCGTCGGCGATATCAACATCGCGGCGAACGGTCAGCGCGACGCAAACGGCTTGTTGGCGAACCGTACGCAAAACGGGCTGAACGATCAATCGACGATCGAGGCACAGGGCAACATCGAACTCGCGGCCGGCACATTCACCAATTCGCGTCCCGCGCCGACGGTCACGACCGAGACAACCAGTACGACGACCACGCATCAGACAAAGCGCGACAAATACATGGCGTGTGCGACGACCAACGCCGATTCGCATTCGTCGTGTACTCAGGCCGTGTGGGATTATGGCTACAAGACGCCGGTCAATTCGACCTATAGTGCGTCGCAGGTCGTATCGCAGACGTCCGGACCCAACGCGACCGACAACGTGCTGGTCGTTACGGTGAACGGCGCGCAGCAGACGATTTACTACAACAACCTGACGAAGAATTCAGACGGCTCCATTACCGTCAACTATTGGGACGCGTATAACCCGAACATCAATTACCTCCCTAGCACCGAATACCCGACACGCAGCGACGCCCATAACGGCTATCAACGCGTCGAAGTCGCACGCGATACCACGTCCACCATCCAGCAGGACGTCGTAACGAGCCAAGCTAAGCAGGCGCAGCTCGTCGCGGGTGGCAATATCACGATGGCGAACGTCGGCACGATCAATAACGATTACAGCGCGATCACGGCTGGCAAGTCGATTCAAATCGGCAGCACGCAACAAGGCGGCTCTGTTGGCAGCGGCAGCTACGGCGGGACGATCGTGAACAACGTCGGCCAGACGCTGTACCAGTATCAAACCGACAATATCGTTTCGACGTATGCGTGGAACGAAGACACCTCGCGGGATCGGGGTACGATAGTTGAGCCGTCCGTCGTCTATACGCCGGTCGCGATCGGCGGCACGGGCGGGACCATCGTAGCGAACCAATCGGTGTCGATCACCGGCCAGAGCGTCAACAACCAGAACGTCGCTGCGCAGAATTCTGCGACCGGCGCGACGGGCGGCACGCTTGGCAGCAATTCGGCCAATCAGGGTGTGTCGGGTGGCAATCCTTCCAAGGTCGGCGCGGCCAACGGGACGACAACGGTCCCGGCTCTGCAATCGGTCGCGAGTGCGACAGGCGCTTTGTCGATTACGTTGCCGACAAGCGGGATGTATTCGATTCACGACGCACCCGGTCAGCCGTACCTGATCGTCACTGATCCGCGCCTGACGAGCTACACGAACTTCATTTCGAGTGACTACATGCTCGGTCAGTTGAACCTGAACCCCGCAAGCATTGAAAAGCGCTTGGGTGACGGGATGTATGAGCAGCAAATGGTGCGTAACCAGATTACGCAGTTGACCGGCCGTACGTTCCTACCGGGTTATGCAAGCGCCGAGGATGAGTATCGCGCCCTGATGACGAACGGCGCGAACTACGCGAAGGAATTCGGCCTGGTGCCGGGGATGGCGTTGACGGCTGCGCAGATGGATGCCTTGACGAGCGATATCGTATGGCTCGTTGACCAGACCGTGACGCTGCCTGACGGCAGCACGACGCACGTGTTGGCCCCGGTCGTTTATATGGCGCAAACGCATGCGAACGATCTGCAACCGACTGGTGCGTTGATCGCGGCGGATGATGTCGAAATTCATACGGTCGGTAGCGCGACGAATTCCGGCGTCATCAAGGGTGGCTCGAAAACCGTCTTGACCGCAACGGATATTTTGAATCGCGGCGGCACGATTTCCAGCGACAGCAAAAACGGCACGACCGTCGTATCGGCGAGCAATGATGTGGTGAATGCATCCGGGATGATTACGGGCAATCGTGTCGCTGTCAGCGCGGGTCGGGATATCGTTAATACGACGCTGGTCGATACGGTTGGTGTGAGCGGTGCATCAGGCGCGAGTAAGGTCAACCAAACGTTGCTCGGTCAGCAAGGCACCATTGCGGCAACGGGCGATTTGTCCGCGCAGGCGGGTCGCGACCTTACGCTTCATGGCGCGAATCTGTCGGCTGGCGGCGACGCGCTGGTGACGGCAGGTCGGGACATCAGCGTCGACACGGTTCAGTCCACGACGAACCAATCGATGTATCTGAACGATCAGCATCATTGGGAACAATCGGGCACCACGAACGTAACGAGTGGCATCACCGCAGGCGGCAGCTTGGGGATGCAAAGCGGTAACGATACGACGCTCAAGGGCGCGACAGTTTCCGCGGGTAAGGATTTGTCGGTGCTCGCTGGTGGGAATCTGACGGCAACGACGGTCACGGATACCGCAAAGCTCGATAACGTTGCTGCCGACAGCAAGACGCGTAAAGAAGTCGATCACAACTACGATGAGCACGCTGTTGGCACGGAATTCACGGCGGGTGGCAACGCAACGCTTGCGGCAGCAAGTGCCGACGCGTCGAAAGGTAACGTGACGCTCACGGGTTCGTCCCTGACCGCTGGCATGACAAATGGCGTTGAGAATGGCGCCGGTGCGGCGAACATCGCGGCGACCGGTAACGTCACGATCAACGAAGCTCGCGAGGAACACGACGCGTATCAGTCGGTGCAGGTCAGTCGCGGTAGTTTCGTCAGCAGCACGAAAACCGATTCGATGCAGAACACGCAGGCGAACGTCGGCGTCGGCAGTACCGTATCGGGCAATACGGTCAACATTCAATCGGGTCGCGACCTGACCGTCCAAGGCAGCACGGTGGTCGGCACGAACGATGTCAACCTTGCGGCGGCAAACAACGTCAATATCACGACGTCCAAGGATACGGTTTCGCAGGACAGCTACTATCACGAAACGCATTCGGGTATTGGCACAAGCGGCCTGAGCGTAAGTATCGGCACGCAGAAAAAGACCGATACGGATCATGCTTCGTCCGTCACGAACAACGCGAGCACGATTGGTTCGCTTAATGGCGATCTGACTATCAAGGCGGGCGATACGTTGCACGTGACGGGTAGCGATCTGATTGCTGGAAAGAATCTGACCGGCACGGCTGCGAACGTGGTGATCGATTCAGCAACCGATACGAGCAACAAGACGCATAGCGAAACGACCAGCAGCAGCGGCGTCACGCTCGGCCTGTCGGGCAGCATCGGCGATGCGATCAACGGTGCGTATCAGCAAGCGCAGGCGGCAAAGAGTGGTGCCGGCGACAGCCGTGCAACGGCCCTGCATGCGATCGCAGCGGCTGGCGATGCTGCGATGGGTGTGGCTGGGCTGACCGGCGGCGCACTGGCGGGCGGCGGTACGCCGAGCATCGGTGTTCAGATCAGTGTCGGATCGAGCCATAGCCGACTCGACACGTCGGAAAACCAGACGACGCAGGTCGGATCGAACGTTAAGGCCGGCGGCACCGCTTCCCTGATTGCGACGGGCAACGGTACGCCGGGCAGCGGTAATATCACCGTGGCCGGTTCGAACGTGTCTGGCAACGATGTGTTGCTGGTTGCGAAGAATCAGATTGACCTGCAAAACACGACGAACACCGATTCAACGCGCAGCTCGAATTCGTCGTCAAGCGCCAGCGTCGGCGTGTCGATCGGGACGAACGGTATCGGGGTGTCGGCCGCGATGTCGCGCGCGCACGGCGACGGCAACAGCGATGCCGTGATGCAAAACAATTCGCATGTGACGGGTGCGAACAGCGTGACACTTCTGAGTGGCGGCGATACGAACGTGATCGGTTCGAACGTGTCCGGTCGCACCGTGAAGGCGGACGTTGGCGGCAACCTGAACGTGCAGAGCGTACAGGACACGACGTACAGCACGGCACATCAAAGCAGCACGGGCGGCGGTATCAGCGTCAGCACGATGGGCGGTGGAAGCGCAAGTTTCAGCGCGCAAAACGGTCATGCGGACGGTAACTATGCGGGCGTGAACGAACAGGCCGGCATTCAAGCAGGTAGCGGCGGATTCGATGTGACCGTCAAGGGCAACACCGATTTGAAGGGCGCGTATATCGGCAGCACGGCCGATGCGGCTAAGAACACCTTGACGACGGGTTCGCTGACTTACAGCGATATCGAAAATCATTCGCACTATGCGGCCGACAGCAACGGGGTCAGTGCGGGCGTAGGCGTGGGCAACACCGGCAAGGCAATCGGACCGGGGTCGGTCAGCGGCTCGGGTGGCGTGACGCCAATGGTTTCGCAGTCGGACAGCGGCGACGAGAATGCGACGACGCGTAGCGGCGTCAGCGCGGGCACAATCAAAATCACGAATCCGACGGGTCAAACGCAGGACGTAGCGAACCTGAATCGCGACACGTCGAATCTGAACGGAACGGTATCGAAGACGCCGGACGTGCAGAATCTGCTGGATAAGCAAGCCGACACGATGAATGCAGCGCAAGCGGCCGGCCAAGTGGTATCGCAAGGCATCGGGGCGTATGCCGATATGAAACGGGACGCCGCCCTTTCCACCGCGAAGGATGCAACGGCGGCAGCGAAAGCTGCGATTCAGGCGGGCGACACCGACGCCGCTGAGGCATATGCGGCCACGGCGTCGCAAGCGCTGTCCGATGCGAAATCATGGTCGGAAGGCGGAGATTCGCGCGCACTGATGCAGACGGCGGGGGGCGCGTTGATTGGCGGGCTGGGCGGCGGTAGCGTGTTCTCTACGGTCGGAGGCGCAGCGGGCGCGGGTCTGTCGTCGAAGCTCGCTCCGCAGACCGAGGCCGTAAGCGATTCGATTGCCGGAGCGACCGGTTCGACGCTGCTCGGCAATGTGGCGGGTAATGTTTTGGCGGGCGTTGGCGGCGCGTTGGTCGGCGGCTCATCGGGTGCGGCGATGGCGTCGAACGTCGACCTGTACAACCAGGCGCTGGATACGAAGAACAAGGCGGCAAACAAGGAGACGTCTAGCCTTGCACAGCAGGTGATTGACCTCTACAACGCTATTCAGTCCGCGCGCCAAACGGGTAGCAATGCCATTAGCTCCGGAGCCAGTCAGTTTGTCGGAATGATGCAAGTTGAATTTGCAAAATTCATGCATCAGCCTGTCAGTACGCAAATATCACAAGGTGTTAATCTTGCCGCTACCAACGCGCTGGGAGCAATGGGCGGTGGCGGCCCGATGACCCCAAGCGGCGGGACCGTGCTTGTCGAGGCTGCTGGCGGACAAGTAGCCGGAGCGGCGGCCGGTTCCAACACGCCGGACAATGCGCTGCTGGCTGATGGCGGCAATGGGCGTACGTCGCCGCGTCAGTCGGAAATTGACGTCACCAACGGCCTCGGACCCGGTCACGATCCTCAGGTCAGCTACAAGGGAGGGGACGAAGTGCCCTATGGAACGCCAGGGAGCGTTCGTCCTGACATATCTACGGCAGATAGAACGATTAGTTACGAAGTCAAGAATTATAATATTACAAATAATTCAAGCGGCTTAATTAACAATGTTGCAAATCAGGCAATTCAACGGGCTGCCAATTTGCCTGAAGGGATGCAGCAGCAGGTTGTGATCGACGTGCGCGGGCAGAGTGTAACGCCGCAACAGGAAAACACCATCATTCAAGGTATAGTGAATAAGTCGGGTGGTATAATTAAACCTGATGCAATTGAATTTAAGAGGTAATTTACATCATGCGAAAGATCGGATTTCACGGTGGAAGCTCCTTGTGTGAGTTGGGCCCGGCATCGGATGTGGTCTTATTTTTCGCTTGCATAGACCAATATGTTGCTCAAGAACACCCGGAAACAGATTGGAGTCTAATAACTGATCGTCTGTATCGGCGTTATCTGCCCCGTGAGGACCTGGCTCGCGCGACGGATCTAATGGTACGAGTGCGCGAAATCTTTGCGCAAAGGCCAGCCGCATCATCCATTGAGTGGGATGCCGCCATGCTCGAAGATCGAGAGAGGAGTTGGCTTAATCCTGATCTGCCAACGCTGGCTGATGTGTTTAGTAAATATTTTGAAAATTTTTCATACTGCGTCGAATCGGCGAAGGTTTTTGAGGAAAACTGGAAAATATACAAACCCGTCAGAACAGTGATATCTGACCTTTCAGGATTCGCTCGTGATAAAAATAAGCCCCTTGCCGAGTATGATGCGATCAAGGGTAAGCCATTTTGGCTTCAATGAAAATTCGCATGACCGAATTGGTAAATCAAGGGTTCATCGGCAATGCAATTAAAAGAAAAACTAGCCACTACATCGATTGCAGCTTTGGTATCGCTCGGGGTCCACGCACAGCAGGTTCCAACGCCCGCCGATCAAGCCGCTGCCGCACGCGCGAATGCGGAACAGGATCGGCAGGCACAGCAGCAGCGTGACGCACAGCAGCGTGCTGCCGAAGTGCGCACGCCTTCCATTCAATCGGAAGTGCCGCGCGCCGAAACCTATCCGCAGTTGCCGACCGAAACGCCATGCTTTCGGATTGACCGTTTCGTGCTCGATGTTCCTGATTCGTTGCCGGCCACGGTGAAAGCGCAGGGCGAATCCGCGTTGCCGATGGACCGCTTTGCGTTCGCGCGTGAATGGCTCGAACACTACACGGGGCAGTGCATCGGCAAGCAAGGGCTGGACGTGCTTGTAAAAGCGTTGTCGCAAGATATTTTGTCACGCGGCTACATCACGACGCGCGTGCTGCTGCCCGAACAGGACCTGTCGACAGGCACGCTGAAAGTTGCACTGATCCCCGGCACGATCCGGCACGTACGCTTCTCTGATGAAAAACTGCGCGGCACATGGAAAACCGCGTTTCCGACGCGCGACGGCGACTTGCTGAACCTGCGTGACCTAGAACAAGGTTTGGAGCAAATGAAGCGGGTCACCAGTCAAGACGTTTCGATGCAAATCGTTCCAGCCGACGTACCGGGCGAAAGTGACGTTGTGCTCGACGTGAAGCGCGGCAAGCCGTGGACTGTCGTCGCATCGATCGACAACTCGGGCACGCGTGCGACCGGCAAGCTGCAAGGCAACCTGTCGATCGGCATCGACAACCCGTTGGGCTTGAACGACATTTTCAACGTCGGTGTGAGTCAAGACCTTGAACTTGGTGACAAGCGCCTTGGTTCGCATGGCTGGAACGGTTTCTATTCGATTCCGTGGGGCTACTGGACCGCGACGTTATCGGCCTACACGAACACGTACTACCAGCAAATCGCGGGCGTCAATCAATCGTTCGTTGCCAGCGGCAATTCGAAAACGGTCGATTTCAAGCTCGCCCGCGTGCTCGCACGCACTCAGAATGACGTATTCGGCGGCTATGTTCGTTTGTCGCGGCGCTTCGGCCAGAGCTTCATCGAAGATACGGAAATTCCGCAGCAGCGCCGCAACAATACGTTCGTTGAATTCGGGCTGACCGATCGCCACTATTTCGGCGGCGCGCAGTTCGATGGCACGCTTGCGTACAGGCAAGGTGTCGGCACGTTTGGCGCACAGGATGATGTATTGGCAACGGACGGTGGTCCGACGTACCGCTACAAAATGGCCGTGCTGGATGCGAACCTGTCCGTGCCGTTCGCGATCGCGCAACAGCCGTTCCGCTATGTGACGACCTTTCACGGCCAATATACCGGCAACACGTTGTACTACATCGATGACCTGACGATCGGCAGCCGTTACACCGTGCGAGGTTTCGACGGCGAAACGCTGCTGGCAGCGGCGCGCGGCTTCTACTGGCGTAACGAACTGCAGATGCCCATCGGACAGACGGGGCAGGCGATTTATGCAGGACTCGATTACGGCCGCGTTTGGGGACCGCAGCCTGTCGCGCTGGTCGGTACGCAACTGGCCGGAGCAGTGATCGGCGTTAAAGGCAGTGTTGCAACGCGCTTCGGCGGTTACGGCTACGACCTGTTCGCCGGTACGCCGGTCTACAAGCCATCCGGATTCCCGACCGCACGCGTGACGGTTGGATTTCAGGTGACAGCGCAGTTTTAATACGCAAGTAGTTGAATAAAAAACAAAGGAAATTTAATAGTGAAATTGATCACATCAACACTTGGATTAAGCATAGTTTCCATGTTGGCAGGCTGCGCACTTATCATACCGCCGACTCATCATGTAACCACGGAACAGCCGACTTACGACCCTGCAACGTCGGCCCGGATTCGGGTATTGACTGGAAATGGCACGGGTGGTGCCGCATTCCGTCCGGGGGAATCATGTTACAAGAATGATTTCGGATCGGATGATAAAACAATTATTGTCGGTGATGGATTTTTGTCCACGATGAAGTATTCATCGCGAAGTGTAGTGATCGGGATGCCGCAAAGTCCACGACCGACGATGACGGTGGAGGGGTTACAATTTAAAAATATGATTCGGGAATATGTTGTTCCTGCCACGAAGCCGTTGGCGATCGGCATGTCGGTCAATAACGACTTTGGGAATTATCATTGGAGCTGTTCTGCGCCGTGGGTTACGTTCAACCCGCAACCCGGGCAGGATTACGACATCTTTATGGATTGGCAAAAGAAAAGTTGTTGGATAGAGGTTCGACACATCGATGGTCACGGACTGGATGACTCGGTAAAAGTCGCGCCTGCGCCGAAGTGTTCGGCGGAAGGAAATGCCTCAACGCAGTGATAGGTGAGTCGATCGCGCCGTTGAACTGATGACGACTTCGCAGCGAAATCAAGCACAGCAATCGATGCAGGAAGATCGCGAGCTAACCGCTTTTTTGCGGCGGCATGTCGATGCGTTGCTGTCGCCGAATTCTGAGCCACGCCCGCCGTGCTTTCATTGCGGCTCAGCGCACGTTGGTATCCGTGGATACCGAAACTCCTTGAGCGGTCACCGAATTCCGCGCTTCTTGTGCGGGGCGTGTAATCGCGAATTCACCCGGCTGCACGGTACGCCCCTGTATGGGCGTCACGCACAAAAGATGGAGGCGCTGCTACCGCTTCTATCGCAACCGATCAGCCGTTCGGCCGTTGCGACGATGCTCAAAACGGAATCCATGAATATTGCGACGAGGGTCAAGGAGCTACGTTCGTGGTTGATCGAACTTGACCCGAGCGGAAAATGGGAAGCACGCGTGAAGCTCGGCGGACTGCCGACAGCGATCATGCCTGCGCAATGGCATTTTGAAGAAGGCGGAGCGCGTGAGGACCTTGAACTCACACGACGGCTGACGGAAGAGTTCGATGAGATTCATTCGCAAAGTGGACGAGCGCCAGCCTGTCGGTACTGCACCAGTATGCGAACGTATGAACTGAACAGACTGCCATCACATCCGTTTCCGATGTTTCGCTGTTCCGCGTGTCGCAAGATGTTCAATCGGCGAACCGGTACACCATTCACGTTGGTTCGCGTGAAAAGCCTGCCACGTATGCGTGGTTTGATCCGCTACCTATCCTTGCCGTTGCCGTACAGCCAACTGTCGGAAGTATTCGCGGTAATGGAAGAGCAGATTATGGCTTGGCGTGACATTTTTGAGCAGGTGGCGGACCGGCTTGAACCGGACGGTAGCTTGAGCGCGCGAATCAAGATCGGCGTAACGCCGGGTCCCAAGACGCCGTGCTTGTTTTGTGGACGCGTTGGCAACGCGAAACGATTCGACCAACACGTTTGGAATTGCACAGGGTGTGGCAGGCTTTTTTCGATGCGCCGAGTAGTGGTCGAACGAAACAGACGACTCGAAATCCTAAACGGGCACCCGGACGATGCGCCGGACAAGACGCTGTAGGCGGACTAACAATGCAGAAATTGAGTAGCGGGATTGGTGACCTGAAAAAGCTCACCTTCATTCGTTCCAGCAGCGACATGACGGAATACCCAGCCGCGCCACGAATCCAGCGCTCGAAAGTCAGGTGGCTGGTCGTCGCGATACTGCTGACGTGGGGCGTGCTTCACGTCGCGTTATCGGAAATCCTTTCGACACGGCCGCTTCATTGACGAGGTACATATGCGACTGCGAAAAATTGTTGGTGCTGTAGCGCTGGAGGCGCTATCGCTGCTTGGTGGCTGTGGAATCTTCGGATGCGGCGGCGCGGCGAGCAATGGTGGTGGGTTCGGTGGTTGTCACGCTGGTACCCGATTTTGACAGTTATTGAATCAATACGTGTCATGTCCACAACTAGTTCTACAGCATCGGCCACGCGCCGATACACGACGATTCGTGTGATTGCATACCATGGCATCCTGAAAAATTTCACGAGTATCCTGCAGTTTTTCTCAATTGGGATGTTTATCTTTAACGATAAGTCATCAAGCATTCGCATATCCTGGTCGTGGCAACTTTGGACTATTCAGGGTATTTCGCTTGCGGTAGTGATCATAGGAGTGGTCGCCAACGTCGCACTTGCATTCCATCGGCCATGGGGGCGCACGCTCGACGTGGCAATTTGGTGCATAGGAAGCCTGTCGACGCTCGTACTTTCCACATGGGTTAGTGTTGTTGTTTCGTTACCCCTTGCCGCGATTATTTTTCCATTGATGTACAACAGGCTCAGCACGGAGTACTTGTCACATCTGTACATCGAGAATAGGCCCACTGCACGGGTATCGGCATCCTTTGGTCTACTCGCAGCATCATCGGCTTTGCATTATTGGGCTATATCATACTCGATGGCAAGAACCGGATTTTTTGCGTACGTGATGCCGAATGGTCGTCCTATGAGTTTGCTTATCGCGGCAGCAGTCACCTTGGGCTTGGGCGTGGCTATTGCTCCGCGAGGGTCGCGTATGTGGAGTTGCGGCATGTCGCTGATGACATCTGCTGTTGCAATATCGGTTTCGCTAGTCCATTGAACCGGATGAATTGCACCGGATGCGTCGAGTTGGATCGGAGTACTTCCACTTCAACGGGGCGGCCTGCTTGTTGTATTGGCGGATGTAGCGCATGAGCTTTTTGTCGAGATCC